>JBARUR010000289.1:0-62240 GCA_049645845.1 Desulforhopalus sp. | reverse complement strand
ATGCTCAAAATGAGCTCCAGATGCGGAGAAACAGATTGCTGATGTTGCAGGGGATCACCATGAATAATCCTGAGACAATCAGCGTATCGCCGGAATCTTCAATTGAAAAAGATACTATCCTCGATCCAGGTGTCCATATTTCTGAAGGTTGCCGAATTGGAAAATCCTGCAAAATCGGCCAGGGTTCTATTCTAAAAAACTGCCATGTCGGCGACAAAGCGATTATTGGACCGTACAGCTATTTGGTGGACTCTACAGTTGCCGCTGGTACGACCGTGGCTCCATTCAGCAAAAGTATTTAAGGGCGGATTATTACAAGACCTTTTACATACCATGTTTGATTTCCACCCGACCATTCAGGTTCAGGGTGTAGGGGCGGGTTCCAAACCCGCCCATCCCAGGTTCGAAATCTCTCAAATATCTGGGAAAATTCAACAGATATGGCCGAAAAGGATGTAGTTATCCTTGGTGAACATATCGATAATAATTCTGTGAGTTGTCACTAAACAACCACCGACTAGAAGTCGGTGGGTTTGAAAGCGCGGACTGAAAGTCCAGCTATACCGGCTCTGCCGGTTTATTCGATGTCAAATTTGTCATTGGGGTCCTTCTCAAAGTGGTGAGCCAAGTAGTCTTGGATCATTTCTTTAGTTAATTCCCCAGATGTTACACAAAAATAGCCGCGAGCCCAAAAATGACGGCCCCAATACCGTTTTTTCACATGAGGAAATTCTTCAAATATCTTACGAGACACTCTTCCCTTGACCCTCCTCATGATATCAGAAGGAGAGATATTTGGTGGGGCAGAAACCAGGATATGCACATGATCTTTACTCACGACACCACGCAATATTTGGATTTCAAAATACTCGCAAGTCTGCCGCACGAGTTCTCTAACTCGCAAAGCTATGTCGCCTTGCAACAGGTGATAACGATATTTCGTAACCCAAACAAAGTGGTACTCAATCTTATATTTGGTATGACTCCCTTGGCGATATTCCATACCGAAGGATTATACGACAACCGCTAGCAGAATGCTACCCGCCTAAAGGCGGGGGTTTAAACCTTTTTCAGGAACAATAAACGCCAGTGTTCCGCACTCACTCATCTCCGCAAAATTTATTTATTAGCCCATACAAGTCACATACAAACGGCTTATTCCTGTTTTTGCCAAGGCCACTTGCCTGTCAATTCAACATCCAGGGTAAAGCTAAGAAAGGTACGTATGAGCACAATAATTGATAACACGCCCACCGTCTCAAATGTCAATTCAACTGCCACTGTATGAATAATGTCTGCTGCCACGAGAAACTCCAGGCCAAGTAGAATGCCTCTTCCAATGCGGTGACGGAGCTTTAGAAATATCGTTTCAGTTTTATTCTTCCTGAGCAACTGAATCAAGCTTTTGATTAGGGAGAAGAGCGTAAGGGAAATAATTATGAAGATACCAACAATCTCCATAAATGCGGCACAAAATTCTGCAATTGGTTTTACAAACTCTATCATATTACCCCCTATCAAATAATTATTATCGCTTTCAACGTTCCGAAAAGGTCATAAAATCAGGAAGAAAATGGTTATCTAAAATACCTGTTGGACAAATATATCCACAGAATGAAGAGAAAAATCCCTTGTGGTAACAGCAACATTTTGAATAGACGGTTTCTCTCTTATATCCGGTTCGATTTTCCAATAAACAGAACGTGTTATTATCTCATTGGCCGAAGTAAGCAATTCATGTTTTTTCGAGCCCATATCAATACCTTAATGCTCATTTCCCCTCAATAAGGTCATATCAGTTAATCAGGATTTTTAAGCTAAGTGTCAACCATCCTATCTAATAGAGTTCATCCATGGAATAGAGTTTCAAAGATGAATATGATGTTTCTAACGATAAAATTAAACTCTCTCCTATCCTGTTGCAGAATACTGATATTGAAGTTGTCGCATAGAACACTTGCATTTTGGATTTCAGAAAGCAGAAAAGATAGAAGAGAATAACACACGGGAGTATCTAATGGAAAAAATCAAAAACAAAACAGCGAGGCTTTATATCAAAGATATGGTTTATGGTGCGACAGACGGAATAGTGACCACATTTGCTGTAATTGCCAGTATCGAGGGGGCGAAGCCATTCCAGATCTACTTGGCAATATAGAGGTGTTGCTGGTTTTTTTTGGAACGGCTGAATTTAATCATGACACATCCTCCCCGATGAGTTAATCCGATTTAATCATGAAAGTTAATGTCTGGTTTTAGCTTGCTTCTCTTCCTAAAAGAATAAAAGATCCGGATGAAGATAGTCAACGGTTGAACTTGGCACAGCATAATCAATAAAAGGAAATGCATAATGAAAATCGGGATAATGAACAATCCGTCAAAATCAGTATACGAAGAGGCAAGAACCTGCGGCAAAGCCGGATTTGATTTTTTGGATTTGACCATTGAAGGCCCTGGCGCATCAACAATTGATATCACTAGATTAGGATCCATTCTTGATTCTTATGGGCTGTCAATCACAGGTCATACCGATCCGTGCCTGCCGCATGCGTATCCAAACCAGGCTGTTCGTGACGCTTGTCTTCAGGAATTGGAGCGATGTGCCAAAATCTTTTCCGCTTTGGGGACAAAAGTGATGAATGTCCATCCCTGTTACTTTTGTCCGCCGGCTATGAGAGGAGATTTGGTGGTATTCAATATAGATTCGCTCAAATCAATTGTTGAAATGGCTGCATCGTATGGCTTGATTGTGGTACTGGAAAATTTCAAGGCTCCTTTTGACAGGGTTGCTACTTTTAAAACTATTTTGGCAGCAGTGCCTCCATTAAAACTGCACCTGGATTTTGGTCACACAAATTTCGGTATTGATGATCATGAGTTTTTTTGCAGAGAGTTGGGAAAAGATATTCAGCATGTTCATTTTTCAGATAATCGATCAAGATCAGATGATCATATGCCCTTGGGCGTTGGGACAGTCGACTGGAAAAATGCCGTCCATGCTTTAAAAGCTGCCGGTTACAACGACACCATTACCTTGGAGGTATTTTGCAATGATCCGCACATGCAATATAAATATCTCGAATTGAACCGAAAGTTTGTCATGGAGCTTTGGGATTAAAAAATAGGGGAATATCGAATCAATCCATCCATTCCTTTTTAATCTCAAGGACATCATTGATATTAGCGAAAAACACGTCTATAAGCTCAGGGTCAAAATGATTGCCTTTTCCTTCTTTTAGAATTTTTTGGCAAACTTCCTCGGGTAGAGCTTTTTTATAAGGACGTTCACTTCCCAGCGCGTCATATACATCAACAATGGCAACAATTCGACCGATTAATGGGATCTGTGTTCCTTTAAGATTACAGGGATAGCCATCGCCGTCCCAGCGCTCATGGTGGCAAAGGGCGATGACCATAGCCATTTCGAGCAATGAAAGCTCATTGATATCATTACCCATGCGGATAATCTCATCAAAGTCTACCTTTTCATGCTCCTTGGCAGAAGAATAATGGCGAAGAATATCACAGCCGATTTCACAGTGTTTCTTCATAATGTTTCGCTCTTCTTCAGTAAGCATCCCCGGTTTAAGAAGAATTGTATCGGATATACCAATTTTGCCTATATCGTGTAGAGGTGCAGCTTCCGCAAATGTTTTGGCCAAAGAAGAACTAAAGCCAATGGCTTTGGCAAGAAGAGTACATATCTTGCCTACTCTGATAACATGTCGTCCTGTTTCATTATCTCGATATTCTGCCGATTTTCCAAGACTATACAACAACTGGCGTTTGATCTCCTCAAGTTCGATCGTACGCCGCTCGACTTTCCTCTCAAGATTCTGCTGATAATCCCGATTTTGCCGGGAGAGCTCTGCGGCCTCAATGGCTTTTTCAATAGTATTTTTTACCAGGGAAAGGCTTTCAATCGGTTTTGCTATAAAATCATGCGCTCCAATCCGCAAAGCCTCAACTGCCTGATTTACAGTACCAATTCCTGAGACAACCACAACCGGCATATCCGGCCATCGTGCTACAGCTTTTTTAATAAAATCATGGCCGTTCATAACCGGCATATTAAGATCAACTGTAACAAGATCAGCTGGCCATTGTTCTAGCAGGAAAAGCGCATCCAATCCATTTTCAGCAGTTTTTGTTTCATATCCAACTGAACTCAGATACTTATCAAGCATTCCTCTTATCTCGGCCTGATCTTCTATAATTAGAATACGATTAACAGCTTTATCGAACAGGTCGATTTGGTCATTGCCATCAGACAAGGTCGTTCTCCTTCCAGCTCAGGTTCAATGAAGAGTAGCCACATTCTCTATTTACTGAGTATACTTAAGGAAAAAAAAATTACAAAAGAGTTTCCGTCTCTTCTCTAAATTTGTGGTAACCCGAGTTGTGCTTAATTTGAGGAAGAATGTTATAAGGGATCAATCTCCTAAGCAAGTACCTACATTGCGGGCAGCACTAATCCAGGAGTGATCAAGCGGTACCAGCTTTTTCCTGCCGACAACATTTTCAAGAGGAACAGTTTTTGTGCTCTCACCATTGACAGCTATCATTACTCCGTATTCACCACGTTCGATGCAGTCGATGCAGGCGCTGCCGAGACGTGTTGCCAACACCCTGTCAGCAGCAGAGGGTGTACCACCCCGCTGATAATGGCCAAGAATTGTCACTCTCGACTCCAAACCCGTCATTGCTTCAAGTTCCTGACTCAGCCTGAGAGTGCTGTTACCCTGCTGTCGAATAAATTCTTTTAATGATTCTTCGGCCTTTTTCTGCGCCTTACTTTCACCTTTATCCCTGGCTTTAGCTTTCTTTTCTTTTAATGCTGTCATCTTTGCATAATCGGTCACACTGAGCGCGCCCTCGGCGACAGCGACTATACTGAAATTGGTTCCCCTCTGTTGGCGCTTTCGGATGGCATTGGCAGTTGCCTGCAAGTCGTAAGGAATCTCCGGGATGAGTATGACATCCGCACCTCCGGCAATTCCGGCTCCCAGAGCCAGCCATCCTGCATTATGCCCCATAACTTCCACAACGATTATCCGATGGTGACTATGAGCGGTCGAATGAAGCCGGTCAATGGCCTCGGTGGCTATTTCCATTGCTGTATGAAAACCAAAGGTGACATCCGTCATGGCGACGTCATTATCGATTGTTTTCGGCAGAGTCAGAATATTGAGTCCTTTTTGAGCAAGTCGATAAGCATTCTTCTGCGTACCTCCACCACCGATACAGATAAGCGCATCAAGACTATGCCGCTTATAATTATCACAGATCACTTCGGTCATATCCATAACTTCACTTCCGACCGGCATCTTATGGGGTTTATCCCGGCTCGTGCCGAGAATAGTCCCACCTCTTGTCAAGATAGAAGAAAGCGTATCCCGGTCAAGCCGCATTGTCCTGTTCTCCATCAGTCCTCTAAAACCATCACGAAAACCGACGATGTGCATCTTTCCTGTAGCCAGGGCCGATTTACCGATCCCCCGAATTGCAGCATTCAGTCCGGGGCTGTCTCCTCCAGCGGTTAATATCCCGATATGTTTACTCATCTTTCCTCTTCATTAATTGAATAGATTTTTAGAGTGATATTTATGGGTTATGTAATATATTTGTCACTATGGCCTCATTATGACAATAATCCGCATCTACATCAACAATAGTTTTTTATAATCAAGCGTCAATGGTTACTCTGCTATTTACAGCAAGTACAGTGAGGCGTATCCTCTTTACTTACTTGTTTTTCGGTGTTCTTTAAAGTCGCTCCTACAGGTGGAAACTGACTAAAGAATTCGGTTTGCGGCGCTTTTGGTTTTGCCGCAAATTTTTTTCTTAGAAGTCTATAGAGCGGCTTAACAGAGAGTCCGAGAAGCAAAACAACTGCTGCCAATTTCACTGTTTCCGGGATCAACTCCGAGGCTTCGCCGATAATGGCCTGTGGTGAAATACCTGCGAATTGATATAAACTATCTATTCCCAAGCCAAAAAGTACTGCGCATGAAGAAAGGATAAAAAGATACATAATGGTACTCTTTTTTCCGAGGATACCTACCAAAACAGAAAGGGAGGTAATGTTAGTGGCAGGACCTACGAGTAGAAAGACTAATGCAGCACCTGGGCTCACCCCCTTCATGATTAAAGCTGCAGCAACAGGAGTCGAGGCTGTGGCGCATATATACAGCGGCACTCCAACCACCAGCATCACCAACATGGAACTGAGCCCTCCACCCAAAAGAGTTGCCATCAGGTCATCTGGAACCATGGTAGTGATTAGCCCCGCAAGGAATACACCGACAAAAAACCACCCCACGATATCACCCCAAACTTCCTGAAAACCAAAACGCAAGCCAGCCAATGTTTTCTCGGCGAGAGAATGATGCTTCTTGTGGAGTTCTTCGGGACAATCTATTCCATCGCAACAATTGTCCACCGGACAACTTCTGTCTACAACAATTTCCTCACTGTTTTTTTTCCAGAAAAACAGATTTTCAGCCAGTCCTGCGACCATTGCCGTCACAAAAGCAGCCAGCGGACGAACTACAGTCATAATCGGGTCCAGGAGAGCATAGGTGATTGCTATAGAATCCACGCCGGATTCGGGAGTAGAGATCAGAAAAGCAGTAGTTGCCCCTTTGTTTGCACCCTGCTTTCTAAGTGATGCTGCCGCCGGCAGCACACCACACGATCAGAGCGGGAGAGGCACCCCGAGTAATGCCGCCTTAACAACGGAACCATACCGGCCACGGCCAAGATGGTTGAGGACTGTATTCGGATTGAGAATTACCCGCAGCATTCCTGCTATTATTATTCCCATCAGAATGTATACAGATGAATCGAGCAAAATATGCCAGATTTCTTGCGATAACCTTATTAATAGTTCCAAAATAGCTGATTCCTTAATGATATTTATTTGCTTCTTTGCTTTTATCTTTGTCCCTTGAGAAGCGAATCGGCAAAGCTGATCAATTCAATCATTTTGCTATTCGCCGGTCGGTAATAAAGCACGGTGCCGTCGCGCCTGTTAGCAACCAGGCCCATAGTGCGCAACAGCCGTAGTTGATGGCTGACTGCCGACTCAGAGACATCAAGCAGGGCGGCAAGATCACACACGCACATCTCCTGTTGCTGCAAAGCATGGAGAATGCGCAAGCGACCCGGCTCAGAAAACGCCTTGAATAAACTGCATAATTGTTCTACTTGCCCTGGATCGAGATCCTGAGCTTTAGCCAGATCAACTTTCTCCTGATGGACGATCCGACTGATACACCGATCATTGTTCATCTCTCCTCCTTGTTGATATATGAACACATACTCATATAGTGTTTTAATAAATAAGTCAAGAAAAGCGGATGCATTTTTTTAATCAATTGAGCATACTGTTCTACATTTATCTTCTATCTCTTACTTTACTGTGAAACAATATGGTTCCCAATACAGAACAAAAAACAGGAACGCTCTATATAGTTCCTACCCCGATCGGCAATCTCGAAGATATCACCCTGCGATGCCTTCGCATTTTAAAAGAGGTTGATCTCGTAGCTGCTGAAGACACCCGGCACACCAAAAGACTTCTTAATCATTTTGAAATCAGCACTCCGCTAATTAGTTATTACCGTGAAAAAGAAGTCGAACGGAGTGAAGAAATTCTGAGTCGACTGCGGGAAGGACAAAACATTGCTCTGGTCAGCGATGCCGGCACCCCGTGCATTTCCGACCCAGGGGCTATAGTTGTCCAATTGCTTCTGGAAAATGGCCTGAATGTGGTCCCTCTTCCCGGACCATCTGCCTTAACCACTGCTCTATCCGGGTCGGCAATGACCTCTTCAGGGTTCCTCTTTGTCGGTTTTCTTCCTTCTAAAAAAGGACAACGACGCAAACTCCTCACGTCTCTTGCGGCATGTGAATACCCAATCGTACTCTATGAATCTCCCCACCGCATAGATTCACTCCTGAATGACGCTTTTGAGGTGTTTGGAGAGCGCCGCAGTTTCTGGGCGAGAGAACTGACCAAAGCATTCGAGGACCTGCAGCATGGAACCCTGAGCAGTCTGCTGGCAAAGAGCCGGGAAGGTAAAAACCGCGGCGAGTTTGTGCTCATTATCTGGCCCGGAGTACAGGAAGAAGTTAAGGGGCAAACAGTGGAAGAACTGATTCTTTGGTACCGTGACAACTCCGATCTCTCCTTAAAGGATGTTAGCCGGCGCCTGGCCTCCGATCTTGGTATTTCCCGGTCGCAAATTTATCAACAGGCGCTTTCTCTTTGGAAGGAGGCAGACTGATACATTATGAAACGCTTAAAAACATGCATCACTCCAGATGGCAAATTCCAGTATGGTATCCACAAACCATCCTATACTGTCACAAACCTTAGAGATTCTTGCAAACTTGAATCTCTTGGACTAACCGAAGGAAACGATCCGGTTGATAATGCCCGGAACTATCCTGAAGGAAATGTTGAAGTAAACAATGCTGACTGGATTTTTGAGATCCCCAATCCCTTTCCTTTTAAGGGCCGCACCTATATCGACAAGGAATGGGCGGATACATCCGCCAAAAATCTAACCCGAATAAGACTGCCTCAGCCGGATCAAGTCTCCCTCAGTGACACGCTGCAACAAAACAACGTTGACAAGACACTGATTGAGCGTCTCCCCACCCCGCTGCTTCTAGCTCTGGCCACCTCTTCGACTGATCCGAGAGATCTGCAAAAACTTGCTGAACTCAGCTGCGAAATCATCAAAGATGGTGAAACGCCTACAGGTTTACTTTACAGGCAGGAGAGCACCGGGAACATCAGGCCTGTCATCCATAACCATCCGCTTTTTGAAGCGGTAGCCAATAATCCGCACCTGCCCGATGTCTATAAAATAATCATGGTTATTCGTCCCGGCGCCCAGGGAGGCAGTGAGATTGTCGGCGAATGGCCAGTAGATCAGCACAGCCATGTATTCGAATATATGCGCCGAAACTCCTATATTCCCGGTGGCCATTATGCCGCCAATATGGCCGATGATGCTATCCGTTATTCCATCGATGCACTCAGCTCCCACGATGTCCGGGCGCTACGGCATCTTTATTATCAAAGGAGTTATGTGCGGCTTGCAGAAGAACTCGGCATCAATCTTCCGGCTATAAAAAAAATGCTCACCGAAGACGAACTTGAATCCCTGCGACTGGCGGTCACCAAAAAGTCCACTAACAGTGGTTCTGCTCCCGCAACTCTTTGGGGCTGGAATTACGGTTTTGATTTCGCCCCCTCTCGCTATAGACTCCATGCCTCGCACCAGCAGATTCATCAGCAGTACGCGATGGTACCAGATCAGGTCGAAAGCTATCAGCATGGAACCATGCAGGTTACCGGCCTGATGCCCGCTTATAGCAGCGGCGATTTTATAGCTGATGTGATCGATCAATATTATCTTGAACACAAAAGTGATTTTTTTGAAGATTATCGACGGGCTATCGCCGGTAATCGCCGAATGGATGATCGAACAGACCTGGAGTCGGATCTGGTGGTCTGGAGCGATGAAAAAGTTATGCTTTTTGTGCCCAAGGCACAAACATCTCAATGGGAACTGCAGCTCATGACCCTGCCTGCTGAAGATGGCAGTCTGGCGGGAAATATTTTTGAGTGTGACAACCAGATCCGGCAGTCTCTTGATACCGGTATTCTGCTGGCCCAAAAGGTACTCGCCGGGATTGGCGCCAAGATGGTCACCTCCATTGAATATTCAAAGAGGATGAACGAAAAAAGTAGTCTCCGCCAGCCTCTTCTTTATGCTTTTCTGCCCCGTTTGCCCGAATCCCCCGGGGCTTTCAGTGAAGCTCAGATGCGGTTTATCAATGGCCATTATCCAGAGGATTTCGGTGCCGCATGCAGAAGGCAGTTACCATAATCTTAGAACTATTTTTCCTGGACAATAATTGTCTTGAGATGCGAACGATAGATAACCTTCTGCAGCCCAAGCTGTGTTCGTGGATTAATTATAACAGGGCCTGCAATATTGGCATTGAGGGCGGCAGTTGATTTTCCATCTTCTTTTTTGCTGAGTACCATAAAAATCCCTAGTTCTTCAGCCTTCTCCGCCTGCAAAAGATCCCGCTCTTCGTCGGTCAATTCCAGCTCGTAGTTGAGCCCATATTGTCCAGGGTCCACCAGGGTGAATGTTACCTTCGGTTCATCACACGACTCCAGCCAAAAGGCACTGATATCATTTTCTTCCTTGTGATATACAATGTAAGTAGTGTATTTTTCAAAACCTGGAATGCCGTGTGGAAAGGTCAATATTTTGTTTGCATCGATTCTCAGGTTGTTTACAACTTCTGCATCTTTCGTCATACTCTTTCTCCTTGATTTGAAAAGGTAGGTTAATTATTTTTCAGCACATTTATTTTCGACTTATTACAACATACCTTATCAAAAGGTCATTCCATCTTTAATTTAGAAACTCAATAACCACCCGCATAGAATATATTACGGAGAAAACAATGGAAAACAAAGGTTTTTTTGGCAAATGGGGCGGTGCGTATATCCCCGAAATCCTCCACGAGACGTTTGAACAACTGAAAATAAGTTTCAGACAAGCCAAAGAAGACCCCACGTTTTGGCAGGAATATCTCGATATAATGTCTACTTATTCCTGTAGACCTACACCATTAACCTATGCCGAAAATCTCACCAAACATTTTGGCGGGGCCAAAATTTATATTAAACGTGAAGACCTTAATCATACCGGCGCTCACAAAGCTAATAATGTTATGGGCCAGGGCTTACTCGTCAAAAGAATGGGTAAAAAGAGGGTAATTGCAGAGACAGGTGCCGGCCAGCACGGTATGGCAACGGCGACAATGGCTGCCAAATTCGGGCTGGAATGCACTATCTATATGGGTGAGGTCGACGTACAGCGGCAGCGCCCCAATGTATTCTGGATGGAGAAAATGGGAGCTACCGTCATTCCGGTAAAAGACGGTTCAAGAACCTTAAAAGATGCCATCAACGAAGCCTTCAGAGATTGGGTCACCAACATGGATACCACTCATTATGCCTTTGGTACAGCCTGCGGTCCCGCACCCTTTCCGGAAATGGTCTCGTGGTTCCAGTCAATCATCGGTACTGAAGCGCAAGAACAAATCATGGCCCGTCATGGAAAACCACCGGCTCGTGTTTACGCCTGCGTTGGTGGAGGGTCTAACGCCATGGGAATTTTCCAGGGATTTGTTGATAACAATGATGTAGAACTGGTTGGCGTTGAGGCCGGCGGAAAAGGAATCGATACAGGCAAACATGCCTCCAGGCTTTGCGGCAAAGATGCCACGCCCGGTGTTGCCCAAGGATACAAGACCATGTTTTTGCAGAACACCGATGGTCAGATGCTGGAAACTCACTCGGTAGCCGCCGGGTTGGACTATGTCGGCGTAAGTCCGATTCTTGCCAATCTGGCAGAAAAAAAACGGGTCCGTTTCGAGTCAGCCACCGATGATGAAGTCATGCAGGCACTTGATCTGACCATGCGAAAGGAAGGCATTATTCCAGCGCTTGAATCTGCCCATGCATTTGTACAGGCCTTTAAAGAGGCGCCTCTTCTGAGTCCGAACGATGCGATTATCATCAATCAGTCCGGTCGGGGTGATAAAGATATTTTCACCATTGCCCATGCATTTGACGATCCTTCCTGGAAGGAGTTTATCATCGCCCGCGGCAAAGAATATGGTCCAGCCGTTGTTAATAAAGAATAACATGACCGAAGGTGATACCTGAAACGGCACTAAATAAACCTGCTACTTTCTTTTCGTCTCCAGAAGACAAGATAGGAAATAATATGTTACTTGAAAAAAGTTTACGCACCCGGTTGGAAACAAAAAAGATTCTCCTCATGACTCATATAGTTCTGGGCTACCCTTCCATGGCAATAAATCGTCGGGTAATCAGTCAAATGGTCGAGGGAGGAGTCGACTGCATCGAAATGCAGATACCTTTTTCCGAGCCCATGGCCGACGGTCCGGTCATCTTAAAAGCCAATCAGGACAGCCTTGCTCTCGGTACTTCTGTTTCCGACTGCATAGAATTTGGTGCCGAGATGACCAGGAAATACGAGATTCCTTTTCTCTTTATGACCTACTACAACATTATCTTTAAATACGGCGAAGAACGCTTCTTTAAAGATTGCCGGAGTGCAGGCATACAAGGATTGATTGTTCCAGACTTACCGCCGGAAATGGGCGATGAGTTTTTTCGCCTGGCAACCGAGTATCAAATTGCCCCAATTCTTATTTTTGCTCCTACCTCTACAGATGAGCGGATGGCCGAACTGAGCAATTCGGCTACGGGATTTATCTATTGTGCCGCCCGCCGTGGGGTAACCGGACAACAATCGGAGTTCGATGATGATTTTGATACCTATCTTGCCAGATGCAGGACAGCAACCGCCCTTCCCCTGGCTGTCGGATTTGGGATCCGCAACAAGGAGGATGTAGCTGCTATTATCGGTAAAGCCGATATGGCTGTAATTGGCTCGGAGACTATACGCTTAGTCGATGAAAAAGGCGCTGAAGCAGTAGGACCATTTATCAATAGTTTGCGATAAAAATGGAGGCTACCATGCCTAATACAACAAAAACGAATAATACCCTCGGCACCGCAGACGTGCTGTGGAACCTTACGGATTTATATTCAGGGACGGATGATCAGTACATTCAATCGGATACAGAATGGTGTGAAACGGAAGCGGCCGATATTAAAAAGGCCTTTTACGGCAAGATTGCCAACCTGGATGCAGATTCATTGCTGTCTCTTGTGATAAGACTTGAAAATCTTGATTGTGCGCTCACCAAACTTGGAACGTTCTCCTTTCTCAACTTTACTACCCAAATGGGAAATGCCGAAGCAGGCGCACTCGATCAACGGATTCATGAATTACACAGCAAGTGCGGAACGGAAACAATCTTTTTTGAGCTTGAATGGAACCAAGTTGACGACCAGCAGGCACTCAAGCTGCTCGATTCCCCTCATCTTCAGCAATACCGACACTATCTCGATGCTCTCAGACGTTATCGCCCCCATCAGCTCACAGAGGCAGAAGAAAAATTACTCCTTGAAAAAGAAGCAGTTGGCAGGAACTCCTGGACTACTCTTTTTGAGAAAATATTGAGTAATCTGAAATTCGGCGAAAATAACAGAACAGAAGAGGAAGTCCTGACTGATCTCTATCACACCGACCGTGAAGTCAGACAGAAGGCAGCTTTGGAAATGACTGCCGGTCTCCGTGACAACAAACATATCCTCACTCATATCTTCAACACCCTGGCGGCAGATAAAATGATTACCGACCGGCTGCGCAAACACTCCAGCTGGGTCAGTTCTATGAATCTGCACAATGAACTTGAGGACAAAACAGTTGAAACCCTGATAGATTCGGTAACCTCGCGTTATGATCTCGTCAACCGTTACTACCATGTCAAACAGCAGCTGCTTGGCGTAGAAAGATTAGAAGATTTTGATCGTTACGCGCCTCTGCCTTCTTTGCCGACTAAACAGATAGACTGGCAATCATGCAGGGAGACTGTACTTTCCTCCTTTTCTGCATTTTCACCGCAACTGGCAGAAATTGCAGAAATGTTTTTTACCCGCAAGTGGATTCATGCCCCGATAGGTACAGGCAAACGAGGGGGGGCTTTTGCCCACCCCTGTGTTCCCGATGTGCATCCCTATGTGCTTGTAAACTATACTGGCAATCTCCGGGATGTATCTACAGTTGCTCATGAACTTGGCCACGGGGTACATCAGGTGCTAGCCGCGGCACAGGGTCATTTCAACAGCGATACTCCTTTACCGCTTGCCGAGACAGCCTCGGTATTTGCCGAACTCCTGGTTTTCAATAGTCAACTCGAACTCCTGGAAAATGACCAGGAGCGGCGTGCCTTTATTTGCCAGAAACTGGAATCGATTTTTGCCACGGTTTTCAGGCAGACAGCTATGAACAGATTCGAGAAGCTGATGCACGAAGGGAGAAGGAAGTATGGAGAACTCAGCAACGAACAATTGAGCGAGTACTGGCTGTCCACCCAACGGGCAATGTTTGGGGATTCAGTCAATCTTAGTGATGATTACGGAATATGGTGGTCCTATATCCCGCATTTTCTCTCAACCCCGGGATATGTTTATTCCTATGCCTTTGGAGAACTTCTGGTATTAGCCTTATATGGCCTCTACCAACAGGAAGGCGATTCCTTTGTGAAGAAATACATTGAGCTGCTGTCGGCTGGTGGGTCAGCTTCACCATATGAATTACTCAAGCCCTTCAATATTGATCTGAATAGTCCTACCTTTTGGCTAACCGGTCTCGCGGTGATTGAGGAGATGCTGACCAAGGTTGAATAAGTCGGAAAAAACATAAATTGTTGGCCCGGTAAGTCGAATGCTATTCATCAATCGACTTATTGCGCCTCCAGTGCGGATGCGTAATTCCCAGTTTGTTGATCTTATAATTCAAGGCTCTTGGACTGATACCCAGCTTATTGGCGGCATTTTTCTGTACCCACAGAGATTCTTCGAGAATCCTCAATATCAGTTCCTTTTCCTGTTCAGCCAGGGACTCTCCTAATTCCATCCTCCCCCCCGGACTCTCCTGTTCGTAGCTAACCGGCCTGTTTTCGGCAGGTCGTTTACTAATTTTGTCCGGTAGCGCCAGGTTATATGAGTGAATTTCAGAGTTGTCTTCAAGAATGACAGCCCGCTCAATAGTATTAGCCAATTGCCTTATATTGCCAGGCCAATCATAGCTTTGAATCAAGGTTTTAGAATTTTCAGAAAACGCCGAGATATCACTATGCATCGAAGTACAACACTTCTTTAAAAGCAAATCCGCCAAAGGCAGAATGCAGCATGGTCTTTCCCGAAGGGAAGGAAGACAAACCGGTAAAACATTAATACGATAATAAAGATCTTCCCTAAACAGGCCGACCTCAACCTGATGTACCAGATTTTTGTTTGTTGCAGCTATGATGCGCACATCACTATAAATTGTTTTATTTCCGCCAACCCTTTCAAAAGATTTTTCCTCAAGCACTCTCAACAGCTTAGTCTGCAGTCGCATATTCATCTCGCCTATTTCATCGAGAAATATAGTCCCGCCGCTTGCCTGTTCAAACCTGCCGATTCGCTGTTTGTCCGCACCGGTGAAAGCGCCTTTTTCGTGCCCGAACAATTCGGATTCGAGCAGATCCTCAGGAATATTAGCACAGTTAATCTTAACAAACGGCTTTTTGCGCCTCGGAGAATTGAAATGGACAGTACCGGACAGAAATGATTTTCCTGTACCGGTATCCCCTGTAATGAGAATCGTGGAATCAGTTTTGGCAAATCTTTCGAGGCTTTTTATAATATTGCGCATCTTGGGGCTGATAGCGACTACATCTTTAAAATGGTAGACGACATCCTGTTTGCGCCGATGATAGGCAATCTCAAACTTCTGATCGCGAATCTCGATTGCCCTGTTGAAAGCGATATTAAAACGGGTCGAAGAAATTGGATGTACAAGAAAATCACTGGCACCGGTGTTCATCGCTTGAACGATAATTTCCGCCTTTTCCGACTCACTGGTCATGATGATCGGCATAAACGGATCCTTGCTGTGAATCTGTTCAAGCTGCGTCATCGCAGTGCTTTCAAGGGATTCGGTGTCAAGAAAGATGAGATCAAACTGGCGGGCTTTAATCTCTGCTTGAAATTCAGCTACATTGGATATAAAAGTCAGTTCACATCTATCCTGCAGAGCAGATATTAAATCTTCCTTGGACTGTTCTATAGAATCGGAGATAAGAACTTTATACATAATGGTAATTACAAGAAGGTAAAAGAAATTTCGAAAACGTAACCGCCTTTCACATATCTATATGGTTAAAAGCAAAAAAAAGCAAACAAAAGGGACGGCTTTCTGAAAAATCATAATAAAACAAGTAAAGGAAATGTTCACCTGATGACTCTCGACAACACTCAAAAAGATCAGGATATATATTGGATGCAGCAGGCTTTACTCCATGCAGAAAAAGCCGCCCTTAAAGGAGAAATTCCTGTGGGTGCTGTATTAATTGATCTCAATGGAATTCTGGCAGCAGCGGGCAACAGCCCGATCTCACTGACAGATCCCTCAGCCCATGCCGAAATGCTGGTCATAAGAAGCGCCGCAGAACGATTGGGTAACTACCGACTGAATGGTACAACTCTCTATGTCACTTTGGAACCATGCATTATGTGCATGGGTGCTTTGATTCACGCCCGGATCACACGTTTAGTCTATGGGGCCGCAGACTCTAAAACCGGTGCTGCAGGTTCAGTATACTCCATAGGAAATGATGGGCATCTCAATCACAAAATTGAAATCCACGATGGCGTACTTGGCGAACAGTGCAGCACTTTACTTAAGACTTTTTTCAAGACAAGGCGAAAAGAGAAAAACGATTCATTTAGAGTGATTTAAGAGTAAAGTAAGCATTTTTTTTTAAAAGTGCTTACTTTTTTGATTGCTAAAAGGCCGGCGACAGTTTAGATAGTACCACACAATTTTTAGACAAATTTGAGAAGGAGAGGTGACCGAGTGGCTTAAGGTGCACGCCTGGAACGCGTGTGTACGCGAGTACCGTGAGTTCGAATCTCACCCTCTCCGCCAAATATGAGTTCGACTTTGATAGCCGGGCCCTGCGCAACAAAGAATCGCGAACTCCGCCAGGTCCGGAAGGAAGCAACGGTAGCGACACTCCTTGTGTGTTGCAGGTAACCCGGCTATCATTTTTTCATTACTCCAGCCGACACTTATCTTTACCAACCCTGGTGTTGCATGTCTTATCTCGTTCTTGCAAGAAAAGCCCGACCCCAAACCTTCAGCCAGGTTATTGGACAACGTCCAATTGTAACAACTCTGAAGAATAGCATTAAACGCAACCGGGTTGCCCATGCTATTCTCTTTTCCGGAGTCAGGGGTGTAGGAAAGACAACGCTCGCCCGCATCATGGCCAAAGCAATCAACTGCCAGGCAGACCCAGACGACCGCCCCTGCGACAAGTGTATTCCATGTAGACAGATAGCGACAGGTACCTCCCTTGATTTATACGAAATAGACGGTGCATCCAATCGCGGTATCCAGGAAATTCGCGAGCTTAAAGAAAAAATTCGTTTCCTTCCCACTTCCTCACAATATAAAGTTATTATTATTGACGAGGTACACATGCTGACCAGCGAGGCATTCAATGCCCTGCTGAAAACTCTGGAAGAACCCCCGGCACATGTTTATTTCATGTTTGCCACGACAGAAATTCACAAAATACCCATCACGATTCTTTCCCGCTGCCAGCAATATGAACTGAAACGGATTTCCGCCAAAGAGCTGTATGACCACTTCCTCCAACTCGTACAAGCCGAAGGTTTTGAAATCGACCCCTCCGCACTTTCGCTTATTGTCAAAGAAGCAGGCGGATCTGTTCGCGATGGCCTGAGTTTGCTTGACCAGATGTTTTCTTACGGAGAAAAAAAAATCAGCAACCAGGATGTGGTAGAGGTCCTTGGCCTGGTGAGCAGAGAAGTCCTGATGCAACTGACCAGGGCACTGCTTGAAGGCAACAAAAGTGAGGCGATCCTGACACTTGACGCAATATTCGATTTCGGCATGGACCTCAAACGCTTTGTCGAAGATATTATGGATCATTTCCGTACACTTCTACTCTGCAAAATTGAAGGATGTGCCGAGCTGATCGATCTACCCGCTGAAGAGTTGTCGGACTTTCAAAATCTTGCATCCCAGTACACCCGCGAAACTTTTCACTTAAAGCTCTCTTTACTTATGGCGATGGCTGAAGATCTTAAATTTTCCGCCCAACCCCGATTGACCCTTGAAACTTCTTTTTTGAAAATAATCGAAGCTGCAAACGTTGTTCCGGTTGCTTCACTGCTTAGTCACCTCGATTCAATCCTCACCGCACTCCCGGCTAAGCCGGATTCACTTCAAGAAGTGTTGCAGCCTGAGGGGCAGCTTACCATAAAAAAAAAAATTGATTCCCGTGACCAAATTTCGGCCAAACCTGTAAATCCAGGCCATGATCCGCAAAAGGAAGCTGCAGAACCAGTCGAGACCAGCAACACATCACAAGACCACTTCATTGAGTCGGCATCTCAAACTGACCCCATAGAAAACACTCCGAAGCCTAGGCACCCTCAGATTCACCCACATGAAAAAGACGTTCGCAAAGACTGGCTCGATTTCATAAATTATGTCAAAGACCGCAAGGTGTGGATGTCTCAGGATTTGCAGCGTGCAGACTCTGTTAAGCAGGACGTCAAAGGAGAACTGCAACTCACATATAGAGAACCAGCCAATTGTCTGGTTCTTCGGCAAAAGGAAAACCACCAGTTACTTACCGAATTTGCCCTGGATTTTTTCCAAAAACCACTAAAAGTCCGTTTCATACTCCCGGAAATTGACAACACACCTGATGCCAATGGGGACGAATCACCGCATAAAAAAAGACAGCAGTTGGCCAATGATCCACTGGTGGTTATGGCCGCGGAAATTTTTAACGGCCAGATTGGAGACATCCGGATTGGCCCCAGAAGCAGATAATTTATAAAAATCATACAAAACATAAAACTGATAGCTAAGAATGAATATAGTTTTCAGCTCAACGCACAAGTTCTGATTTTCAAATAAAAAACCGGACACTTCAGCCTGAGGATTCTCATAAGGCTGCGATAACCTTAATTCAGGGAAAAAAGATGGATCTAAGCAACATAATGCAACAGGCAAAAGCTATGCAGGAAAAGATGGCCAAAATCCAGGAAGATCTTGCAAAAAAAACCATTACCGGCAGCGCTGGTGGCGGTATGGTAATGGTTACCGTCAATGGCCAGGGAGACATCCTTTCTATGGCAATAGAGAAAACGGTTATAGATCCCCAGGAAGCCGAAATGCTCCAGGATCTTATTGTAGCCGCAACCAATGATGCCATAAGAAAAGCGAAAGAACTCAGCAAACAGGAATTGGGACAATTGACTGGTGGGCTCAATATACCCGGGCTTACTAACTTCCTGCAGCCTTAAAACTATCATGCAGGTAATACCTCCGGCTTTACAAAAGCTGATAGACCAATTGGCCCGCCTTCCGGGCATTGGCAGAAAAACAGCCACACGCCTTGCTCTTATCATCCTTCGCAAGCCGCCGATACTTGCAAAAGAGTTGGCCGAAGCTCTAACCGAATTACATGGTTCGATTCAACTCTGCTCATGTTGTCTTTCTTTTTCAGAGAAAGATCCTTGTGGTATCTGCGGTGACAGCAGGCGCCAGGCTGACACTATCTGTGTTGTTGAGCAATCTGCTGATCTGATTGCTATTGAAAAAACCGATAGTTTTCAAGGCCACTATCACATCCTCCATGGCGTAATCTCACCAATGGACGGAATAGGGCCTGACGAGATTAAAATCCGCGAGCTTTTAGCAAGAGTAAGAAATGGAACCGTACAGGAAGTCATAATAGCTACCAGCTCGACTGTTCCGGGAGAAGTCACTGCCTCATATCTCATTGATATCCTTCAGGACGAACCGATCCGCCTTACCCGTTTAGCTTGCGGCATTCCAATGGGAATGGATATCAAGTATGCCGATAAATATACTCTTGCTAAGGCAATTGATTCAAGGTCGGCAGCTCGTTAAGCCAACTTCTCTCTGCGCTTTGTACACCAAAAGCCAATCCAGGCGATGCTATCTTCTGCAGTATTCCTTCCGGAGCTGATATGTAAATAATTAGACTTCAAGACTTAAAAAGGTGTTGCGGAGAGAATTCAATCATGTTAATAAATGGCTCTTGCCAAGCCTGGGAGTAGTTCTGTAAAAGTTTCAAGCGTTTTCGAGGCTAATATAGCAATCCAGGCGCGTAGCTCAGTGGGAGAGCGCCACCTTGACGTGGTGGATGTCGACGGTTCAATCCCGTCCGCGCCTACCAAAGATAAAAGGCTAAAGTGAGAACACTTTATTAAGAGTGTTAATTCTTTAGCCTTTATTTTTATATAGAAAATTTTCATGAAAAACATAACCGTATCCCTTATTGGAGGAGAAACCGTCACAGTACCTGCAGGCAGCACCGTCCAGGATGCTCTGGCTGCCCTCCTCTCCAACAAACAGCGTAAGATCACTGTAGCTGCGAAAATCGGTGAGACTATTGCCGACTATACTGCACCTTTAGAAAAAGATTCGGTTCTTACTCCTGTTCAGGTCGGTTCTGATGACGCTCTTGATATCCTGCGGCACAGTACTGCACATATCATGGCACTTGCTGTCCGGGATGTTTTTGGCAAAGATGTCAAAGTTGCCATTGGTCCATCTATCGAAAATGGTTTTTACTACGATTTTTTGAGAGACGAACCGTTTAGCCCTGAAGATTTTGAAAAAATTGAAGCCAGAATGGCTGAGCTTGTGCGGCAGGCCCTGCCGTTTATGCGCACTGAAATGCCAAGTGACGAGGCAATAAATAAATTCAGCGATGAGCAGGAAAAATTTAAAGTTGAATTAATTCAAGATCTTCGTACAGATAATGTTTCGTTTTATCACGTCGGTGAATTTACTGATTTATGTCGGGGACCGCATCTTCCAAATACCTCTTTTATTAAAGCTTTTAAACTCTTACGTGTAGCCGGTGCTTACTGGCGAGGCGATGAAAAAAGAGACGTTTTGCAACGCATTTACGGAACGGCGTTTTATGACAAAAAAGACCTGAAAAAACATCTCAATGCATTAGAAGAGGCAAAAAAACGAGACCACCGTAAACTTGGCAAAGAACTGGAACTTTTTACAATCCAGGATGAAATCGGCCCAGGCCTCATACTTTGGCAACCTAAAGGTGCCCAACTTCGACGACTTATTGAAGATTTCTGGAAAGACGAGCACTACCGCCATGATTACGAACTGCTCTATACACCTCATATAGCCAGGCAGGATCTCTGGAAAACTTCGGGACATCTCGATTTTTACAGCGAGAATATGTACGCGGCAATGGATATTGACGAAGTACAATACCAGTTAAAACCGATGAATTGTCCTTTTCATATCGGGATCTACAACAGTCTGAAACGAAGTTACAAAGAGTTGCCCATACGCTGGTGTGAATTAGGCACGGTATATCGTTACGAAAGAGCAGGAGCTCTCCATGGCCTTCTTCGGGTACGTGGTTTTACCCAGGATGATGCTCACATATTTTGTCGACCGGATCAATTGGAAGATGAAATTTTTAATATTCTTGACCTTAACTTACATATTCTAAAATCTTTTGGTTTTGACGAATATGACATTTATCTTTCGACCCGCCCTGAGAAGTATGTGGGCAGCGATGCAAACTGGGAGAAAGCTACCGAAGCCCTGAAAAGCGCCCTTGAGAAAAAGGGGCTTGGGTTCATGGTTGATCCAGGTGAAGGTGTCTTTTATGGTCCGAAGATTGATATAAAGATTAAAGACCAGTTGGGACGATCCTGGCAATGTTCTACCATCCAGGTTGATTTTAACCTTCCCGAACGCTTCAAAATGAGCTATACGGGATCAGATAACACTGAACATCAGCCTATTATGATTCATCGTGCTCTTATGGGATCGCTTGAGCGGTTTATCGGGGTGCTGATAGAACATTATGCCGGAGCTTTCCCACTATGGTTTGCCCCGGTGCAGGCACGGATTCTTAATATCACAGATGATCAGGCAGAATACGGAGAAGCAGTATTTAAACAACTTCGTAAAGCTGGCATTAGAGTTGAAAAAGATTTGCGCAACGAAAAACTGAATTATAAAATCAGAGAAGCCCAAGTTGCTAAAATCCCATACATGCTTATTGTCGGAGACAAAGAAGTAGCCGACAAAACCGTGACTGTACGTCTCCGCAACGGAGAAAACCTGTCTCCAATGGCTATCTCAGATTTCGTTGCTTTAGTTGAGGATGAGGTTAGGAAAGGTCGCGGCTTTTAGTGCCTTACTCCAGAAAACCTTTGACTCAGTTCAGTCCCCATGCTTTGAGAGGGATAAAAAACAACAAATCTGGAGAATACTTTAAAAGTAGAATCTTAAAGTGACCACCAAGGCACTTACACCCACAAAGCACGGGTACTGAGTACCACCTTGTGGGGTGTTAATTAATTTGAAAGGAAATGTTGCCCGAAATCTCTTCATGATTTTCGGGTTTTCACACAATATTAAGCTCGTAGAATCGGGGAGGTAAAGTTATTAATAGAAGAGGAAAGAGTGGTCCGGTACAGCGTGAGGAAAAGGCATTAACCAATGATGCGATTCGTTTTCCTAACGTCAGACTTATAGGCGACGATGGAACGCAGTTAGGTGTTGTTTCTACAGAAGAAGCACGAAACATAGCGTACGATGCTGGGCTTGACCTGGTAGTCGTCTCGGAAAATGCCGACCCGCCTGTATGTCGGGTGATGAATTACGATAAATTCCGCTACGAGCAGAAGAAGAAAACGCAGGAAGCAAAAAAGAAGCAGACGATTGTTGAAACAAAAGAGATTAAGTTTCGGCCCAAAACTGATGAACACGATCTCAATTTTAAAATTAATCATATTAAAAAATTTCTCGCTGCTAAAAATAAAGTAAAGTTGACCATGAGATTTCGTGGACGTGAGATAGTTTATTGCGAAACAATCGGCGTTGATGCCATGAACAAGGTTGCCGAAGCACTCGCAGAGGATGCTGTCATCCTTCAGGAACCTCGAATGGAAGGTAGACAATTAGTGATGTTTGTCGGCCCGAAAGCATAAATTGCAGTAAGCACCCAAAGAGCACAATTTACGAAATGAATTGCTGTTGAAGTGTATTTTTTTCTCCAGCTGATAATTTGAAATGACCACAAGAGTGGTAACTATCGTGGTATAAAGGAGTTACGTCATGCCGAAGATGAAAACAAACAGAGGCGCAGCTAAGCGCTTCAAGCTGACAGGATCTGGCAAAATCAAACGAAATAAAGCCTTTTCCAGTCATATTCTTACCAAGAAATCAACGAAGCGTAAGCGTGGCCTGCGTCAATCAGACATTGTCGATGCTACCAATTACAAAGGAATCAGACGAATCTTGCCTTATATGTAAATAATAGGTTAGTTTTCTGGTTTCAATGAATTACAATCGCTCTTGTATGTACAGTATTAAAAACTTGCTGCAATTTGACAGCAGGAATAGAAGGAGTTAAGAGATGCCACGCGTAACACGAGGTTTTAAAGCCCGTAGAAGAAGAAACAGGGTACTGAAGCTTGCTAAAGGATTCAGAGGTGGTCGTTCACGTCTATACAAGACAGCGACCGAAGCAGTTGACCGCGCATTGGTATATGCCTATCGCGACCGGCGAACCAAAAAGAGAGATTTTCGTCGTCTCTGGATCGCCAGGATCAACGCCGGAGCCAGGATGAACGACATGAGTTACTCCAAATTGATGGGTGGTCTCAAGAAAGCCAACGTTGATTTAGATCGCAAGGTACTTGCCAATATGGCAATACTTGATGCAGGGGCTTTTACCAGAGTGGTACAGATAGCCAAAGAAGCAAACGCATAACTGATCTATATTTAATTTTTCTGCGTGCCGGTTTTGGTCTTTTTGATCAATAACCGGCACGCTGTTTCTTTGAGCACCTAACTTTCGCATTCAACATGGAACAAGAGTTACAGAGCTTAGAAACCGAAGCCAGACAAAGTCTTCAAAATCTAAACGACCAAAACCTGCTGGAAGAATTTCGTATCCGTTTTCTAGGGCGTAAGGGGAAATTCAGCTCCATTATGCGACAACTCGGTACAGTCTCCGCAGAAGACAGGCCGCGTATGGGACAACTGGCCAACAGTATCAAAGCAGAAATAGAAAGATTGTTTGAGGACAAACAACAGGCCATTGCTGCTTCGGCTGGTGGTTCTGATTCTCTGCACGGACCTGATCTTACTTTACCGGGACGTTATCCTGTTCCAGGCAAATTGCATCCGGTAACGCAGGTAATGAGAGAAACGTGTTCGATTTTTGAGAATCTTGGTTTCTCCGTTGCCGAAGGACCGGATATAGAACTCGATTACTACAATTTTGAAGCATTGAACATTCCCGCTCACCACCCTGCCCGGGACATGCACGATACTTTTTATATTAGCGACTCTGTCCTCCTGCGTACGCATACTTCACCAATGCAGGCTCGAATCATGGAAGCTCAGCAACCTCCCCTTCGTGTCATCGCTCCAGGTAAAGTATATCGATGTGATTCAGACATAACCCATACTCCTATGTTCCATCAGGTCGAAGGATTTCTGGTTGATAAAAATATCTCCTTTGCTGATCTTAAAGGTATTTTAACTGTCTTTACTCAAAAGATGTTTAAAAAGGATTTACCTCTTCGATTTCGGCCTTCCTTTTTTCCGTTCACAGAACCTAGCGCTGAAGTAGATATTGCCTGTGTCATGTGCGATGGAGCCGGGTGTAGAGTTTGCAAAAAAACGGGCTGGCTTGAAATACTCGGTTCCGGCATGATCGATCCTGAAGTATTTAAGATGGTCGGTTATGATCCTGCAGTCTACAGCGGTTTTGCATTTGGCCTTGGTATCGAAAGGATCGCAATGCTCAAGTACGGCATTGATGACATACGACTATTTTATGAAAACGACCAACGTTTTCTTTCGCAGTTTTAGTGCCTTACTCCAGAAAATCTGTCACTCAGTTCAGTCCCCATGCTTTGAGGGGGATAAAAAACAAGAAATCTGAAGGTTACAATAAAATTAGAAGGTTCAAGTAACCTCCAAGGCACTTATACCCGCAAAGCACGGGCACTATAAAGAGTACCCCCTTGTGGGGTGTTAGTCTGACGATTATCCTTGTAATAAAGTTAAGGCGTTGTCAAAAAATATCATGGCCGGAAGAATGCTCGGAACGTCATAAGGATCCGTAATGAATGGATTTAAATTTCCTGGTTATTTCGTAACGGCTCCTCATCAGTTTCAATACAAAAAGTAGAATATTACCATGAAGTTTACTCTTAACTGGTTGCAAAACTATGTAGATGTCAAAAGCTTATCACCAGATGAGCTTGCTGACCATCTTACCATGCTGGGTCTTGAAGTTGATGCAATAGCACCGTTGTATCAGGAGCTAGCAACCTTAAAGACGGGTCTGGTGATTTCTGCCGAAAAACATCCGGATGCTGACAAATTGACTGTCTGCCAGGTGCAGATTGGCAACGATATCCATCAGATTGTCTGCGGAGCGCCAAATGTGCGACAGGGATTGGCTGTTGTTGTTGCCTTGCCTGGTACCGTTCTCCCCGGAAACTTCAAAATTAGTAAATCAAAAATTCGCGGTATTGAATCCTTCGGCATGATCTGTTCTGAAAGAGAGATAGGCCTTAGTACCGAGCATGACGGTATCATGGAACTTCCAGAGGGAACCGATCCTGGGCAGTCATTTATCGACGCAATGGCCTTGAATGATATTTTTGTCGAAGTTGATCTCACCCCTAATCGGCCTGACTGTGCCTCTGTAATCGGCATAGCCAGGGAAATAGCCGGAGTAGTACGAAAACCTCTTACTGTACCTATTCACTCAGCAGTCATTGATAATCCAAGCAACCATTTTTCTGTTGAAATCGAGTCGGCCGACCTTTGCCCCCGCTACACGGGACGTTTGATCAATGATGTAAAAATAGGCCCATCTCCCTGGTGGTTAAGAAAAGCTCTTCTTAGTGTTGGGCTTAGGCCCATCAACAACATTGTTGATATAACTAATTTTGTCATGCTCGAATATGGTCAGCCCTTACATGCTTTCGACTTTGACACTCTTGTTGGGAAAAAAATAGTTGTTCGTACTCCAAGGCCAAATGAACTGACATTCGCCACTCTTGATGATGCAGGTCGTCAAATTGATCCGGAAATGCTGATGATCTGTGATAGCGAAAAACCTATTGCGGTTGCAGGTGTCATGGGTGGTCTCAATTCCGAAGTTACCGATACAACTACCAATATCCTCCTGGAAAGTGCATGCTTTAACCCTATTTCCATCCGAAGGACTGCCAGAAAATTAAAAATGGCAACAGATGCCTCATACCGGTTTGAACGTGGTGTCGATCCAAAAGGAACAGTCAACGCCCTAAACCGCGCTATCCAGTTGATGTGTGAACTAGCCGGCGGCCAGGCTCCCGAGGAAGGAATTGACTGCTATCCCGGCAATACCGAAACTCCAGCTATAGAGTTAAGCGTTTCCAGAACCAGTTCACTTCTGGGCATTAGTCTCTCGGCTGAAAACATCTCTGACCTTCTTGAATCCATCGGAATCCATTGTCACCAGAAAAACAATGATCTTTTGACTATAGTACCTCCTTCTTTTCGGATTGATATAGAAAGAGAAGCCGATTTAGTTGAAGAAGTCGCACGGTTGTATGGATATAATAACATTCCGGCCACATTACCAAATGTAAAACTCAGCTATCCGGAACAGGATAATAATCGCCTCAGACGACTGGTAATTGCCGAACAGCTCACATCAATCGGGTTCAGTGAGGCGATTAATTATAGTTTCGTTTCTGATAAACATTTCGAAATGATGAATATTGCATCCGAGGATGATCGTAGCAATACAGTACGACTCCTTAACCCGCTGAGCGAAGAGCAATCTGTCATGCGGACAATGCTGTTACCAGGTCTTCTTGAAAACGTCAGAAGAAATATTAATTATCAAAAAACAGCAGTGAAGATGTTCGAAATTGGCAAAGTATTTACTCCTGCCGGAAACGATATCCAGCCAATTGAAAAAACGTTGCTATCCGGTGTATTGTCCGGTAATCGATATGGAGAAAGCTCATCTTTACATTATAAACACGAAGCTGTTGACATCTTTGACGCTAAAGGCACTGTTGAATTCATAATCAGAGAAATGGAACTAGGAGTCATCGGAGAAGACAAAAATATTCATTTTAGTGCACCCGAGCCAGGACGTGGTGAACCTTTTGCTGAAAATGGCTACTCTCTCGATATTCTGTTCGGAGCTACAAAAATTGGATCGATAGGTAAAATTACTACAGAAGTACTGCGTCGTTTCTCCATTAAGCATGATGTGTTCTTTTTTGATCTTCTTTATGATACACTTTGTGAACAGAACACTCTCAATAAGAAATTTTCTTCATTGCCGGTCTACCCATCGGTAAAAAGAGATATCGCTTTAGTCGTTTCTGAAAATGTATCAGCAGGTGAGTTGCTTGCCAAAGTAAAAAATAGTGGAGATAAGCTCATCGAACACACTGAAATTTTTGATGTTTTTCAAGGCGCAAAAATACCGAAAGGTTTCAAAAGTGTCGCCCTGACAATCACCTATAGATCACTAACAAAAACGCTTACGGAAAAGAATGTGGAAAAGTCCCACTCAAAAATAGTACGTTTGCTTACAGATGAATTTGGAGGGAGTTTCCGCAATGCTTGATACCAATATTAATAACCTTACAAGAAAAGAACTTACCGAAACTTTAGCGAATCAGCTCGGTTTTTCTCAGAGTAACTGTGCTCTTATTGTCGACAGTTTTCTCGACAATATGAAAGGGTCGATGATGTCTGGTGAATCCATAAAGCTGGTCCATTTCGGCACATTTACCGTAAGAGACAAATCTCCCAGAAAAGGCCGGAATCCACGAACAGGTGAGACCATCACCATCAAGAAGCGCCAGGCTGTAAGTTTCAGGCCAAGTAAAAAACTGAGGGAACAGGTGAACAGCTAGTAATTTTTCTCTAACCCGGATTTCTCATAAACATTGTATAAATTTCATGAGAAATCCAGGCTAATCCCTTGTGTAGAGATGAGGCTGGCATAATGAAAACAATAATACCAGATAAGCTCTATTTTAAGATTGGTGAAGTCGCAAAAATGGCCGATGTACCGACTCATGTTTTGCGCTACTGGGAGTCTGAATTTCCCGGAATTAGCCCTAAGAGGGCCAACTCCAAACAGCGCCTCTACAGAAGAGAGGATGTTGAACAGATTCTCAACATCAAGACTCTTTTACACGAACGGGGATATACCATAGCAGGTGCCAAAAAATTATTGGCGAGTGGTCATAATCCCGCTCTGCCGGAAGAAGATGTCAAGCCCGTAATAGTTAAAGTTTCGAACACCCTTCAAAGTATAAAACAAGAATTAAAAGAGCTGCAGCATCTGCTCACCAAAAAAGATCGATAATATTTTTCATATTGTTGACAGTATTTTCAACAAATGGTAGATACACAGCACAAGTCGGGATGTAGCGCAGTCTGGTTAGCGCACTTGTCTGGGGGACAAGGGGTCGGAAGTTCAAATCTTCTCATCCCGACCATTCAGTGATAATTAAGGGGTTAAGAGCAATTAAAGCTCTTAGCCCCTTTTTCTATTTGCAATACCAGATTGAGAAAATAGTTCCGAAAATGAGGTTTATAAAAAGGAGTTTTAAGATGAGGGCGATAATTGGTTGTTTTTGGATTTTGATTTTTACAATGCATGCAGCATCAGCTCAAGATGTTGCAGTTGAGCAACTTATAAAAACCACCAACTCCTGGAATGGAGTTTCTCTTCCGGATTGCTCCGATGACGAAACAGAAATCACTATACTGAAAATTACCATACCGCCGCATACGTCATTGCCCAACCATTTTCATCCAGTAATAAATGTTGCTTATATGCTCAAGGGCGAGCTCACAGTCATCTCTGATAAAGGTGACAAGAAGACTATCAAAAGCGGTGATCCTCTCGTTGAATTAGTCAATCAGGAACACTACGGTGTCAATAATGGTAATGAGCCTGTAGAGATCCTGGTGGTATATTTCGGACAAGTTGGAAAACCCATAACTGTGAAATAATCCTGGATCAGAATTACACGCCAGAAGTTTCGTCCTTATCAGGTATACCTCCAGACAACGCCGGATTCCCGAGGGTATAACTGGGAGTATACCTGCTTACCTGCCTGCTTAATTATTTAGCTGCAAAATCCTGGCGCATCTGTTTCTTGTTTATCTTTCCTACGCTTGTTTTTGCTATTTGGTCAACCAGGATAACTTTTTCCGGCATTGCATATTTGGGCAAATTACCTTTATCAATGCTGACCCGAATTGCAGCTTTGACATCTTCCTCGGTAAGGGATTTTTCTGGGTTCTCTTTTGGAACGACCAATGCCATTGGCCGTTCCCCCCATTTAAGATCTTTTATGCCTATTACTGCCACCTCACTTACCCCCGGATGTTGGCTGATTATATCCTCCAATTCAAGAGAAGATATCCATTCCCCGCCTGTCTTTATCACATCTTTTAAACGATCTGTTATCTGCAGATAACCTTCTTCATCAATATAGCCGATATCACCGGTGTGTAGCCAACCTCCAGCCCATAGCTCCTTGCTTTTTTCTTCATCCTTGTAATAGCCTTGTGTCAACCATGGAGAACGGACGACCACTTCTCCTGTCGATTTTCCATCATGGGGAACCGCTTTACCATCTGGATCGAACAATTCCAGTTCGACATTGTTAATAGGCAGTCCAGTACGGCAGCGAATTCGTATCTGTTCTTCTTCGGGCCATTTCATCATATGGGGTTTGAGGTTTGCCAGAGTAAGAATCGGACAAGTCTCCGACATGCCATAACCGGTAAAAACGTTAATTCCATGTCCCAGAGCCTGTTTACACAATCCCCTTGAAAGGGCGGATCCTCCGATGATTACCTTCCAGCCTGTAAGATCGCATCCAGCAACTGAAGGATGCGATAACAACATATGGAGGATGGTCGGTACGCAATGCGAAAAACTCACCTTATATTCAGAGATGAAGCTCAACAAAGTGGCTGGATCATATTTTCCAGGATAAATCTGCTTTGCTCCAAGGACAGTCATGATATAAGGCATTCCCCAGGCGTGGACATGGAACATTGGGGTTATCGGCATATAGACATCGGCAGAACTCAAACGAGACTGAGATTCATAGCCACAAACAGCGGAAAGAACGCCGTAAGTGTGCAACACCAGTTGTCGGTGACTAAAAAACACCCCTTTTGGTAAACCTGTGGTCCCCGTAGTATAAAAAGTGGTTGCGATACTCTTTTCATCAAAATCCGGAAAATCATAAGAATCCGGATGAAGCGCAAGCATAGACTCATATTCTTGATCAACCACCAGAGTTGTTGAGTATTTTTCATTTGAATCTGAAAGAACGACAATTTTCTTTATTGTCGCCAGTTTGTCCTTAATCGGCTCAAGCATCGACAGAAATTCCGTGTTAATAAGCAAAACATCGTCTTCGGCGTGATTAATGGTATAGAGCAGTTGTTCGCTCGACAACCTGATATTAACGGTATGCAATACAGCACCGATCATCGGCACAGCAAAATAGCATTCGAGATAACGGTGTGAATCCCAGTCCATCACTGCTACCGTATCCCCGGCTTTCACTCCAAGTGCAGTCAAGGAGTGGGCGAGTTGCGCTACCCTCTTGCCAAATTGAGTGTAGGTAAATTCCTGCTGATCCCTATAAATGATTTTCTGGTCCGGATAATAAATTAATGGTGTGAGAAGCAAATTTTTGATCAGGAGTGGATAAGAGTAAGCTTGAGGTGTCGGATCGATGAGTTTCGTCTTCATACATGCTCCTTTAGGAATTATGGGCTAACAAAACTTTTGACTGATGGCCGTACATCCGGCAGAATTGTTACAGCAATGTTTATGCCAATGAAGCTCCTCTTCCGTTAGGCTTGATTCTGGAGACTTTTACCCGTTTTTCATCAATATTTATAGTTCTCCCAAAATGAGTAATTTTTTACTCATTAAACATATAAACAACACGCTATCTTTCTGATTTCATATACAAATACTCCATAAAGACAGACAAAGACTCACTCTGAGTAAAATATTACTCAGGGTGACAATCTTGAATATTCAGCTGTTGCATTTTCAGATAAAGAGTTTTTCGCTGAATCCCCAATCTTCTCGCCACAAGAGAACGATTCCAACGGCATGTGTGAAGATGCTCAAGAATTAATTTTCTTTCGAATTTCTTTGTGGCATCACGAAGTGACATATCAGAGCACTCCACTCCCCTCTTTGGCATATTGCGATTGTAGTTTCCTGCTCCTTCAGAAAACTCAAGCACATTCAGGTTTACATACCGCTGAATAGTATTCTCAAGTTCTCTGACATTACCAGGCCAATCGTGGTTGATCAGTAGATCAAGATCCTGACCATGAAGAAAATGGTTTGTCCTGGTTTCGTATTTTTTCAGGAAATGTTCCGCCAGCAGAGGAATATCTTCCCTGCGATCTCTGAGTGGCGGTAAGGTGATAGGAATAATATGGATTCTGTAGAAAAAATCTTCTCTCATTCTGCCATTGTCGAGCAGGGCTCGTAGATTGCGATTGGTCGCACTGATTATACGCACATCGGGTTTTCCGGTCCGCATTCCACCTAAAGGAGTATATCCATAACCTTCCAGAACTCTGAGCAGTTTGACCTGCATTGCCTCATCAATTTCACCTAATTCATCTAGAAAGAGTGTTCCTCCCGCTGCTGTTTCAAATAATCCGGCTTTATCTTTGTTGGCTCCGGTGAAGGCACCTTTACAATATCCGAAATACTCACTTTCCATTAAGCCGGCAGGAATCGCACCACAATTTACGGGTACAAATGGTCCATCGGCTCGATCGCTCATTTCATGAATAGCTTTAGCCACGAGTTCTTTGCCGGTTCCTGACTCACCATAAAGGATGACATTGGCTCTGGTACCGGCTGCGCGAAGAATAAGTTCATACACCTTCTGCATCACCTTACTCTTGCCTATAATCGAACCGAATTTATACCGATCCCTGATATTTTTTCGCAGCAGTAGATTTTCCTTTGCAAGATACGTTTCTCTTTCTTTTAAAGCTTCTTCATTCATCCGCCGTTCATGGATGTCAATTATGACAGTCTGCTTTTGCGAAACGGAATCTTCATCTTCATACACAGGTGAACTGACGGAATAGTACCAGCGACCATTAACAGGGTGTTGAAATTCAAGTTTGACTGTTTTGCCGGCAAAAACTTCAGGCGCATCACACCATTCACATGGCCGATCAAGGTCATAAAGACGTTTATGACAGGGGCGATCTTCTTCCGTTGGGGGCAGAGATTCTTTCAGTTTGCGGTTAATAAAGACCAATTGGTGGTCTTCTGAACAGATATAAATATCTCCCTCAAACGCTTCCAAAAAACCACTCAGCCTCGATTCGCTTTCCAAAAGACTACGCCGGGTATCTTTCAAAGAGGTGATATCAAGAAGTGAAGCGACACTGGCCTCAGAATCATTAATCATGTCGACGCGGAGAAAGACGTCTTTCAAGTTGCCGTTCTTGTCTCGAAGAGTGAATTCATACTCAATGGGCACATAATCGACAGTGAGCCTCCGGGATGCATGGTATCGCAGCATTCGCGTTAGATCTGTTTGTTTGGCAATCAAGACAGGCCAGCGCATTTTTCCTTCGATATCTTTTTTGCTGTAGCCGGTCAGGGCACTAAATCTTTCATTAGCAAGAGAGACCGTCGTATCGTTTTCAATTATTATTGTAGCGGTGCCTGTATTTTCAAAAACACTTTGATAGTATTCCACACTTTCTTTAAGATCTTTTTCAATCTTTTTCTGATGGCTTATATCTTCGATAAATCCTTCAAAAAACTGAAATATACCGTTTCTATCGTTGAAAGCGCGTACATGCAGTCGACAATAACAATAATCTCCGTCTTTTTTCTTCCAGCGGCTTTCGAAATGAAATGGCGTGACATTTTGCTGATGATGCTCAAGAAGACGCTTCCTCAGGCATGGATCTTCATAGATATCTAAAATTTTTGTCCCGGCTATAGCTGAAAATTCTTCAAAATTTTTATATCCAAGCATCTCGGCGAATGCCTGGTTTCCGAGAAGTATTTCTCCATCGACAGTGGTATGAACTATTCCAATGGGAGCACATCTGAAAAGTTCACGATATTGCAGAAATTCATTATTGATGGTTGTAGTATTTCTATTATCCGGAACATTTTCAGTATTTATGGCCATCAACTCCTCTCTCGATATGTTCGGTGCAAAGATAATTATCCCGAATATTCACAGAAAAAGCGTAGCTTGTGTCAGGAAATCCTAGCTTTTCCCCTACATTCTCGCAAGCTTTTTTGTTTCACTCCAACTGTGCGCTATGACAATTACCAGAATGACGAGACAGCCGGTTGCCTTTCAACATCCTAAGGTTATGGTATAAAAATGGGAAAAGAATTACACAAAGAGCCAGGGAGTTTCCAGAACACACTCTTTAATTGCCATAAAAATGTAAGGAGGATCCTATGGAAAATTATTTAAAAGTTAAACAAGCCATAACGCAAAAATTTCCTGCAATAGAAAGCAATGAAAGTATGGAGAGGGCAATACATATTATGACGGAAGCAAATGCTTCGGTTCTTGCTGTGAAATCTGGAGACGAACTCACAGGAATGGTCACTGTATCCGATGTGGTCCAGAGTCTAGCCAATGACTATGATCTAAAAAAAACGAAAGTGTCAACCTTCATGACTGAGTGCAGAATTGACAGAACGGATTCGAAAAATCATCCATGTATTCAACTCGACGAAGATCAGGACGTAATTTCAGCGCTTAAGGTTATGAACGAAGGTGGAATAAATCACTTGCTTGTTACCGGAGGCAATAATAAGCCTCTCGGGATAATATCGAGTTTGGACCTGATCAAACTCATAGCTTCAAAAGGTGATGCATAACCTTAGGTAAGGTGCTCATCAAGGTGTATTTTCAGGAAATTACTGCAAACAGAAAATCTCTTTTTAATTTTTTCTGTCAGGTTTCTGCAACAGGTCCTTCAGAGCAGCAAAAGGAGTGTGCGTAACAGTTGATAAATTCTCTGCGTCAGAATTTTTAGTTGGAAGCCATTCTGCGTCGATCAAGCGAGAATGCTCATTATCGTGGCAATAGATACACAACAGTTCCCAATTACTGCCGTCAGGCGGGTTGTTCTTGTAATTATGATCTTTATGATGAACCGTCAACTCCCTCAGTTTTTTGCCGGTGAAATCTCGACCACAATTGGCACAGACCCATGGAAGGATTTTCAATGCTCTTTCTCTGTATTCTACCTTTTTCACATTTTTCCTCTACTGTAGGAATTTTTCATCTTTTTTCGTCTTGAGAAGGCTTGAAACCATATTTCTTGAGAAGGTTATCTCTTTCATTTTCAGCCTGTTTTTTGTACAGGATATACATGGCGTCACCGTCAGCACGAAAACCGGAATAAACCTGCCTGATCTTCACAAGTCTCTTCCAGTATTTTTCATATATTTCTTCTTTAGTCATTCACAAATATTATTGGCGCCTGATTATCTTGTCAAGAAAGAGTAATTTTAAACTCTAATGACACACATGGCGCGATCAACGGACATTTACAATTTTTTCGTCAAACGCTTAATTTTGTCAGCACGCTCCAACCTTTCTTTCTCCTTTCTGTTACTTTGTTTTATTAGCTGTCTTGCCTCTTTAATATGAATCGTAAACCACCAAATCAGTGCCATGCCCAGCAGACTCATTAATATGAGTGTATCAATATCCATTATTAATTACCTATCTCTTTTTCTTTGGAATTTACCTCTATACGGGAATGAAAAGCATTTCAACATTCACTAGCAATTATTGTTCCACTTTAGACACATCGCCAAATCCAGAGTTAAACATAATCACTCACCGCAAAGTGAATAACAAAAACATCCGAACAACATTAACGTAATTTCTCCTTCAACAACTTACGAAATTGTTACCCCCTAAAAGACAATGATCAACTATTAAGCTGGTGTTTTCACATTGGGATTTGACAATTATGAAATTCACGATATTGTCTAGGGATACATTGTAGTACAAAAATAATAAGACACCATGAATCAAAAATAACTACGAGGCCTTAAAGTGTATAAAATCACTGCAATCTCCATTAGTGACCGCAAAGGTATACGAAAAACGAATATTAAATCAACTCATCTTGTCGCTGATTTTGGCTTAGAAGGTGACGCTCATGCAGGAAAATGGCATCGGCAGGTCAGTTTCCTGGCCCAGGAAAGCATCGAAACCATGCGTGCCAAAGGACTGGACGTGGTAGCCGGAAATTTTGCGGAAAATATCACCACCGAAGGACTAGACCTGACGAGTCTCAAAGTCGGTAATCACCTGAAGATCGGCAAATCTGAACTTGTCATTTCCCAGCTTGGAAAAATATGTCACACACGTTGCGCTATTTATCATCAGGCCGGAGATTGTGTCATGCCCCGTGAAGGGATTTTTGGTGTAGTTTTGCAAGGTGGCAATATTAGTGTTGGTGACACGATCAAGATTTTGGATAAATTTTCTGATGCAGCTGCTATTATCGGTACTAAAGAAACAGAGGCGAATTCAGGAGATGAATTAAAGCAGCTCGTCATCAAAAAATTCAACCCCGCCTTTATTCGATTTGACACAATCAGCGAAAAAGAAGGCGGAAGTCTCCCTGCTATTCTTTCGGATTTGACCATAACCCAACGTACAAAAAATATTATAATTTTCGATCCATCGGGAAGTTTGGGGCTTTCCCTTTCTGGATTTTCAAGTCCTCATGAAAAGCCGAACCATTTTGAGAAAAACGGTTCAATAATCGATTACTGCAGAACGATTGAAGAGGTAGAGTCTTGTTCCTCACCCCGGTAAGCGGGAAAAGAGGAAATATGATTGATTTTCAGTGCAGCAGATCATTAATTATTTGATGATATTTCTTCTCAATGATATGTCTTTTCTTCTTCAGGGTATTAGTGAGTTCTTCGCCTAGCTTGAATTCTTTATCGAGGAAGATAATACCCTGAAGTTTCTCATAGGGTTTGAATCCCTGCTTAGGTCGAAGAATCCGATTCAAATCATTACGAATTTGATCCAAAACTTTTACATCGGTGAGCAATTCCGCAGTCTCATTTTTAAGCCCGTCCATCTTCTTGGCAACATATTCCTTCAATTCCTCAATATTAGGAACAAGAAGAGCCCCCAGAGCTTTTTTATCCTGACCAACGAGAATGGCTTCCTCAATGAAAGGGAACATCGTCAAAGCATTTTCAATTTTGGTCGGATCAATGTTTTCTCCGCTGGACAATACAATAATTTCCTTTGCCCTCCCGGTTATCATCAGTTCACCATTAATGGTCATTTTGCCCAAATCACCTGTTTTGAAATATCCATCAGAAGTGAATGATTTCAGGTTTTCTTCCTCATTACGAAAATAACCTTTGGTTACCTGTGCACCACGTACCTCAATGGTTCCCTCCTCACCGGGCGGCAGCTCCCTGCCCTCCTCGGAAACCACACGAAGCTCGGTCCTTGGAACTGGTGGTCCAACCGTACCATATGTCCGACAGGTAACACCCCTTCCGGCTATAGCCGGTGAACATTCAGTCATTCCGTAGGCATTAACAATTCGTATCCCAACTGCATCAATCCATTCTTCGAGGTAGGCAGCGAGAGTTCCACCGCCACTGATAGCTAGACGCAGCCTGCCGCCGAATCGCTGTCTGACCATCGCCAATTTTTTGTTGGCCAGGGTATATAACGGGAAAAGCATCACCATTTTTACGGAGGCAATTGTTTTGCTGAGGTAATGGCTAATCTTCTCCCCTTTTTGATATACCGGCATCCTGCCTAGCGCTTTTCTCTTATTTCTGCGATAAGCAGAAGAAGACCAGACCATTCCGTTAAACAAATAAGTTGCAATTGCTCCTTTTTTCTTAACCGCGAGCTGTACCTTCGAATAGAGGGATTCCCACACCCTGGGAACGGTGGCTACCAAGGTAGGACGATATTTTTCTAAATCCTGAGAAAAATATTTTATCGATGAATATACAACAGTTGTTCCTTTGGAAAGTGCTATATATTCGGCTGTTCGCTCAAAAATATGCCAACTTGGCAAAATTGAAAGCCAGCTGTCGTTTTCCGTCAGCCCAATGACTTCCGGTACCACCTGAACATTGTGCATTATGTTTGAATGGGAGAGCTGAACACCTTTGGGCATCCCGGTCGTTCCGGAAGTATAAATGATAGTCAGCAAATCCTCCGGTATGATTTTCTCGCCTTCTTTGATAAAATCATCAATATCTTTGAGGGTATAACTTCGATCGTTCAGCAAATCATTATAGGAATAAACATTGCTGAACACTGTGTGCCTTGCCGGTCCGGCCATAACAAACACTGACTTTAACTGCTTACAATTTCTTACGAAATCTCCGTGTTGTTCCAGCAGCTTATCTGTTTCGATAACCAAATAGCTGCTTTCCGAATGTTCAACGATAAATTCAAGCTCCTGAGGGGGAGTATCTGATCCACGCGGCACATTGACGCCGCCAAAGGACATCAGAGCGAGATCAGTAACAATCCAGGCATACCGGTTATCTGAAAGAACCATTACCTTATCGCCACGACTCAACCCGCGACGACGAAAAGCCTTAGCCAGCAGGAGCACATCTTCAAATAACTTACTGTAAGTTACTTGATGTTCTACGGTACCTACGTTGTAGATATAGGCGTTTTTACTACTATATTTCCTAACACTGTTTATCAAGAAAGTAAAAAGGGTATCCTGGGAGGAATAATCAGGCAGATCAGCAGGATTAAAGGTTGTCTTTTCTGCTAACATTTCTCACCCCAGTGAACACCAATAGTTCCGAGCATAAATTTTTTATAACCAACATCTACAAACCCGGCCTTAGAGAACAGCCCAGCCAGTTCTTCGGCCGTATAAAAATCCATGGTAGACCCTGTCAAGTAGGCATAGGCTGCTTCATCATCAGCGATAAACCTGCCCAGGAAGGGAATACCGAATCGGAAATAAAAATTTACAAAGGGATAAAGAAGATTTTTTTCCGGCGGTGTTGTGTCGAGACAAACTACTTTTCCGCCTGGTTTGAGGACTCTTTGCACTTCTTTTAGCACTCGAAGAGCATCGTCTACATTTCTGAGTAAATAGCCAAAGGTCACCGATTGAAAAGTGTCCTCCGCAAAGGGTAGCATGTTGGCATCGCAAGCCTGCCAGCTAATATTTTTATCTGAAAAACGCTTTTTTGCTTCTTTCAGCATGTTCTGCGAAAAATCCCCGCCGATCACCCTTGCCTGCGGGTGTGTATCCGTCATTAGGGCACCGATATCGCCGGTTCCGGTCGCCAGATCAAGGCTCAATCCTTCTCCTGGATCTCCTGCCGTTTGGACAACAAACCTGCGCCATTTCTGATCCTGGCCCATCGTCATAACCCTGTTCATCAAGTCGTAACGACCGGCAATGGCATCAAACATTTTTTGTACACCGGGTTCCTTACTCAACAACATTCCTCCACTGAATAGACAACCATACATATTTTGTTAACATGGTGCGGAACCAGGTGCCCTCGGAAAAGCGATAACTTCTCGTATATTGGCCATTCCGGTAACAAATTGAACCAATCGTTCAAAACCAAGCCCAAAACCTGAATGAGGTACTGATCCATATCTGCGAAGGTCTAAATACCAGGAATAATCACCTAGATCGATTCCGGCTTCAACCATTCGTTTTTCAAGTACTTCATACCGTTCTTCACGTTGACTGCCACCGATGATTTCACCAATCCCGGGGACCAGGATATCCATCGCCGCAACGGTTTTCATATCATCGTTAACTCGCATATAAAATGGTTTGATCGTGGCCGGATAGTCAGTCACTGTTATCGGACACTGAAAGACATCTTCTGAAAGATACCGCTCATGTTCCGACTGTAGATCGCGCCCCCATTCAACTGGATACTCAAATTTATTTTGAGCACTTTTAAGCCTGTCAACAGCTTCGGTATACGTAATATGAATGAATTCTTTTTCAATAATATTAGTAAGTTTATGCAGAAGTCCTTTTTCAATAAATTTGTCGAAAAGCTGCATATCCGCAGAACATGTGGTCATGGCATCATTGAGAAGATATTTAAGCAACTCTTCGGCGATCTCCATATTACCTTGCAAATCACAGAAAGCCATTTCCGGTTCCACCATCCAAAATTCGGACAAGTGCCTGGAAGTGTGGGAATTTTCTGCCCTGAATGTAGGCCCGAAGGTATACACGTCACCAAGAGCCAAAGCAAACGCCTCTGCCTGCAGCTGACCACTGACGGTGAGGCCGGCTGACCTCCCGAAAAAGTGCTCCGCTTTCGATTTTTCCTGTCCGGTCGTAACCTGAAACATTTCCCCGGCACCTTCACAGTCACTGGTGGTTATAATGGGAGTATGTACCTGGACAAAACCCCGGTCCTGAAAAAATTGATGAACCGCATAAGAAAGTCGCGATCTTACCCGACCAACCGCACCAAGAGCATTGGTTCTCGGGCGAAGATGAGAGAGCTCACGCAGAAACTCAAAAGAATGACGTTTTTTCTGCAACGGATAGGTTTCAGGTTCGGCTCTTCCTATGACCCTGAAGCGATTGGCCTGCAATTCAACATCTTGTCCTTTAGCCGGAGATTCTTGCAGAATACCCTCAATCATGACACTGGAACCGGTCGATAATTGTTTAATTTCCGATAAATAATTATTCAATTTTTCGTCGGCTATTATCTGCAAATTTGCCAAACAGGAGCCGTCATTAACCTCAATGAAAGAGAAACTGCCCGTATCTCTTTTAGTACGTACCCAGCCTGCAACAGATATTGTCTGCCCAACCGATTTTTCCAGCAAAATATTTTTAATGCGTGTCTTCATTTGAGCCACCTTTCAGTTTATCTTTTCCGGAATAGTAGACAGCCATTTCCCCTTTGCCGGCAAGTTTGTCCGCACTCAGTCCATTGAGTACAGACATGTGCCGTGCCGCAACCGGACATTTTATAGTCAGGAGAAAGAATATCGGCCGATCGACTTCAGATAAGCTCTCAAAATTGCCTTGTCCTTTGGCAATCACCAAGTCTGCTGAATTAAAAATATCAAGAAACTGTTCGGAGCATTCGTCCAGTTCAGTCCCTGGATATCTGCAGCCATTAGTGATAATCCGGCCATATTTGTCCAACCCGGCAAAGAGCGCATCTTCGACAAGTGCATCGTTTATAATAGGTCCATCTTTTACTGCAATAACAATTTCAAAACCACGACGGTAAAGGTTTTCTATCAGCAGGGAATCATAGACGATTTCACCACAATTGTCTGCAAGATAGAGAAGCGTACTCCCCTTTCTGAGTCTGTTTAGCGCATCAAAAAAGTACGCTAAATGGTCAACTGCCAACTGAGCGGTTCGACAGCGTTTCAGAGCCGCTTCAATATCGAAATTTTCAAATGCTCCGTAATCAATAATATTTCCGGCGATGGTAAAACGTACCGCTGAGGAGAGCTCCTGGTCGCTGCCCCCAATTTCCCGACGCAGACAGGAAACAATCTTCATAGCCTGTTCATTGTTCTCGGATTTCTTGTTATAGTATGGATCTTCGCAACTGGTGATTTGAGCAATTTTTTGGTAGATGGGTCCTGCATTAGCCGGAGGACTTTTCTCTACGTCCATTTTGGCAATAAGTAAACATACGGCTTGAGCTATATGGAGTTGCTGGTCTCCTGAACAATTGGTAATGCGGGCTACTTGAAGTGCCTGCCGCAGCAAACAGGGGAGGCATTCTACGTCAGTTCTCATAATAAATAATCATTTCTTACATTTGACAATGCTGCGAACAAGGAATTCCTGGCTGCAGGTTCATCCAGATAAAGTGAGTGCAGCAGACTGCGTACTCTTTCGCGTCTGGTATCAGCGGAGAGATGACAGAGGTTCTTAACAACCTTAACATTGAGTCCCCCTGCAATTTCACACACCTCTTTCTTCTCAAGATATGCCATCGGGCGTACAATAGAAAGGGTGCCCCCAAACAAATTCTGTTTAGGCAGCATGGTCGAAATATTACCACTATAAATAGCGTTCAACATGAAAGTTTCAATGAGATCATCTTTATGATGACCCAGCGCAATTTTGTTGCAGCCTTTTTCGCGGGCCAGGTCAAAAAGTTGGCTTCGCCTGTTTCTCGAACACAGAAAACATGTTCTGTCCTTTTCCTGCATATCCCATTCTTCTACGATATCAAAATCCAATGATATCTTTTGAAGCTGTCTGCCGATAGCTTTTCCCGGATCATCTGCACCTTCCTGTCTCTTCCAAAAGCCATGATCAATATATTGGGATATAAGCTCAAATTGTATTGGCGCTTTCCTTTGCCATATTTTCAGCACACCGGCAAGTGTTAAGCTGTCTATACCTCCAGAAACAGCAATCAAAACACGATCTCCCTCAGAAAACATAGAAAAATCATGCATCGCTTGCCCAATTTTTCTATTCAGTCTCGCCGGCAGTCTGTAATCTTTTATCATGGTGAATGTACTTCAGGATTGCTTTAAAGATTTAAAGGAAAGGAGGTCAAAAACACAAAACCCGTGACATGTAATTTTACAATGCCGCGGGTTTATCTAAATGGAATCTATCAAGTTTTATTTATGGTCTAGTGCCAAATAATCCTGGCTTATTATTGCCGGAGAGGGTTGGTCAGGTATGGACAATCGTTTAATCGCTCTTGAATCCCTTGTTCCATAAGTTCTTCGACACTGATCCACTTAAAACCTCTTTTTTTCGCTTGGGTAAAAGAGAAGATATTACTTAGGAAAGATTGTTGTCTTTCTCTAAAATCGGCAGACCACAGGACATTGCCATTTTTCGCATGTCTCAACACCATCGAGAAATTGACTGAAGCTGGTGAATCTGCGGCATATTCAGTTCCTTCACGTTCTTTATAGCGATGCACCGTAGTAAGCAAGACTCCATCGCAGTTTAATTTTTGCCCAAGCGTTATAACAGTGCCGATTTGTCCTCCGGATACTTCAGGAATAAGAGTGGAGACCTCATTGGTACTCATTATTCGAACATTCGGATGACCCTTTAATTCATTTCTCATGACATCGGTAGCATAGGCAGCACCCTTTTCAAGGGATTTTGCTTCCTCAATTTCGATTGTATTCTCCTCACTAACTGATGTACCTGCGGGCAAGACAGCAATACAGGAAAGCGGCACATGATGTGCTTGGTCCTGGTTATTTCCACGGTTACCGGAAGGCGAAGAGCAAGATGACAATAAAGCAACAACACATGCGCAAATAAATAATTTAGACGTTTTTAACACGAAATCTCCTCTTGAGTAAAAGACAGCGTAAATTGTACTTTTTCATTTTGCGGTTAGTCCACATTTTTCATGAACATTGTGTTGATTTTCAGAATATATTTTTCAATATGTTAGACAATTTTCAATATTACCTTTAATCGACACAATGTTCATCATAGGTCAACCCGTGCGGGTTAAATATTACAGGCATCCTTTGGAGGAAAGAGCACCTTCAATTTCTATTTCAGTTGTAGCGCTATTCATAGCCCTGCCAAATCCTTTATAAATAGCTTCAATTATATGATGACCGTTTTCTCCATGCAAAAGGTCAACATGCAGCGTAATTCCGGCATGTTGGCAAACTGCCCTGAAAAATTCTTTAACAAGAGCAGTATCAAAAGTACCAAGTTTTTGCTCACTTACTGGAGCGGTATAGTGTAAAAATGGTCGATTTGATATATCAATGACCACCCTTACAAGTGTCTCATCCATGGGCAGATAGCAACTGCCATACCTCGCGATACCTTTTTTTTCAGACAAGGCAGCAGCTATAGCCAAACCTAGGCATATTCCAATATCTTCAACGGTATGATGATCGTCTACCTGGGTATCCCCCTCGGCTTTGACATACAAATCAAAGAATCCATGAACACAAAAGAGAGTGAGCATATGATCGAGAAAAGGAACTCCAGTATCTAATTCGCTTTTGCCGGTACCATCAAGGTTCAAGCGAATTTCTATTTCAGTTTCTGCTGTTTTTCTGTCAATAGAACTCTTTCTTTCCATAATTTTTGCTTTATTAAATTAAAAATAAATTAACAGCTCTTCACTTCCTGCGGAAGCATACAGATAACTACCAGGAATCCATCAGGATAGACTCAAGTCAATTGAAATAATATACCCTATACTACCATAACCATCTCTATTTTTCGTGACTTTTGAGAAGAAAATATTTATAATGGCTTGCTCAACTCAAACAATTTTTTAATTGACACTCAGTTGCAGACCTTGTATATAGTCCGCAGTTTTGACACACAAAAACTACACGAGCGGGAATAACTCAGTGGTAGAGTGCAACCTTGCCAAGGTTGACGTCGCGAGTTCGAATCTCGTTTCCCGCTCCACTATAATGTACAAAAGGTTCGACACTGTTCGGACCTTTTTTTATTAAATGATCGACCATTTGAGGGATATAATGAAAACCTATCTTGCCCCAGTCAACGAGATCGAGAAGAAATGGTACGTTGTCGATGCAGAGAACAAGGTTCTGGGCCGTCTGGCATCAGAAATCGCCACCCGGTTGCGAGGTAAACACAAGCCAACTTTCTCCTCTTTTATTGATAATGGCGATTTTATCGTCGTTACAAACGCTGAGAAAATCCACCTCACCGGCAATAAAATGGACGACAAAAAATATTATCGTCATACCGGCTGGATAGGTGGGATCAAAGAGACCTCTGCTAAAGATCTACTGGAAAAACATCCCACAGACCTTATCATCAAAGCTGTAAAGGGTATGCTTCCGCGGAATAAAATGGGACGCGCGCAATTGAAGAAGTTGAAGGTATACGCGGGACAAAATCATCCTCACGCAGCTCAACAACCTGCAGAATTAGATATTTAATCTTGGAGAATATAGATATGGCTCAAGATCGTTTTTATGCCACAGGAAAAAGAAAGACTGCAGTTGCCAGAGTATGGTTAACTCCTGGAACCGGTAAGATTATAGTTAATAAATTGGAAGCTGATGATTACTTTGGCCAGATTTTCAAAAGCCAGAGAATTGTTAAACCGTTTAAAGTAACTGAGACACTCGAACAATACGATGTTATAGCAACTTTAAGAGGCGGGGGAAAATCGGCGCAGGTAGATGCCTTGTCACATGGCATTTCGAAAGCTTTGCTTGAGACTAATCCCGAAAACAGGTTGCAGCTAAAACAGTCCGGTCTTCTTACTCGTGATCCGCGTGAAAAAGAGCGGAAAAAATACGGACAAAAAGGCGCCCGCGCCAAATTCCAGTTTTCCAAACGTTAGGATTTTACCTGTAACGTTTTTTATTGGAACAGTAGGCTTGCGGCAGGGAACTGCAGTGACAACAATGTTTGTTTTAAGGGGAATGACAGTTCAGCTGTCATTCCCCTTTTTTTCATGCAGACCGCCAAGAACAACATTTAATCCGGGAAATTTTCGCCATGATCAATATCGGAATAATAGGCGCTTCGGGATACACCGGTGCAGAACTTGCCAGAATACTCAGCAACCATCCACAATGCCGGATTACCGCCGCAACTTCACGACAAAACGCCGGCACCCCGCTCTCTGACATTTTTCCTCACCTAAAGGGAAAGGTTGATGTTATCTGTGAAAATATTTCTGCTGGCGAACTCTGTGGAAAGGCTGATTTCTTTTTCACTGCCGTCCCCCATAAAACAGCAATGAATCTGGTACCTGAGCTGCTCAGTGCCGGCAAAAAAGTAGTCGACCTATCAGCGGATTATCGTTTTCGTGATGTTTCTATCTACGAAGAATGGTATCAACCACACTCATCCAGTCATTTACTGAGTGAGGCAACCTATGGTCTTCCTGAACTTTATCGAGATGATATTTCTAAAAGCAGGTTGGTTGCAAACCCGGGATGTTACCCCACATCAATCATTCTTGGACTGGCGCCACTGCTAAAGGCGGGGGCTATAGATACACAGACTATTATTGCCGATTCTAAATCAGGAACATCCGGTGCGGGACGAGCTGCCCAGACAGGATCGCTCTTTTGCGAAGTCCAGGATGGATTCCGACCATATAAAGTAGGGAGATCTCATCGACACACACCGGAAATTGAACAAGAATTAGGTGCCCTTGCTGGAGTCGATGTGCGTATCTCTTTCACTCCACATCTCCTCCCGATATCCCGCGGAATTCTGAGCACCACCTACGCATCACTTACGGCCGGCTTTAATCGTGAAAAAATTGATGCTCTCTACCTCGGTCAGTATCAGAACGAGCCCTTTGTTCGTTTGTTAAAAGAAGATTCGTTTCCGGCTACTCAATATGTAAGAGGTTCCAACTTCTGCGATATTTCTTACAAAATTGATCATGCCACAAACAGGATAATCGTTATGTCGGCAATCGATAATATTGTTAAAGGGGCATCGGGACAAGCGGTGCAGAATATGAACTTGATGCAGGGGTTTGATGAAACCACAGGGCTTAATACTGTTCCCTTATTCCCTTAATTGATGGTGTCGTAAAACTCTTCATCTACGTCGTTGCCACAAATTTTCTATCCTTACGACGAACATTAGTACGCCGAAGAAGGTTTTAACTTAGCCATCCGAAAGTTAGTTTTTTTCCAAGTTTATCTAATTATAAATCGCAGCGTGAATCTTTCCAAGATGTCCCGAAATATTAGACTCCTTGTCAGCTACGATGGAACGGATTTTAGTGGCTGGCAACGACAGCGACATGATCCTACAATTCAGGGAGAGATTGAACGTTGTCTTTCCCTGATGACCAGAGAAGAAATAGATCTACATGGTGCAGGTCGGACTGACGCCGGCGTTCATGCTGAAGGAATGGTTGCCCATTTTGCGACCAAGTCAGGTATTACCTGTCATAATTTCTTACGTGGTCTCAATTCAATGCTGCCGGGAGCCATTCGGATTTTAGACTTGAATGAGGCCGATCCCGACTTCCATTCCAGATTCTCAGCGATTGGCAAATGCTATCAATACACAATTTATACCGGAAAAATTCAACCTCCCCAAAAGAGACTATATAGCTTGCATATCAACTGTGATCTTTATTTGCCAGCCATCAATCAGTGTATGGATCTACTTGAAGGTACGCACGATTTCGCTTCATTTGAAAACAGCGGATCAAGAGACAAAAGTATTTGTACGGGCCGAGGCTCAATAAGAACAATCTATAAAGCCGAAGTTATCGAAGAACCTCCTTTTATGCTCGTTTTTCAATTTACCGGCGATGGATTCTTACGGAACATGATTCGGAATTTAGTAGGAACACTTCTTGAGGCAGGACGAGGAAAGCTATCTGTTGAGGAATTCGTAGAAATTTTGCGCGCAAAGGATAGAACCTTGGCCGCAGCAACAGCTCCTGCTCATGGTCTTTGCCTCAAAGAGGTACTCTATCATCCCTGCATACGAGAGGAGAATCCGCCCCACTTCATACCATAAGGAGCAGGGTCTAACTTCTCTCTTTTACACACTATTTTTTCATGGCTGAATGCCTGGCAAGAAGCGACTGCAATTTCCAAGGGGATGAAAGACAGACTCTTGAATCGTCACAAATCGTCATCACATCACAAAAAGACAGAAATTCCGCAAGAGCATCGCTGATCTCCGTATCTTTTCGTTGAATGATCTTCAATTGCCTTTTCATGTCCAGCCCCTCAACTTTCAAACCTTTTAACCAACCATTTTCTGCTTCACGACAAATACTGAGAGCAGACATACAGGTTATTCCCGCACCGGACTCGACAGCGCGCTTAACAGCTTCAGGATGCCCCATCTCCATTACGACATGAACATCTTCCATATATTTACCGAAACGCTCACGTATTGATGCAACGGTCCCTGAATCACTTTCACGCATGATCCATTTTTTGCCTTTCAAATCATTCTCTATATCAAAGACCTCATTATGAGCAAGTGGGTCAGTCGGTCCACAAAGAACTACCAATTCATCCTCAAACCATGGACGCCATTGCACTTCTTCACGACCGGTGAGCGGCCCTTCAACAAATCCGACATCGACTTCTTTATCAAAAACTAATTTTTCGGCATGTCTTGTATTATATACCAGCAAATTAACGTGAACATTTGGATGTACTTTTTTGAATGCTCCAATAAGATACGGCAATATATAATTCCCGAGTGTCGTGCTTGCGACAATTTCTATGCTTCCATCAAGTTTATCATTACGCTCTGACATAATGGTTTCAATATTACTGACCTGACAAGTAATATCCTTTGAGAGAGGAAGCAAAAACCTTCCTCGAGCATTAAGTAACAGGCTCCTGCCATGCCTATCAAAAAGTGAGCCACCTAACTGATTTTCGAGTTCCGCCAATGCCATACTGACTGCTGATTGCGTTACAAACAGCTTTTTACTCGCCTTAGTGACCTGTGCTGTTTCAGCCACAGCTATAAATATTTCCAGTTGCCTTAGGGTGATAGACATGATACCTCGCAAAATTACTAATCACTTCTACTGATACTTATCATCTTAATTACTTAGGTCTCTTGGTGTCAATATAGCATTTTTGGAAAGTTTCACAAGTCTTTTTACATCAAAGATTTCCAGTGAATAGCGGTATATAAAAGTTCTATAAAGTGATAGAGTTAAAGTCAGTTTCTTGTTGACACCTCTATAACAATTATTTATGATAGTCCGCGAATTTGACCAGTGGTAAATGTTAACCAACGATCTTACTTGGTAGCATTGTATTGATAGCGAAAATACAATCGAACAAGGAAAAAGTATGGAACAACAACTCACTGCATTTCTATATCCGGAAGAAGTTCTCTGGATAGCAGCCTTCACAATCGGAGGCCTATGTTTCGCTCTCGGTCCTATTGCCATTGTCTATCTTTTGATGCCCCTCGAAACGAGACAAATAAACAACAAAGCACTGCAGTTTATTGAATGTGGTATGGACCCCATCGGCGACAGTTGGATTCGTTACGGGGTTGTTTTCTATCTTTATGCTCTCATCTTCCTTGCCTTTGACGTTGACGTCCTTTTCTTATTCCCTGTTGCTGTTGCATACAACGATGCGGTTTTCGCATCTTCTATACGTGATTTTGTCGAAATAGTTTTATTTGTCGGAATATTATCACTCGCAGTAGTTTATGCATGGATCAAGGGAGTATTTAAGTGGGAACGCAAAACGTACCTTCGTCGATAGTTCAATTCGCACTAGCGGATAAACTGATAAATATCAGCAGGGCAAACTCCTTGTGGCCCCTGACTTTTGGTATTGCCTGTTGTGCCATTGAAATGATGGCCACCGGTTGTGCCAGATTTGATATGTCCCGCTTCGGTGCAGAAGTTTTCCGGCCCTCCGCTCGACAAAGTGATGTCATGATTGTAGCTGGCACCATCTCCAAGAAAATGATGCCCGGCATCAAAACTCTCTACGATCAGATGCCCGAACCCAAATGGGTGGTTGCAATGGGAAATTGCGCCATTTCAGGAGGACCATTTGCTTTCGAAGGTCAGTACAACATCATCCTTGGAGCTCATGAATTTTTGCCTGTAGACGTTTATATTCCAGGCTGCCCTCCGCGCCCTGAAGCTCTTCTTCAGGGAATCATCGAACTTGAACACCTTGTTTCAGACTGGAAGAGGTGGAAGGACCCTGAGGCTGCAAAGGTTTAAGCCTCAAACAACTCGCTCAACTTCATTCATTGCAGTTTTATTTTAGTTTTTGGAGCATTGCAAAATGATTCTCGAAAAGACAAAACTTGCCCTTCTAAATCTCTTTCCTGTGTCAGAACCAGAAGAACTTCTGACAAAAGACAGCAGCGAAACACAGGATAAAAAAGCTCCCGAAGAACCTCGCAAAAACGGGGTAATGGAGCGTAATTACGCCGTGCACGGGTATCACCTTGACGCCCAGGTCGATCCTGACCAACTTCTTGACGCCGTAACTATTCTTGACGAGGCCAAGTATTTTATTGAAAGCATAACCGGGGTTGATTGGATTAAAGAAGGACAGCTCGAAGTTGTTTACGACTTTGCCAGATATGACTTTGACCTCTGCCGGGTAGTCATAAGAACGAGGGTTGATCGGAATCATCCAGAGGTACCGACAATTACTGGGATTTATGCAGGAGCTAACTGGCATGAGCGAGAAACCCATGATTTCTTTGGAATTAAATTTTCAGGACACCCTCATCTCATTCCACTCCTTCTTCCTGAAGACGCAGATTATCATCCACTCTTAAAGGATTTCAAGGCATGAATTCTCCAATAGAACTCCAACCGGACGAGACTTTCATCCTCAATGTAGGTCCCCAGCATCCTGCGACCCATGGAGTACTACGGGTCAAAATGGAAATGAGTGGAGAATATATCGTCCAGGCTGAAACCGTCATCGGCTATATCCACAGGATGCATGAAAAGATGGGAGAAATCAAAACCTATCCTCAATTCCTGATGAATTTGAGCCGCATGGACTATCTTGGCGCTCTCGGTTACTCCCATGGCCATGTCCTGCTGATTGAAAAAGCCTCGGGCATTGAAGTTCCTGAACGGGCCGAGTATATACGTGCCATCACAGTAGAAATGAATCGTATTGCCTCTCACCTTTTCTGGTTTGGGGCTTTTGTCATGGATTTAGGTGGCTTCAGCCCTCTTATGTACGCCCTGCAGGATCGGGAACACATCCTCGACATCCTTGAAAGGGTAACCGGCTCACGCCTGACATATTGTTACTACCGTTTCGGAGGATTGTACAATGATGTAGACGATGAATTCGTCTCAGCTACCAGGCGCTTCATTCCCCGGATGCGAAAATCTCTTAAAAAATATCACAAACTTGTCTCCGGAAATATCATTTTTCGTAAAAGACTTGAAGGTATTGCTCCCCTTAGCCAGGAAATGTGCAGAAAATATGGTGCTTCCAGTGCAGTTGCCAGGGGGTCCGGCATAAATTTCGATGTTCGGAAAAATGAACCTTATTCCGTATATCCTGAATTCGATTTCGATGTTCCCGTTTTCCATGAATGTGATTCCTTAGCCAGATACAACGTAAGAATGGAAGAAATGGAGCAATCCTTAAGAATAATCGAACAAGGACTCGACAAATTACCGGATGGTCCTATCATGCCGGCGAAAAAACCTAAACTCATCAAACCACCTGCAGGTGATTATTATCAGGCTGTGGAAACTGCACGAGGAAGCTTTGGAATCAGGCTAGTCAGCGATGGAGGCAAGTCCCCTTATAGGTTGAAGCTTCGTTCGCCAACTTACTCGAATATGCACTTATTCGATGAGGCATGCAGAGGCATGCTGATAACGGATGCTCTTGCATTTATGGGAAGTCTCGATCTGGTCATTCCCGAGATAGACAGGTAAGAGGAGTAATTTTATGAGCTTAACACTACTCAATGTCATTGTCGCTGTTGTGATTGCGATCGGTTTTGCAGCCCTCAATGCCGCCTATCTGGTTTGGGCGGAACGAAGAGGAGCAGCAAGAATTCAGCGCCGTCCAGGACCAAATATCAACGGCCCACTGGGGTTGCTGCAACCTCCCCTCGATGGCATAAAACTGATGGCCAAGCAGTTGACGATCCCTGGAGGTGCCGACAAGGTTCTTTTTGTAGCAGCGCCCGTTCTTGCAATGTTTCCTGCCATCATGAGCTTTGTGACCATTCCCTTTAGCGAAACCATTGTAGCTAAAAACATGAATGTAGGGGTTTTGATGATCTTTGCCTTTGCTTCAATGGGAGGTATGTCCCTGGTTTTTGCCGGTTGGAGTTCGCGTAATAAGTATGCAATGATGTCTTCGGTTCGGGCCGTATCTCAAGCTGTGGCTTACGAGATCCCGATGCTTATTACCACTATAACCGTCGTTATGATTGCTGGGTCAATGGACCTCATGGAGATTGTTCGCCAACAAAGCGGATCAATATTAAACTGGAATATTTTGCCCATTTTCGGTAGCTCGCATAACATTTTGATGCCGATATCGTTTCTCATTTTTTTCATATGTACTTTGGCAGAAACCAACAGAGCCCCTTTTGATCTTGGAGAAGCTGAGAGCGAACTGGTTGCCGGTTTTCATACGGAATATGGCTCTATGGGTTTCGGATTATTTTTTATGGGTGAATATGCCAATATCGTTATTGGCTCCTGTTTGACCACTATCCTGTTTTTAGGCGGCTGGAATGCACCTATTGCTTTTCTCAGTTTCATCCCAGGAGTGTTCTGGTTTCTCCTGAAGCTTTACATGCTGATTGCTACTTTCATCTGGATACGTTGGACTTTCCCGCGTACGACCATTTACGGACTATTAAATCTCAGCTGGAAGATCCTTATTCCGCTGTCCCTGTTCAACCTGCTGTTAACCGCAGGATTAATAAAGGTGTTTTGAGATGGTCACCTATTTTTCAGAAATTTACCATGGTCTGATAAGCCTTTTTGTCGGCATGGGTATCACATTCAAAGAATTTTTCAAACCACCGGTAACTGTCTCCTATCCCTATGAGACACTCACCATGTGCGACAACTATCGTGGCCATATAGAACTTATCGAAAACGAGGAAGGAAAACCTAATTGTGTGGTTTGCGGACTCTGCGAGAGAGCGTGCCCATCAAATTGTATTTCTCTTGCAGGCGAAAAACCCGAAGGTGAAAAGAAGAAAATCCTGACTAAATATATTCTTGATTTTACCACCTGCTCACTCTGTGGATCCTGTGTAGAATCGTGCAACTTCAATGCTCTTACCTTTTCCAAAGAATACAACCTGGCGAGCACCAGAAAAGAAGATTTTATCTTTGATCTTCTCAAACGTCTGGAGGATAGGAACAAATGAATTCATCAATAATTACATCCCCAAGCCTCTTTAGTGTCGAGGGACTCGTCGGGGTTGTTTTTTTGATTATGGTGGCAATTACCATAATCGGGGGCTTGATTGCCTGCAACTCTGAAAGATTGGTTCGCTCAGTCGCCGGTTTGATTGTCTGCTTTGTCGGAGTCGCCGGGCTCTACTTCTTTCTGAACTCACCTTTTATCGCCATGATGCAGATCCTTATATATGTTGGAGCTGTAGCGGTAACGATTTCTTTTGCAATCATGCTCGCAGCCCCGGAAGAAAAGAAAAGAGTCGGTCCATCAGGCCCTCTCGCCGGCCCTTTTGGCTTTGCAACAGCTGCTCTTTTAGCCGGCGGATTCTCAATACTCGCGATCCGGACGGAATGGCCGGTTATGCAAAAAATTAATGATGGGTCGATCAAGGCTATTGGTATTCACCTCTTGACTGAATATTCAATGGTATTCGAATTGATTTCGATCGTCCTGCTCATTGCAATTCTTGGTGCCCTGGTTATTGCCCGGGGCGGGAGGGAAGGCTGATGTCGCTGCTTACACTTTACAACAACCTCAACAGCTTTCTCGTTATCGGAGCAATCCTATTTGGTATCGGTATTTACGGCATGGTCACCCGCAGAACGCTCATCGGCATGCTCATTGCCGCTGAACTTATTCTTGCAGGATCTTCAGTAAACTTTATGGCATTTAACCGGTTTACCTCACCGGACCCGGTTACAGGACAGGTATTCACGCTTTTCATAATGGCGGTGGCGGCCGCTGAAGCTGCCATTGGACTGAGTATTATTATAGCGGTTTATCGTCAGTTCAAATCGATAGATGCAGAAGACACTGTTCAACTTAAAGGTTAGTCAAGGAGCCACCTGGAATGGATTATAAATTACTCATAGCCCTGCTCATTCCTCTGATCGGTACATTGGGGGTGATGTTTAAAGGGGACAACGAAAATATCCGGGAAGGGATTTCTTCTGTCTCGTCGATCCTGCTCCTGCTTGTTGTAGGCTCTATGATTCCAGCGGTACTTGCTGGAAAAACACTTGTTTTCCATATGTTCACCATCCTCCCGGGAGTATCGGTCACCTTACGGGCCGACTCTATGTCCATGATTTTCGCGATGGTTGCCTCCTCTCTTTGGACCATTGCTGTATTTTATTCCATGGGCTACATGCGAGGTCTCAAGGAACATGCCCAGACCCGCTTCAATGCCTGCTTTGCTCTTTCCATTTTCGGTGCCATCGGAGTTGCCTTTTCCGATAACCTTTTCACAATGTACCTCTTCTACGAAATCGTCTCCATATGTACTTATCCACTTGTAGCTCACCATCAGGACGAAGAGGGATATAGTGGCGCACGTAAATACATCATTTACCTGACGACTACCGCAAAAGCTTTCCTTTTGCCGGCTATGATTCTTATTTATGTCCTGACCGGCACTCTGGATTTTGCGTCAAATATTCAAGACGGCGTCTTTCCCCCAGGCGTTAACGATGTTCTGGTCATCATGCTTTACGTCTTTTGTATCTTCGGCTTTGCCAAAAACGGTGTCATGCCTTTCCATCACTGGCTGCCCGGTGCGATGGTTGCACCGACGCCAGTTTCTGCTCTGCTCCACGCGGTTGCGGTGGTTAAGGTAGGTGTTTTCTGTACCACCAGGGTTATGCTCTACACCTTTGGTACTGACACTATGCATGCATTAAATCTTGGTATTCCTACAGCATATTTTGTCGGATTTACTGTTCTTGTAGCATCAATTATCGCACTTTCCAAAGATAACTTAAAAGCCCGGCTAGCCTATTCCACAGTCAGTCAACTCTCTTATATTATTTTAGGTGTTGCTTTGCTGACCGATCCAGGCATTCAGGGTGGTTTGATTCATATAGTCAACCATGCATTTTCCAAGATAACCCTATTCTTTTGTGCCGGTGCCATTTATGTGGCAACACATAAGAAGTTTATCTCTGAAATGGATGGGCTTGGAAAAACAATGCCCTTCACATTTGGGGCGTTCGGTATTGCTTCACTCAGTATGATAGGTGCACCACCGGTGGCCGGTTTTATAACAAAATGGAACCTGCTGATCGGATCGGTTGAAGCACACCAGCTCGGAATCCTGCTCATCCTTATTGCCAGTACTTTATTAAATGCCGCATATTTTGCTCCCATTACTTACAGAGCATTCTTTGGTAAACGACCCGAGGGAGAGCCTTTTACCGGTATTAAAGAAGCACCATTGTCCATGCTTATCCCTATTTTGATAGCATGTACAATTTCTGTACTGATAGGTATTTTCCCTGACTTCATGTTGCAATTCGTAAAGGCGGTGACGGGATGATTGTAAATCTTATTGAATTCTTGAAAGAGCGGCTGCAAGCAGTGAAAATAAGTTTCTACATCGGCATTGCAGTCATGTTGGTCTGGTCAGTTGTTGGAGTTGATACCCATCACGCACACACATGGATGGAGGCACACATTCCAGGTTTCTGGTCAATTTTCAGCATCCTGTCCTGTATCGCTCTGATTTTTTTTGCGAGATGGTTTGGAAAAAGTGGAATCATGACCCGAGAGGATTATTATGACAACTAGTTTTATCCATCCCGCTCTGATCTTGATGTTTGGTGCGCTTATTCTGCCATTTATCAAAGATCCGTTTCGTAAAATCTATCTCTGCAGTGTTCCGATACTCACATTTCTGGATGTCATCTACCTCAGTTGGCATCCCGGTGTTCACGGAGTAGTCACATTCATGGGCGAATGGACGCTTACCTTTGGTCGGGTTGACAATCTCTCTATGATATTTGGTTTCATCATGGCGCTTATGGCCATTATTGGAACAGTATATGGACTGCACGTTAAAGACAACCTGCAGCACATTGCTTCGTGGTTTTACGTCTCGGGCAGTCTTGGAGTTATTTATTGCGGCGATTATCTCGTCCTGTTTCTCTTTTGGGAAATGATGGCTTTTGCTTCTACTTTCTTGGTTTGGTTCAATAAAGACAAAGGGGCTCTTGCTGCTGGATATCGCTATTTGCTCGTGCATACTTTTGGTGGAATAGTGCTGCTCCTTGGCTTTGTCCTTCGCTATCAGGCCACAGGAGACCTTTCCTTCGTCCAGCTCGATGAACAGAACACTCAGCTCTTCACCTGGCTGATTATGGCCGGTCTGATGCTGAATGCAGCGGTTCCCCCACTCCATTCTTGGCTTCCTGACGCATACAGCAAGGCTACTGTGACCGGTGCGGTATTCATGTGCGCTTTCACAACCAAAACTGCAATTTATACTCTTGCCAGAGCCTTTGCAGGTTTCGATATTCTTATTGTCCTTGGGGTGATCATGGCGATATACGGTATTATTTATGCCATGATGGAAAATGATATACGAAAATTACTCGGTTGGGAGATTGTCAGTCAGGTTGGTTACATGGTTGCCGGTGTCGGCATTGGTACCGCTCTTGCAATCAATGGCACCTGCGCCCATGCCTTTGCACATATACTTTACAAAGGTTTACTTTTCATGGCTGCAGGCGCCATCATTCACGCTACCGGCAAATCGAAATTTACTGAACTTGGCGGACTCTACAAAAAAATGCCAAATACCCTTTTCTTTATGGTGATTGGGGGGATCTCCGTTTCAGCCTTCCCCTTCTTTTCCGGTTTCGTATCAAAATCGATGATCATATCCGCCGGCTTTGAATCTCATCTGCTGCTCGCTGCATTCCTCCTCACTGTTGTATCTGTAGGAACATTTCTTGTTGCCGGCCTACGCTTACCTTATCTGATCTTCTTTGGTGAGAATCGTTGCAGTGAAGAAACTTGGGCAAAAGCAGAAGATCCCCCATGGAATATGCATCTGGCGATGTCTGCTTCTGCCTTCTTATGTCTGCTGATTGGTTCTTATACACCATTTCTTTATAGCATGTTGCCTTACGCTGATGCTACCTACCATCCCTATAGTGGTTATCACCTCAGTGAAACTCTGCAGATTCTTGCGTTTACTGCACTGGCGTTCGTTTTCTTAAAGGACAAACTTGGTCCTAAAGAATCAATCAGCCTTGATCTTGACTGGTTCTACCGTATGGGAGGCAGAGGCTTCCTCTGGCTGGCGAAGAATCCTATCCAGTGGCTTGATAATGCCTGGGGTGCGGCATATAGAGTTGTTGGTCTTTATTCACTTATGACAACAGCCAGATTCTGGTCATGGTTTGACTGGCATGCGATTGATGGTGTCGTCGATGGAAGTGCCAGATGTGTGAGAGCTGTCGGCAGAAGAGTGACAGTTGTGTTACAGAGAGGCCAGATACAACAGACAATTTATTACTCGATCACCTTTGCGGCTATTCTTCTTGTCTCATATATCTGGATATAATATTTGAACCCAAGGATCACAGGTAATGGATCAACTACTGTATAACTCCGGCTTTCCCATTTTAAGTGTGCTTATCTTCCTGCCATTGGCAGGAGCAGTTCTTCTGCTGTTTGTGAAGAATGAGTCACTTTGTCGTTATCTAGCGCTGGCTGCAACCAGCATTGTTGGGTTACTTTCCCTTAGCCTGGTCAGTGGTTTTGACAGAACAACTGACAAATTTCAATTTGTTGAACATCACAGCTGGATTGAAGCCTTTAACATCAATTACACAATTGGAGTTGACGGCATTTCCATTCTGCTCATACTTTTAACAACCATTATTATGCCATTTTGTGTATTGGCATCCTGGTCGTACATAAAAACTCGAATTCAATCATTTATGATATGTTTGCTTATCATGGAAACTGCCATGATAGGTGTATTTGTCGCCCTGGATTTTGTACTGTTTTATGTTCTTTGGGAGGCAATGCTTATTCCGATGTACCTTCTCATCGGGATTTGGGGCGGACCGAAAAAAATTTACGCTTCCATTAAGTTCTTCCTCTACACCTTGGCTGGTTCAATCTTACTTCTTGTTGGGATAATCTGGCTGTACACAGTCAACGATTACAGTTTTTTCATCCCGGCCATGATGTGGCAGGACTATCCTCTCACTGCTCAGATCTATCTCTTCCTGGCATTTTTTCTTGCTTTTGCCATCAAGGTACCCATGTTTCCATTTCATACATGGCTGCCTGCCGCTCATGTTGAAGCTCCTACTGCCGGTTCCGTTATCCTTGCCAGTATTCTCTTGAAAATGGGTACTTATGGTTTTCTAAGATTTGCTTTGCCGATAACTCCGGAAGCAACTGTTCTCCTCATGCCATATGTACTCTGGCTATCGATAGCCGGTATTATTTATGGGGGTTTTACTGCGCTTGCCCAGAGCGACATGAAAAAACTTATCGCTTATTCATCTGTAGGGCATATGGGCTTTGTAACTCTTGGTATTTTTGCTCTCAATATTGATGGGCTGGAAGGAGCAATTCTCCAGATGGTTAACCATGGCATAACTACAGGAGCATTATTCCTCTGTGTTGGCATGATCTACGAAAGGACTCACAGCCGGGAATTACTGTCAGCAACAGGGGTAGGTAAATATATGCCTGTTTTCATCACCTTTTTGGCTTTCTTCTGCCTTTCCTCTTTTGGTTTTCCCGGAACAAACAGTTTTGTCGGTGAATTCATGATACTGTCTGGCGTTTTTAAATTAGAAACTGCAAACGGCGGATTCCCTTATATTGCACTGGCAGCCATTCCCGGCGCAGTACTCGCTGCTGCCTATATGCTGCGGATGCTTCAGAAAATAGTATGGGGTGGCACCAACAATCCAGATCAATCATGGATTACCGACTTAAACAGCCGTGAAATTGTGACGCTCGCACCTTTTCTCTTTTTTGTATTCTGGATCGGTCTTGGGCCTCAGCCGTTTTTAGATCTGATGCATACGAGTGTAACACAGCTTCTTTTCCATTTTGATGCTTACCAGGCCGAGGCTGTTGCTGCTGCCGGGTCGATACTACAACATTAAGATTTTTCCCCAATAATCGGGACTTTTTTCAGTGCCCCCTTGAGGGGTAGAAGTGCCTTAAAAAGATATTTGCCAAAAGCAAAATACTCATAAGACACTAAATATCCAAGACCTCGTAAAGGTAACAAGATGCTATTTCTACCTGAATTATCACTTTTAGGGGCCGGACTGATTCTTTTTATTTTCAGTTTAGGCAATCCAAGTAGTGGAAAAATCAAAAATGTAGCCACCGGACTGGCGGCCTTGACATTGATCACATCCCTTATTTGTATAAGAAGTGAGGGAAATCTTTTTTATTCTGCATATCGTGTCGATTTTTTCTCACAACTTTTCAAAGTCCTGATTGCCCTCGCCACTCTAATTGTCCTTATATTCACTAATAAAAATGGCGATCTTAAAGAACAGACCCGATCAGAATACTATCTTTTTTTATTTATGTCGGTTCTGGGATTAATGATGCTCGTTTCGAGCGTAGAGCTTATTTCAATCTTTGTTGCTTTAGAACTGTCCTCTTTTGCCGTCTATATAATGGTGCCGATGAGAAACAACGATTCCGCTTTGGGGGCTCAAAGTGAGGCGGGAATCAAGTATCTGCTCTTTGGTGTAATGGCAACAGGTTTAATGCTTTTTGGTATGAGCTATATGTATGGCCTGACCGGCTCTACTCAGATACCGGTGATTGCTGAGAAATTGTCCTTAATGTACAATCAGCCGGCCGCCGTCATAGCTATACTTTTGGTACTGGCCGGTTTTTTCTACAAACTGGCTCTCTTTCCTTTACATTTTTGGGTACCGGATATCTATGAGGGCGCATCCAACGAGACAACCGCATTCATTGCTGCTGTTCCCAAAATTGCGGCAGTCGCTCTTCTCATTCGTATAGTAACTTTGGTAAGCTCAGAAGGTGAAGTAATTGTTAATGTGCTGATCGTATGTGCGTTACTGTCAATGTTTTATGGCAATCTCTCCGCCCTTATTCAGAAAGACGTAAAAAGGCTTCTTGGGTTCTCTGGAATTTCTCATGCAGGTTTTGTTCTTGTTGGATTACTCACTTTTCAAATTACAGGCTATGCTACAGCAATGTACTATATCATAGGGTATGTTTTTATGAATCTAGCCTGTTTTCTCGTCATCTGTTCAGTCGCGGAAAATGGCCGGAATGTAGCTGTAGAAGATTTCACCGGATTACACAAAAGAGCACCTCTTCTTGCTATTACGTTGACTGTCGGACTTTTTGCACTGGCCGGCATTCCTCCTTTTGTTGGATTTACCGGGAAGTTTCTCCTTCTGCTTGGTGCATTAAAGCAAGGACATCTTATTCTTGTTATTCTCGCTGCAATTAACACAGCCATTGCAATTTATTATTATCTATCCATTGTTCGCGTTACCTTTTGCACTGACTCCGAAGATCGCGGAACTGTTACCAGCTCCGGCTTAAACAATGCACTTGCAGTACTACTCGTAATAACGATGATTATCATGGGGGTAATGCCATCCCAATTCATAGCCATGACAACCTCGGCAATACAAACAATCATGTAAATTTGCCGCGCATTATTTTTAATCGATGGCCCTGATGGTATTACACCACAGGGCCTTTTTATATAAGATGGCGTCACTCGCCACATATGAAGTAGTTTACTTAGCCTTCTGAATTTTTAGGTTTTTACGAGTTTGTCAAATAATACCTTTCGTGGTAAATCTCTTAAGAACGGTTTACCATTTCGCTGAAAATTAACTCTACAACCCGCTATCATGAATTTCTGGCTACTTTTAATTCTTTTTATTCTTTTGACAACTTACCTAATTGAATTTACAGTTTCTTTTCTCAATATAAAGGCACTCAACCCTACCCTGCCTAAAGAATTCGAAACAATTTACAACGATCAAGAGTACAAAAAATCCCAGGAATACACGAGAGCCAGTACGTCATTATCTCTTGTTGAGAGTACTATTTCCACTCTTCTTACTGTTTTTTTTCTGCTTCTTGGTGGATTTAACTATATTGATTTGTGGGCGAGGAGCTTTGAGTTCGGGCCAATCTTAACTGGCTTATTATTTACAGGTTTATTGGGATTCCTTTCCTTTGCAGTTCATCTGCCATTTTCGCTTTACTCAACATTTATCATAGAAGAACGATTTGGATTCAATCGCACTTCCCTAAAAACCTATTTACTCGACATATTCAAAGGAGGTCTGCTTGCCATTCTCCTTGGTGCACCTCTGCTGGCACTCATATTATGGTTTTTCATCAATACAGGTAACTATGGCTGGCTTTATTGCTGGTTTGGTGTTGTAGCATTTTCCATTATTTTACAGTTTCTTGCTCCTGTACTGATAATGCCGCTTTTCAATAAATTCTCACCACTTGAAGATGGTCCTCTAAAAGAGAAAATCATCAGATACGCAAAAAAGGAACACTTCAAACTGCAAGGAATCTTCACCATGGATGGCTCAAAAAGATCATCCAAACTCAATGCATTTTTTACAGGTTTTGGTAAATTCAGGAAAATTGTTTTCTACGACACACTGATCAATAAACTCAATGAACCAGAAATAGTTGCTGTCCTTGCTCATGAGATGGGGCATTACAAACTCAAACATATAGTCAAAATGCTCTTCGCTTCGATTATACAAACCGGTATAATGTTCTACCTCCTTTCAATTTTTCTTGACAATACTGAACTCTCACAAGCCTTTTTAATGGAGTATACCTCTATATATTCGAGCCTCGTGTTCTTTGGTTTTCTCTTTTCACCGATAAACCTTCTGGTCTCAATCCTCTTCAATGCTTCTTCACGTAATAATGAATTTGCAGCAGATAGATACGCTGCCAGAACTACAGGCTCTCCAGACGCATTAATATCCAGCTTAAAAAAACTGAGCCAGGCTAATCTCAGCAATCTCACTCCACACCCTGCTAAAGTTTTTATTCATTATAGCCATCCACCCGTTTTGGCGAGAATTGAAAATCTACGTCAAGCGAGTTGAATATGAACCTCGACTGCAAAGGATAAGAAAACTTCAAATATTATTTTTTTTATCCTAGTGGCGTACTCCTTTTAGATGGTTTTAACACCATTGTGTTCTTTCTAGGAAATAAGGATTTAATTCAAAAGGCACTCAATACAATTTCAACATAAAACTTGACAAAATCGATAGTTAGATGGTTATTTGACTGTATTCTTTTAAAAACCCTTCGTATCATGATCACTCGTTACTAAAAACATACTGGCTTTGCCTATCATATCTATCTAAGATAATTTATCTTTACGCTTACAGGAGAATAAAAATGAAAAAAAGTGAATTCAAAACGCCCCTTATTCAATCCGCCTTAGTACTCGGCGGTGTACTTGTTCTGTTCGCAATTATTGCGTCCTCAGGAGCTGATGGTTCAGGCGGTGGCTTTCTTGCCATTATTTTTGGTATCGGCAATCTCATCCTTTTTTTCATAGGAATGGCAATCGCACTTCTTTTTTCTATCGCCGTGCTTATTGCAATTTTTCTCGGCGCGGTCGCTATGGTTGACAAAGAACAAGCTTCTAAAATGTACTCTGACTTAAAAAAAAACTTCGCACTAATCGTGACGTCACTGAATAGGCAATATTTTGATAACAATACTTCAGAGACTGGTATAACGATGGAGGAATACGACCGGATGAAAAAGGAGATTCAACAACTTCAGGAGAAAAATTCGACATTACAGGGGAACATCAACGGTCTTACAAGCGACAATACTCTCCTGCAAAATATTGTCGACAACCTTCAGGGAGAAAACTCGGGCCTTAAGAAAAAGATTGAAGAGTTAAGTCTGGCTGTCGGAAATCTGCAAGGTTCTGAAATTGAAATCAAAAACCTTGTTGATAAACTTACAGAAAAAATCCAGGCGGGAGCTGATCTGGAATTAAAAAATCAGATACAGAGTCTTGAGGAACTTCATAAAGATACACATTCCAAGATAGAAGTTCTAATGGAGCGCCTGAAAGGTCTTGAATCTTCACTCAAACCAGCTCCTGTTTCCGGTATTTTTTCTTATATTGAGAAAGAGGAGGATAAGTCTCTCTTCATTGAAAAAGTAGAATCTGCGCTTTCACAGGAAAGAACCTATGCTCAAATTGATGAATATTTGACAGCTAATCTTCCACCTGAACTCGATAAAATCATCAAAGATCACCCAGCGCTCACTAAAAACTATATTCGCAGCTTACGTAACGATTGATATAATCCACTTTTTTAATACTTTCATTGCTCCTGTGAGCAGAGCCGGACAAACATTATTTGTTCGGCTCTTTTTTATTCCATCATTTTTTCACACAACTACGCTGTATTAAGAATACCATTTTAATTCTTGGCAGCCTGTTTACATTAATTAAGCTTTCATTAATCATTTTCTTCTTGACGGCACCGAGGCAATAAAGTAGTTTGCCGCGGTCTTTGAGACACACGGAACGAGTGGCGGACATGAACTGTCTGTTTGTTGTTTCGAACTGAATCAAAAACAAAAAATAATAAAG
>JBARUR010000288.1:0-4972 GCA_049645845.1 Desulforhopalus sp. | reverse complement strand
CGTACCACCATATCGGTGGTATTGGTCAGCATACTCTGCATCCTTGTATTGGAAGGCAGACAGCCTCCTTGAAATATATGCTTTTGAATAAAATCAACATTACCAGCATAACTTTCATATTTTTGATCACGGATAGTTATGGCCTGGAGCAGCATCCGGCCATCCTCTTTCAGCAGCTCCCCGCATTTCCTGAAAAAATCAGGCAGGTATGCATGTCCAACCGCTTCGATCATTTCAATTGAAACCAATTTGTCATATTTTCCCTGCAGATCCCGATAATCTTGTTTCACCACGGTGATCTTTCCCTGAAGTCCCGCAGCCTCCACTCTATTTATCGCCTCCTGATACTGGGCTTCGGAAATAGTAGTCGTGGTAACCCGACAGCCATATTTTGTTGCGGCGTAGATGGCGAAACCTCCCCATCCGCTGCCGATTTCTAAAACATGATCATTTGCCTGCAGGCCGAGCTTGGTGCAGATCAACTCCAGTTTATGCTGAGCCGCTTCTTCAAGAGTGCTGTCCAGGTGAGGAAAGACTGCTGAGGAATACATCATGGTAGGGTCAAGAAAAGTGGCATACATATCGTTACCCAAATCATAATGGGCGAGGATGTTCTTTTTAGCACCCTGCCGACTGTTTCTGTTAAGTAAATGGCGCAGAATCCGGAACGGCTTGAGCAGCCAGGCAAAACCTTTTTCCATTCCGTCCAGAACGTCCATATTCGCAACCATAATTCTTACCAGAGCGGTCAAATCGTCTGCATCCCAAAGTTTTTCAACATATCCCTCACCGGCTCCAATGGAACCGCCCAGCAATACCTTTGGGTAGATTGCCTGTGAATGGATATAGACATGCGCAACAAGCTCACTTTCCCTGTTGCCGAAAGCAATGGATTCACCGGAGTCGTGCAGAACCAGACGGCCGTGCCGCAACCCCGTTAGCATCTTATGAACCACTCGCCTGGCAAAGCCAAATGAAAATGGTCTGACACTGTTTTCTTCCTTATATACTGTAGTTATTTCTCTCGGATTCATAATTCCTCCCTGGCATAACCTAAATAGGGAACGCCCTTGATATAAAGCTTTGCGGCCTGCCAGTAAATTTTGGCAACGATGGAACCGGTCATCACTGGTTTTTTCATGATCAGGCTTGCAATTCGACCTGGTTCAAGGGGCATCCTGTTCAGCTGCAATTGGGCCTCAAAGATTTGCCCCCGTTGGTCATTAACCTTTAGTTCTACAGCAAGATTCTCTCCTGGAGCTTGAATATGCCAGCTATAGTGCTGATCCATATGATTGAAGGGTGATACATGAAAAGCTTTTTTGTGGTTCGGCCTCAATTGCCCCGCTGACACCTTGTGAGCATATTGATGCCTCTGATTCCATGGAATATTAGAAACCTCTGCCATAAAGTGGCTCAGTTCTCCGGCCTCATCAAAGCCATAATAGAAGTTTACCGGGCTGAAATAGAGTCCCATGGTACGAAGATTGAGAAGACCGCAGACTCTGCCGGTCACACTCGTTCCGGTCAATTCAGCCATCCTGTCTTTTATACAATCGGCCAGCGGCCTGTTTGGATCACCAAAATAATCCGGGCGATGAAATCTGGCGAAAGCCCAGTATTTTGTTGAAAACCAGGGCCGCATGGATGGCAGTCTGGACACTTCCTCTAAATCTAGATACCACATGAAGAATGGATAACTAAACGCATGTGATTGCGGGATATATCTGCGATGGCTGATGCGGCCTACATAGAGTGCAGAATTCATAGTTTTCCCTCCACCATGCGGCAGACCCTCAGGGCACTGTTAACCCCGTCTTCATGAAAACCATTGTGCCAATAGGCACCACAAAAATGAAGAGACGACACGCCGCTTACCGACTGCCATTTTTTCTGGGCCATTACAGCTTCTTTGGTGTAGATGGGATGGCTGTAATGAAAACGGGCCAACACATGTTCTTCGGCTATGTTCTGATTCAGGCTCACCAGATAGGTGTGTTCACTGTCAAGACGCTGGAGAATATTCATGTTGTAAGTGAGCGTTGCCTGCTGCAGAGCGCTGTCAATCACGCGATAATTCCAACCGGCCCAAGCCCGCCGGGCCTTCGGCAGATGGCTGGTATCAGTGTGCAGAATGACCGAATTATCACTGCAGGTAAAAGCCGAAAGCACCTCTTTTTCCTGATGGCTCGGTTCCCTGATAAGGGCGAGAGCCTGATCTCCATGACAGGCCAGAATGACCTCATCAAAAAGCTCGGTTCCCAAGGCAGTTTCAACCTCCACCGATCCCTGTACCCGCCGCACGCCGATCACTGGCGTACTTAAGCGAATATTGTCGCGAAATCCTCTTGTTAGCGGTTCAATGTAGCTGCTCGACCCGCCTTGTATGGTATACCACTGGGGACGATTAGTGAAATCCAGCAACCCATGATTTTCGAAAAATTTAAAAAAGAAGGAAAGAGGGAATTCGTAGCAGCCTGCAAAGCCCATTGACCAGATAGCCGAAACCATAGGGATAATATAGTTCTCTCGAAAGAGATGGCCATAATTTCCGCGCTTAAGGAAATCGCCCAGCAAAGTGGAATCATCTTCAGACTCTTTGCGCACTTCCTGATTAAATCGCGCCACATCCTGCAACAGACGCCAGAAACTTGGACGAAACAGGTTCTTCGGCTGAGCAAAGAGTCCCGCCAGGCTGCCGCCGTTATATTCAAGAGCACGATCGTCATTGCGCACAGAAAAACTCATCTCGGTTTTCTGAAAGGCAACGCCGATTTCCTCCATCATCTTGATAAAATTCGGATAGGTGCGATCATTGAATACGATAAATCCAGTATCTATCCTGACTTTTTCACCATTCTTTTCAACCTCGACGGTATGGGTATGGCCTCCGATGTAATCTTCGGATTCAAATACGGTCACATGATGATTGCGACTGAGATGATAGGCGCAGGTCAGGCCTGAAATACCCGTGCCGACTATGGCAATTTTTTTTCCGTTCATGTGGTCACCATCCTTTTTGCCATGGCCAGCCAGAGTCGGCGCGGCAGCAGTGACAGAAACTTGAGTGAAAGGGTAAATCTTTTGGGAAAATGAATTTCAAGATGCCTTTTGGCAATCCCCCGACGAATAGCCTCACAGGCCTGCTCTATGCTTACCCGCATCGGCATGGGAAAGTCATTGCGGTCGGTCAGCGGAGTCTTGACAAAACCCGGCGAAACAAGACTTACTGTGATATTTTCCCGGGCCAGATCTATCCGTAAGGTTTCCAGCATATAGGCAGCGGCCGCCTTTGATGCGCCATAGGCCTCCGCCCTTGGCAGGGGAACATAGGAGGCCGACGAACCCACCCCGACAAGATGGGGATTATTGCCGCGTCGCAGCAGAGGCAGTACGCCTTCTATTGATATTGCAAGAGATTCTACATTGGCACGCATTACACGGCTGACCAGGGCGCTGTCAAACTCGGGCAAGTCTATATACTCGCAGGTCCCGGCATTAAGAATAGCCAAATCGAGGCTTTCCAGCCCTGCAAACCAGTTCAGTGCCGTCTGTCGGTCGGTAAGATCAACTTTCCCCGTATGCAGACCTTTTCCCGCTAATTCAGCAAGAGCCTGCTCGTTGCGCCCCACAGCCCAGACCTCGTGCCCCAGCCGTTGATAATCTATAGCCAATTGCCTGCCGATGCCCGAAGTGGCACCCGTTACCAGAATTTTCATTGCCCCGGCCTCTTTTTTATAGGAAGTATCACCCTGCCGATAAGAGGCAGGTTTTCATACAACATTTCGCACAGATCAAAAGAATATTGATAGGACTTAAAAATTTTTTTCATGAACTTCTCCTTAATTATGACCAAGCAGCCTGTTTCTTAAACCTTCACTCAATGGATCTTTTGCACCAAGCCATATGCCGAAATAGATCTCGGCAAATTCTTCGGAGACAATCTCCACCTGAGGCAAGCTGTTACGATACAGGGTGGTTACTTTTGCTGCAGAATCATAACAGAGGGTATAGTTGTCTCCCTTGGCCACCTTGCTGTAACTCCTGTGCAGTTTGTTTATTTCAGCCTCAACACGAGCCAGCCTGTCCTTATCGTGCTGACGCCTAAGAATGCTATCTGCCGCACGAATAAAATCTTCGGATGATACCTCGACTGCATAGTCGAGCTTGAGGCAGCGGGATGTATCAGGACTCAGGATATCTTGCGGACCCTCTTTAATCCGGACAAAAAGGGCTGCGTCATATACGGTTATAACTCCGAGATATTTGGCTTTCCCGGTCCCCAAAAGTTCCATGTCTTCGGGAATAGCCATCACTGTTGTCGGCACGAGTATTGCCATCACTAAAAGTGCTGAAATCATGATCCTTCTCCTAGCCTGTTGCCCTTCCTGAAGACCATCGTCACGTCTCCGACTTTCAGGCCGAACTTGCTCATTTCAGTTCGGTTGATAACTACTTGATCGGGCTGGAGAAACATCCAGTCATCAAATGCCACCTCCCAGTTTTTGCCGTCCACTTCAACCAGCAGAGTGTAAGTCCACTGCAGTGCATTACCGGTACTTTTCCCAACTGCATTACCAACCACATCACCTGCCCTGCCGATAAATCCACCATCAGGAGTTCGACTGATGGTCCAGGTACGGTTGGATTGTTCACCGTCACTCCAGTCAAAATCTTCCTTAAGAATAAGTTGCCCTTGATCGTCAACCGTCCCTTCGATGTCCACGACAAACTGCCTGGTCACCATCCCCTTACGGTCCTGCACAATCCCCCACCCCCTGGTTTCTCCTTGGAAATAGGTGTATAGATCAAATTGAGGGCTTTTCCCCTGATACATGTTCACATCAACTCCGGAACAACTGCTCAATGCCAACCCAAGAATTACAGCTAAAGTTTTCATACATCCTCCAATATGGTTTGGGTGATAACCTGCCTTTTATGGTCAATACCTTAAGGACTTCACCGGGGGACA
>JBARUR010000287.1:0-4182 GCA_049645845.1 Desulforhopalus sp. | reverse complement strand
CAGCCAACGGAAAATATCCGGAACTGGCTGTGCGCATTATGGCAAAAATTGCCAATGAAATTGAAGGTAAGCAGCGCGGCTATTTCGACGTACCTTACAGTAACAGCAATAAGCTCGCGGCATATCTCGCCAAAGCGGCGGTCAAGGCCGCGCTGCGCCTGGAAACCAAGGCAATAGTGGCAGACTCGCTTACCGGGAAGTCAATCCTTGCGCTTGCTGCCTATCGCGGTGACAATGTCATTTACGCCCAGGTCTACAACAGGCGCGTAGTACGACAACTTTCTCTTTCGTATGGCGTATATGCCGACTATATTCCCATGGATTTAACGGTCAATCAACCGCTGCAGCAGTCCATTTGCCGACTCCTCGCGGAAAATCATTTTAACGACAGCGACCTTATCGTTATCCTTGCCGGTAATTTCGGGCCAAAACTAGGAGCATCCTATATTGAAATCAGCTCTGCGGAAAATTTCAGGCAAAAATGCGGTCGAATGTAGTGCTGGAGTTTGGAAAAATTATTTCTTGAATATCCAAAATAGAATCGACAGCACGACAGAAATGATAATAGACGTGGTCAGGGGAAAGTAAAACTTGAAATTGTCTGACTTGAAGACAAAATCACCCGGTAGTCGACCCAGATTCAGTTTTTGCAGCAATGGCCAGCAAAGGCCGATGATGACGAGGACGATGCCGATGGTGATCAGTGTTTTTGCCATGTTTGTTCTCTTCAAGATCCGGTATAGTGTCTTTCCATCCTATAATCATGTTGGAAACAGCAGAGCGCTCAGGAGCGCCGCCTCATACATTATTTTTCTTCAATCTCCTCAGTTTGCTTATCCTTTCCGAGGATAGACTTAATCATCTCCACCGGGAAGGGAAAAACAATCGTACTCGAATTCTGACTGGATGAAATATCACTTAAAGTCTGCAGATAGCGCAGTTGTAAGGCCTGAGGATTTTGGGAGAGAACTTTAGCGGCTGAAAGGAGTTTCTCGGCAGCCTGGTATTCGCCCTCGGCATGAATGACTTTTGCTCTTCTTTCCCGTTCCGCCTCCGCTTGCTTGGCAATGGCCCTGATCATTGACTCATTGAGATCTATATGTTTGATCTCGACATTGATCACCTTGATACCCCAGGCATCTGCCCGTTTATCGATGATTTCCTGAATGTCATCGTTTAATTTTTCGCGTTCAGAGAGCATTTCATCCAGCTCATGTTGGCCCAATACTGAACGTAATGTCGTCTGCGAAAGTTGATTTGTTGCAGCCAGGAAATCCTCAACCTGAATGATTGCTCTTTCCGGATCAATAACCTTGAAATAGAGGACCGCATTCACCCGCACTGTAACGTTGTCTTTAGAGATAACATCCTGTGTCGGGACGTCGAGGGTGACAACACGAAGGTCGACACGAAAAGCTCTTTGGATACCGGGAAGGATGATTCTCAACCCCGGTTGCTTGACAGTCTGGAATCGGCCGAGAAAAAGGACAACAAGTCTTTCGTATTCATCCACAATTCTGATTGAGAGAGCTATAAGACCGACAATAAGCACCAAGGGTATCAGATACTCCATGTATGGATAAATTATCATGTTGAAATTCCTCCTTTAATGTTGTTGGGAGCGCATCTTTCCACAGTCAATTCCAAGCCATCCCGAGAAATTATCCTTACCTTCTCACCTTTATGTATGGGGTCAGGACTTTTTGCCTGCCATAATTCTCCGGTAATCCAGATCTTACCTTCCCCGTCAAAATCTTTTGCGGCTTCACCGATCATTCCAATCAGTGCCTCTTCGCCGGTTCGGACCTTTTTCTTTCTAAGAGTGATCACACGGCTCATCAGCAGTAGAATAAAAACTGCAGAGGCACCTGTTGTTCCGATTATAACAGGAAGGGAAATCCTTAAATTTTCATCATCTATCAGGATGAGAGAACCCACACCAAAGGCGACAATACCACCAATCCCGAGAGCGCCGAAGCTTGGAACAAGAGCTTCGCTGATCAAAAATATAATGCCGAGGATCATCAAGGCCAAGCCGCTGTAATTTACCGGCAATATCTGAAAAGCATAAAAAGCCATCAGGAGAAATATAGCCCCGGCAATGCCAGGCAGAAATGCACCCGGATTCGCGAGTTCGTAAATGAGACCGTAGAATCCTAAAAGTAAGAGAAAGTATGCAACATTTGGATCGCTGATTACAGCCAGCAGTCTGTATCGCCAAGTGGGGTCAATTTTGGTGATAGCCATTTCACCAGAGGAAATTGCATGAACTTCGGAGTTGAGCATGATTTCATGACCATCCAGCTGGCGTAGTAGATCATCGAGATCGACCGCGACGAATTCAATTACTTTTTGACGAAGTGCTTCTGTGGCGGATAGGCTGACGGCTTCCCGAACAGCTCGTACCGCCCACTCGGCATTACGGCCATTTCGTTCGGCAAGGGCCTTAATATAGGCAGAGGAATCGTTTATTACTTTCCGTTTAAGCGTTGAGGCGTCATCTGTCGGCAGATCATCCTTTTCTTTCTTTTTTTCATCTTCCTGAGGGCCCGGTGAACCGGGTAGTCCACCGATACTTACGGGAGTGGCGGCCCCGAGGTTTGTTGCGGGCGACATTGCCGCTACATGACTGGCATAGAGAATATATGTCCCTGCGCTGGCGGCCCTGGCTCCTTCAGGCGCCACATAAGTGACTATGGGAACAGGAGAGGCGAGAATCATCTGGATAATATCACGCATGGACGTATCAAGACCACCGGGAGTATCCATTTGCAGCACGACCAGTTCGGCTTCAACAGCAACTGCTTTTTCAATGCCTTTTCTTATGTAATCGCTGACGGCTGGACTGATTGCACCTTTAACCTCCAGAACAATAGCTTGAGGAGGGTCGGCTGCTAGGAGCAAGGGGTTAAAACAAAAACTGCAGGAGAGGATCAAAAGGAAAAAAACGGAGGTATTCAACGGTGCAGGTTTCCTGGATTTTTCGAGGAACAATTTGACAAGGCCAACCATAAGATACCTCCTTCTGCAGGACTTCCAAGGTATGAGTTATCATATGATTTAAAACAATAACCACTATAACAAGTAGTGTCAGTTGTATTGGTTTTTACACTGAGATGAAATCTGTAGATGTTCACCATCTCCCATATGTGAACGTTTCAGACTGCGGGGATAAAATTATACGATGAAGGCGCGTCAGGTCTAATCCTGCAGAGAATAGTTTAAGAAATTCTGATACTTCCGGGAGAAGTCGGTGTGAATTTACCGCCCAGGGTATAACGGGATCCCGGTGAGTAAAATGTGCTGCTGGTGGCAACTTTATCGCCAACCCAGGTTTTGCGATGGAGTGCCAGACAGGGCTCCGAGCCATTTATTTCCAGGAGATCCCGAATCCAGGGTTCGGGGATCAGCGCCTCAACGATATGCTCAACAGCAGTGACCGGAGCAATGCTCAACAAAAATTCGCTGACGGTAATTCTGCTGAAATCCTGATCGAGGAAGTCTGGTGCTATCTCAGGATTGGTGTATCTGCAGCCGAGCTGTATCGGTATGTTATTGTCTTTATGAACGATAATCGAATGGTACACAGGGGTGTAGGGTCTGAGTTGCATCGCCGCGGCAACGGAAGGTTGAGCTTTTTCCTCCTGCAGGAGATGCACCATGCACGAATATGATCCGCTCCTTCCTCGAATTTCCTCGGCAATTGACTGAATTTGTAATAAGGAAGCTTGCGGTTTTTTATCGGCTATAAAAGTGCCCCGTCCCTGAATACGTTTAAGTCGTCCTTCGGCTGTCAATTCACGCAATGCCCTGTTAACAGTCATGCGTGAGACGTTCAGGCTGGCCACCAGTTCGGCTTCTGATTCGATTTTCATGCCGGGCAGCATTGTAGAATCGTTTATTTTCCCAAGAATATATTCTTTTACCTGTTGATAAAGGGGCAGGGCTTCGGAGTTCATTTCAACTTTCAGCATGATAGTTTATCCCTTTATCTCCCCAAAACCAGCAAAACTTGGCAGAAGATCGGTGCCGACCAGGTGATTGAAGGCTCCCGCTTGCACAAGATCCTGCGCCTTTTTGATATCCGGGGCAAAATAACGGTCCTGATCATAGAACGTGACCATTTCCCGGATCAGGGCTTTTGCTTCTTCCAGCAATGGAGAAGTCTTTAGGGGTGCACGA
>JBARUR010000286.1:0-1581 GCA_049645845.1 Desulforhopalus sp. | reverse complement strand
TCGGAGTTGCCAAACAGACCTTCCTGCTCAATCCACATGGCCGCCGGCAAAATGACATCGGCTACATCGGTAGTAGGTGTCGGGTAAACATCGGAGACAACCAGAAAACGGTCGTCTTTTAAGGCACCATCGCGATAGCGCTTAAGATTCGGCATGGTGACCATCGGATTGGTCACCTGAATCCAGATGAATCTAATATCGCCGCGATCAAGGGCGCGAAACATCTCCACTGTATGGTAGGTCGGTTTGGGATCGATGTTTTCAACGGGCACATCCCAGATATCGGCGGCCATCTGACGGTCATGCTCGTTCATGACTACCCCATGCGGCAGGGCGTGGGTTAACGTACCGACCTCTCGTACGGTACCGCAGGCGCTTGGCTGTCCGGTCAAGGAAAACGGACTGTTGCCGGGGGTTGATATCTTGCCGACCAGCAGATGGATATTGTAGACCAGATTGTTAATCCAGGTGCCCCGGGTATGCTGGTTCATCCCCATGCACCAGTAGGAGGTTACCTTCTGGGAAGGATCGCCATAGAGAGCTGCCATATACTTAATATCTTGAGCAGAAACTCCGGAAATCCTTTCCACCTTCTCCGGGGTATAATCTTCAAGAAAAGTTTTATATTCCTCGAAATCAATCGTTTCGGCTTTATCGGTGAAAGTGAAATGATCTTCGGTACCATATCCTATATTTGTTTTCCCTTTGTGGAACGAGACATGCTCGTTGACAAACTTCCAGTTGACCCAGCCATTAGCAATAATCTCATAGCAAATTGCGTTGGCTACGGCCAAATCAGTCTGTGGTTTAAAAAGGATTGTTTTGTCAGCAGCCTGACTGGTTCGGGTCAGGCGGGTGGCAAAATCGATGACCTGAACGTTAGTACGGCGTTTACGGTTGGCCAGCATCCTGGAAAAGAGCACCGGGTGCATCTCCGCCATATTGTTACCCCAGGTGATAAAGACGTTGGCATGATCTATGTCTTCATAACAGCCCATTGGCTCATCAATGCCAAAGGAAGTCATGAAACCGGTTACCGCACTGGCCATACAGAGCCTGGCATTGGCTTCGACATTGTTAGTTCCGAGACAGCCCTTAAAGAGCTTTGAGGCTACGTAGCCATCCGGAATAGTCCATTGGCCTGATCCATAAATAGCCACAGAATCCTTGCCATGCTTGTCCTGGGTTTCCTGAAGCTTTGCGGCCACTATATCCAGGGCTTCCTGAATGGGTACCTCGACCATCTGGCCGTTTCTTCTGACTTTAGCCTTGGTTAATCGGTCCGATCCATAGAGTGCCTGAACGGAATGATAACCCTTCATGCAGCAGAGTCCCTTGTTGACACTGCAGTTTGGATCGCCCTTGACGGCAACCGCTCGCCCGTCGGCGACTCCTACTAACACGCCGCAACCCGTACCGCAGAAGCGGCAAGGAGCCTTTTCCCACGAGACCATTCCCGAGTTGCCGGTGATTTTCGGCCAGTCCGCAAAACTGATTCCCGGGAATAATGCACCGGCCGTTGCAACCGCGCTGGTTGCTGCAGCACATTGAATAAATTGTCGTCTGTCCAGTTTCATAGTC
>JBARUR010000285.1:0-2540 GCA_049645845.1 Desulforhopalus sp. | reverse complement strand
ATGTTAAAATCATGAAGTCATCCAGTTCTAAAAACATCCTGTGGTGGGGTAGGTTTGATCCAGAGTATTCGAGAAATCGCATTTTGCGCAACCTTCTTCGCTTATCCGGTTACACTCTTCAGGACTTTATTCCACGGGTGTCCTCCCTTGGATCATTCGAGAGGTTGTTTGCAAAATTTAGCGTACCCGACGCTGTCTGGGTACCGGCTTTTCGTCAAAAAGATTTCTACTCAGCCCGACGTTATGCCGATAAACATCATATTCCGCTCATTTTCGATCCACTGATCAGTGCTTGGGACAAAGCTCTTTTCGAACGGAAGAAATTCCAGGAGGCAGATCGAAAAGCATTAAAACTTTTGCAATGGGAACAGTCGATGTTCTCATGTGCCGATCTGGTAATTGCCGACACTACCCCTCATGCCCTGTTTTTCATCGAAAAGCTCTTGGCCCCTCGGGACAAGACCGTTGTGGTTCCGGTTGGTGCGGAAGAATCTCTCTTCAACATGCAACCACTTCATCCTCCAAGTACACCGCTGGAAATCTTTTTTTTCGGGAGCTTCATAAATCTACAAGGTCTTGAAGTCATAATCGAGGCTGCCATCCAAATACCGAAAGCCCATTGGACACTGCTCGGACAAGGCCCTCTACGAAAAATCTGTGAAGAAAAAAGCATAAACCAGGAACATATACATTTTGAAAATTGGCACCCATACGAAAAATTACCGGAACGGATTGGCAAAGCCGACATCCTCCTAGGTATCTTCGGCACCTCACCTAAATCCGGTAGAGTAATACCCAACAAAGCCTACCAGGCACTTGCCTGTGGTCGTCCACTCATCACTCGAGAATCTACAGCCTATCCTCAAGAGATTGCCGACAATCCTAACTGTGGAGTAACTTTCCTTCCTGCCGGGGATTTTAAAGCACTTGCCGACGCAGTCCAAAAAATGATCGATAATCCGGACCAGCTCCCAGAATCGGCCAAGCGAGCGAGACAAACGTACGAAACATATTTTAGTGAAAGCCGGATTAAGCACGCTCTGATATCTGCACTTACTCAATTAGGCCTGTAGCCGACAGTAAGCGAGCATATCCAAAACTTGGAAGCACCACTCGACTGCAAGCTATTTGATCGACTTGGATCAATTCTACCAACTGCAGAAGCGGAAATCCTCTCCCCAAGAGCCCTGCCAATTCTAGAGGACCTGCAAAGCCTTCGTGAAGAAATCTCCGCATCCAGGGAAAGCATTTCCGGAGAATTGATAATAGGATCCGGCACGATCCCGGGTACTTATATCCTGCCGGAACTCGCTGCTTCTTTTAAGAAGGACTTCCCAGGCATTCATTTGAAATAAGAATTAACGATTCAGCAAAAATAGTCGAGGCGGTCGCTGCTCATGAATTGCTTCTCGGAGTAGTTGGCGCTAAAATCCCCACGCCAAAACTCAAATACCAGCCATTTGCCGAAGATGAATTGATCCTCGCGGCCGCAAGCAGCAATCCAACCGCCGTAAGCGCCTAAAGAACCCCATCTTTCGACAAGCGTAAGAATATGTTCCATTTGCTTCCAAAAACACAGGAGCAAATATGGAATCCCAAACCACTGCACAAAGCAATCTCAAGAAAGTCTATTGGCAGCAACAGATCCGGAACTGGAAGAGCAGCGGTCTCAGTCAAAAACAGTTTTGTCAGCGACAATCATTCGCCCTCTCAACCTTTACTTACTGGAAAAGAAGAATTGAAAAACCCGAAGCCGAGAAAATAAAATTTTATCCGCTTTCAATCTCTCCCCCAATCATACCACCCGCAGATTCCGGTTTGCTGCTCCGTATTGGCCGTAAAAGGTTTGCCATAGAGTTAAAGGAAGAATTTTCTCCCACTGCACTCAAAAAACTCATATCGGCGCTGGAACAATTATGATTCAGGATTCTCCCGGACATGCCCATGTCTTCCTGGCCATCGGTGCCACTGATATGCGCAAGTCGATAAATGGATTGTCGTTGCTCGTTGAGGAACAATTTGCGCTCGATCTCTTTTCCGGGAGCTATTTTGCTTTTTGTAACAGAAGACGTGATATCGTCAAAATTCTCTACTGGGAGGAAAGCGGTTTTTGTCTCTGGATGAAGCGCCTGGAAAAGGATGTGTTTCGTTGGCCGGAATCAGAACAGGAAGTTATTGAGGTGAGTCGCACTGCACTTAACTGGCTGCTCCAGGGACTCGATTTGCAACAGGCGCATAAGCGTTTATTTTACAGCTCTGTATCATGAATAATACACTGATATTGCTATTAAATATTGATTTTTAGTTGAATTTATAGTAGTATCCGGGTCATGTCAAAAACAATCAAAACACTACCGGATAATCCTGAAGAGTTAAAGCAGATTATTCTTGAAACTGAACGCAGATACGTGAAGGAAAACGAACTGCTGCGTGAACAGATCCGTCTGCTTCAGGCACAGATGTTTGGCAAGAAAAGTGAAAAAGGTGCAGCGGACTCTGGTGCGGTACAGATGCCACTTTTCGATATGCCTGAGCCTGAA
>JBARUR010000284.1:0-11497 GCA_049645845.1 Desulforhopalus sp. | reverse complement strand
TCTGGCTTTGAATTCTGCACTGTGATTCCGTCTCTTCCGTTTCATAATACCTCACTGGTTAGATTGAGAAACTATGAACACTATACATTAACTAAGCGGGTGGTCCTAGACTTGGGGTCCGTCTCTGTGGCACCGTACGCGGAGGAGTTATTTCGATGTCAAATGCTTCATAATATTGCTGATTATTTCTGAAATGATCTAAAAGCTGCTGTTTGACAGCATCGGGCAAGGCAGCAATATCTTTCATTCGCTTCAAAATGGGTACTTTCAGCACTTTCCATTTGCAAAATCTCTTGATCCAGTCTACCGATATGTCAGGACGCAGTGCAAAAGTCCATTCAGGTGTAACATCTGCTGGACCGACAGCGTTGTCGCATAAAGAGGTCAACAGGTCAGTCTGGAACTGAACAATCCATTCAAACGCAGGCAGACAGTTAGGGAGATTAATTTTATGAAGCATTCTTCTGCAGCCTTCGGAGAATTGCCCTAAGTTCTGATCGATGGAACCCCGGGCCTACTCTTTTTATTAATTTGTTAAGTTCATTTGTATCTGCTTGACTCCAGTCTCGATCCAGTTGCTTATCAAGCCATTCCACAGCTCTCGCACCGATACTATCTGAAACACCAAAAAGACGAATCATTAATTCACTTGGATCTGCGCCAAAAGTGGTAGACTTGACAGGAACAACTTTGGCAGCTCCATTATCTTTTTCGAACAGTATGATCTCATCGTTAAAAACATCAGTCAGGGTGATGCTCGAATGCGTTGCTATCATAACGTCGTTGGCAGTATTCTGGAGAACATCATCTATAATATCTACTATTTCACGTTTCCATTTATCGTTGAAATGAACTTCCGGCTCATCAAGTAACAGGAGTGCATCATCTTGTCCTTGCATAAGTTGAAAGAGTGCCATACGACCAAGAAACACCTGCTCGCCGTCGGACAATTCGTCGAACATTAAAATATCTTCAGTGCTGCTACTTCGAAGAGATATCTGGATATCTTCAATAATGTCCTGCTGATGAAATTCTAGTAAACGTTTGAAATGATCATTGGGGTCGCCATTTCTTCCTCCAAGCATTTGCAGAAGTGCATCCCCTACAAATTCAAAGATATCCGTACCCCCAAATTGACTTATCATTGCCTCATCGCTCAAAGCTCCCGTAAAATCAGCATCATTTTTAGCTTTTAAATCAAAAAAAAGGCGCCTTTTTGTACTAGGTTCAGGCTCCCTGACAACTTCGCTGGCAAAACCGTAGAGTGCTTGGAGTAAAGGTCTTTTAAAATGGCTCTCCATCTCCGTCCATTCATTCGGACGAAAATCAACAGTAAAAGATATACATACTGGCCAGATCCACCCAACCTGGTTGAAAAGCCATCGTAGCCCTTTCCCTTGCTCAGAGGCAACACTCACTTCCTGATAAAACGTATGCTGTTGTTCCTGAGTTTCATGCTTTCGAAGCTCTTCCATGGCCAGTGGTAAAGATACTGACAGAAGTGCAAACTTAAGGAGGAGAGGAGTAATGAGTTTACATATTTCCTGCTCGCTTTCACTGATACCATGTTCAGCCGCAATCTTTTTAAGTTGCTGAATTTGAACAAATTCCTCCTCATCCCCTGATTGCCCAAGGTGAGCGATTTCTTGATGTAAACTCCAGTTTGCCGGACGTTCCTGATTGATTTCGTAATCGAGTGATTGAGAGATTATATCTATGTCGGTTGCTGGCGGTTCCCGTTGAAGGATATTTTTCCAAGGTTCGATTGCGCCTGTAGTATAGGCTAATACTGTTTGGGGTAAACCAACCTTTTTTCCAGGCCAATTGCCGTTTTCAATGAGTGCTTCCCACTCTGAACTACCATCTCTGACATTTTCAATCAAAGATTGCCAGTCTTCAATTTGAAACGAGGATGGCAGGAGTTCTTGATCAGGCTCTGATTGCCACCACCCGGGCTTTCGCGAACCACCTGAATTATCAAAAATTAGAGTTCGAGCTTTTGCACCATCCCCTAATTCATAAACTAATGTTACAGGGAAATGTGGCTTCTGTTGCCTTGTAAGGCATAAAAATGTTTCTAACAAGGCTTGAAGTAGGTGAGTTTTTCCAGAACCATTTACACCGACCACAAAATGGATAGCACACTTTCGTTGTAGGGGGGATTCAGCACTAAACGATAGGACTATATCATTGAGGGGAGGATAATTTTTGAGAGTAAGGTACCGTAATCGCATTCAGTTACCCTCGAGCCAAAAGGTGTCTGTCAGAGACTTGGGAAAGTTCATCTTCCCTCAGCCCTCTATATCCGGTAACGTATTCTCCTTCCTGGTTTGGAATGCTTACTTGGGCTATCAAGCCGAGGCCTGCAAGTTGGTTCAAGGCACGTTTGATCTGATCATTAGCGTCTTCCAGGTGTTCGATCTGGAAACAGCGCTCTATAAATTCATCTAAAGCATCCGATGGAATTAAGGTACCTTTCCATTTTTGCAAGGCACTATAGACAAAACCTTGAAATTCACTCAATTGATCAAGTAGCCAGCCCCGATATTTGCGGCCGAGCCAAGGTCGTTCGTCTGACGTTGCTCCTGTGACCCTGTCCTTTTGTTTTGGTGGCCTAATGATTTTCCTTTTTTCTTGGACCTTATCTTTTAGGCTGTAATAATTCGCATCGCGCCACGTCTGCGTCAGACTGCCGGAAAATGCCTCTATAAGAATTTGGTCGAACACGTGCTCTTGCTCTTTGAGAGATACTGTTATTGAGGCCAATTGTTGTTGAATCTCAATATATATTCGGGAAAAATGTAATTGTACTTCTTTTGGAGGCTTTGGAATTTTTAAATTTCTAACTATACTTAGATTAAGGTTTGCTTGTTGCCCGCCTCTTCCTAAAGAACGTACAGCCTCATAAGAGCACTGCAGCCAAACGAATATGTAATCTGGAACCAACTCTTGAGAAGGTAAAATAGCTGCAATGGCTTGATTACATGCTGCTGGTATTGCTAACTTAGCTGTTCGGCCACGTGTTTGTCCTTGTCCGTACATTGCTAATAAGATTGTATCCTCTGGGAAGATTTTAGTATTGCTCTCTCGCACAGCATCTTCATTAATTCTTTCCTCCGAAGAATTAATCACCTTGTCCATTAATTCTGTCGATTTTACCCAAGGAATCCTACCAGTATAGTATTCAGTTTTAGATCGACTTGGAGTTCCGCCAGTTTCAACCATTGTGAGATCGCCAATTCTTTGAAATTTCCATCGATCGTTGATCCTTGGTTCTGGATCACCAAACATTTCGAAAAACAATGCTTGGGGAAGCTGCTTGGTCTTATCCAATACATCACGGCGTGCACGACGCAGTTCATCACCTTGCTTTATAATATCAACAATGCGTTGTTGTTCAAGAAGGGTTGGTAACGGTAAAAAAACACGTGCTAAAAAATCCGCTGGAACACGCTGCTGTCCTGCAGATCCGGTGAATGAATCCTTCGCCCACATTCGAAATGATGGTTGCCGAATAAAATAGAACAGGTACTCAGGCAAGACCTGCTCAGAACATCGAAGGACATGAAACTCAGTTGAGCCAAAACCTACGCCATTAATTAAACTACGAGCGATAGTCGCTTTACCATTTTCCATCGATGGAGTGATCTTAGCAAAAAGCACATCATTCTCGATGAAAGGGGTAAAACCCTTTTTCACTTCTTCATATGTCCTTTCTTCAGCCCTCAATATTTCTCCAAACACTTCATCCACAGCCGCCATTGGCAAAAAAGTTACTTTGGTAGTGTTTGATGTATCCAAGTCACTAGGAAGTCGAGGATTTATTTCACATATCTCTCCCAGGCGAATTTGTTGCCATGCTGAAGTGCGGTCCATTACTTACCCTCCACCATTGCCAACAATCTACTCATGCCATTGGCAATTTCCTTTTCTTGATCCTGCAGCTCCCGGATCATCTCAACCACGCTTTTATCACTTTTAAAACCGATAAAATTGAAGGGCTTGTATTGTCCGGCCGACAAATTCCAATTCCGGGCTTCAATACAATCTTGATCAAGCAATGCCTCGATTAAATGATTTTTTCCATCGTAAAGTTGAATCGAAGCAATGTATTCAGGACGCACCACATCGTTTTCATCATGACTACCCCTAATTTTGCCGTCTTCACTTTGCCATTCTTCATTCACAGCATACACACGAACCGGTGCAGTCCAGTGCTTGGAATATTTTAATACCCCTTCATGTTTAAAAACATCAAGTGTACGCAATACAACGTCATAGCCGTCCAGTTTTGCAAACCCGTATGCAACATTTGCCAAGGCTTCAGTCAATTCAGCTGAGTCGTAGTCTTTATGTTTAATGGAAGTACCATCGATAATCTGAGAACTATACATCTCTACGGCGGCTAAACTCGCTGTTTGATACGCCTTCTGGTACAGACTCAGAGCTATTTTTTCATCATTTTCAAAAAGGCCTTTATGCTTTTCACAAAGGCTGCGAAAAGCAGATCCAGCTTTCTTCATGGCAGCTTCAGCCATACTTGTACGCTGCTTTGTGCCCTTCTTTGTTTTCGCTTTTTTAAAGACATCGCTGGCAAAGTTATTGATTACCGTTAACGCCAAAGCATCCAAAATCGGTTGTTGTTCATTGATAATTTTTGCATAAGCCTTTTCTGGATCAGCTGGCAGATCGGGAAAGAGTTCTGCAAGGGAACGAATTTGGTCTTTCTCACTCACAACCCGAGGATCATCCGAAAAAGTTGCCATTGTATGAGCATCAACCATACGCCAACGCTCAGTTCTGTATTGCGGTTGGTAATAATTGAGTTCATCTTGCTCGGGCTTATACCGCGTCTTGAACTTAACAAGCATATCCCAGAGGTCATTATCCTGCCCACGTCGCTCATTGCGCTTGGCATCAAGAGAAAATGCTTCTTCGCTGACTTCATAGAACCACACATTTTCTGTTCGGGGGGGATCACCTTGCTTCCATTTACCTTTATCTTCTTTCCTGGTTTCCTTTTGAAAGACGAGGATTGAAGTTTTCACCCCGGTGTATGGCTGAAAAACACCTCCTGGGAGAGAAATGACACCCTCAACCAAATGCTCTGTCAGCAGTTCTCTACGAAGTTTTGTATGCCCATCGGTATTACCAAACAATACTCCTTCCGGCACAATCACAGCACATCGACCACCTACTTGTAACAAATCAAGCATCAGCCAGACAAAAAGCAACTCACTTTTATTAGTGATAGCCTGAGTGGCTTTCTTGCCCCTCTTCCCTGCCTTAGGAAAGAGAGTGGTTTCTAAATCCGCGCTGTCCACTGTCCCTGTAAAGGGCGGGTTGGCCAACACAACATCAAAACTTTCTGATTGGAACGGGTCGCCTTCTTTCCGTTTGCCAAGACTATCCCGCTGATGAATCTCGGGATTCTCAACTCCGTGCAGGATCATATTCATCCAACCAATACGCACCATAGTTCGGTCGTTATCAAAACCAACCAGATAGTCCCCTTTATGAATTATGGCATCTTCTTCTTCGTTGAGTAAGTCGCCATAGACACGATGAGGTGTTCCATCCCACTCGATGCGTAATTGTTCTGGATCTGTCTTATTGCTAAGAAGGAAGTTTAAACTTGAAAAGAGAAAGCCGCCTGTGCCAGCTGCCGGATCAATAATACGCTCACCTAGCTTCGGCTCGACCATCTCGACCATACAACGTATAAGATGTCGTGGGGTACGAAACTGGCCATTTTTCCCTGCGGTGGCAATTTCAGACAGTAGGTATTCAAAGGTATCACCCATAACATCAGAAGTAGCCCCAACAGAATCTATACGTTCAAATAGTTCGTCAATGAGTTCGATAGCTTCCTGTAAAATTGCTCCTTTGTTGGGGTCGAGCTGAAAATAGGCATCGCTCATTCGATTGCCTATTGCCTCAATGCCGTTTGCAGGAGTACTTGCTTTGGCAATGTGTTTTTCTAGATCGCGTAACCAAGGAAACACCACATCACTAAGGTGTTGCGGTGTTTTGTCTATCTTGATATAGCTCCATCGACATTGTTCGGCATCAACCTCCTGTTTACCAACCCTGACTTTCGTAGTATATATCGAAGGCCGTCCCTTTTTTACTCGTTCATTATCAATGAACTCTAAGCGACGGAGAAACAATAAATAAGTAATCTGCTCCACTGCAACCAAAGGATTGGTGATTCCAGCAGTCCAAAAACGATTCCACAATTTATCGACATTCTTTTTTATATGAGGAGCAAGCATTAAATTCTCTTATTTAAAGGTTATGCGACCTGATCAATCAGGTTATTGGCAAAATCGATGATTTTGTCGATTTCGTTTGGTTTGAAAAGATTTTCTACAACACCGATTCGTGATAGCGGCGGTCGATGCAGTTGATCTCGAGTTAATTTTGTATGCCGGAGCACAGCGGCACGTATCGCCCGCAAGAAATTGGTTTGACTGGCACTCATCAAACCATGTTCGGCAATAAACTCATCAAAAGCTTCTTTGATATGATCCTCCCAAGTAGGAAGCTTGGCAATATCAAGAATGTGTCGAATGAAATCGGGCAGACTGGCAGCTGGTTGCTGATACACTTCCTGTAACCTCTCTTTTGTAACAAAGAGATCTGCCTGATTAAGTGCTTTGGCGATTTGTTCAATATCCTCATCAGCAATATAATCGCCACGTTTTAGTTTTTTGATCGCAGGAAGGTTATCGGCTAGTCGCTTGACATATGCTTCAACTTGTTCACGATAACTTTCCGCGAACGCCCCTTCACCTGTAGGCCCATAAATAATCCAGCGACGGCTAGCAATTTGATCAGGTAAATTCAATTGTATTACCTCACCCCCAGTGCGCTGTCGAAACCGCATGAGTGGAGCGAAGGTGTCTTGTAGCATATCGAGTCGATCCTGTTCAAGGTGGGTCCAAAAGCTTTTGCTTAAAACCCAGGTTCTTTGCTCGGCAACTTCTTTCACCTCTCTGATATTTTCAGCAAGATTACGAACAGCATCCTGCGCTCTTTCAGTGAGTTTCGCGACTTCAATATTATCTCCAGATAACTGCGCCACAGCAATCCGTTCGACTATGATCCTGAATTGAATCTCCAATAATGACTCTGACCAGTAGTACCGGAGAAGAGGAGCTATTGTTTTTGAAAGATGTTGAGTTGTTTTTTCATCTGTTACAGGCCAAATTTTCATGAGATTCAAAATCTCTTCGCGATGAGGGCGGATGTTGATATTGTCCAGAGATAATTCAGCAAGCATCTGCTGCATGGTAGTAGTGACGCGAGTATCGTCTATATCCTGCCCGCGCATAAAAATTTGTTTCTCTAAACGTAATCTAAAAAGCCGAACTGGAAGGGGTTCATTGGGATGTCCGGTCTCACCTTCAGGGTTTAGCTGAAAGTAAGAAAAGTTATTCCAGCAATCGATAATAAGGAAATCTTTTTTTACCTTGCCTGTCTGCTGGTCAGTATAAAGGCGAGTGCCACGCCCTATCATTTGCCAAAATTTGACTCGACTATAGACCGGTTTAGCAAACAATAAAGTTTGAATGGCCGGGACATCTATACCCGTATCGAGCATATCGATTGAGATTGCCACCCGGGGCATATCTTTAAATTTAAAGTCATCCAATGTTTCCTCAGCACGCTCCATATGGCTATCTATAATCTCCGCCAAGCCACGCCTTTGGTAATTGGGGTAGAGCCGATTAAAACTTTCATATATTCGTTTGGCATGGGCATGACTGACAGCAAAAATGATACTTTTAGCGGGTAAACCAAGTGCATCTTTTCGGCATTTGTCTACAAACTCCCGCACAATCGCATCATTTGTACCTGTGTTGATAACCTTTCGCTCAATATCGGTACCTTCAAACTGCACTTCTTCAACATCGATACCTTTTTCTGCAAGCTGCTGTTGCAATGGAAGAGAAAGTTGCTCTCCATAAATACCTGAAACCTGAAAGCTGGTTTGTGCATCAAGCACCCTGTAAGGGACGAGGTACTGTTCAGCTACTGCTTGATCATAGGGGTAATCGAAGGTTGGAAGACCATCCTCACAAGCAAAGAGTTCAAAAGTATTGTGGTCGATAAAGTCTGTAGGAGTTGCGGTTAAGCCAATATGGAGAGCATCGAAATGGTCAAAGATACCTTTGTAACGGTTGTATATGGACCTGTGACTTTCGTCGGCAATGATTAAATCGTAGTAACCTGGTGATAAGCGATCATAGAACTGCACCATACTAGGATATGTTGCCACATGGATACGAGCAGAAGTAGGAAGTTCGGAACTTTCAATACGCCCTAGACTTTCATTTGGCAAGTGTTCTTTTATTGCACTTATCGCTTGCCGGACAAGTTCACGGCGATCAGCAAGAAAAAGAACCTGTTGTACTCTTTTTGCTCGTAACAAAACATCCATCAGGCTTATGACTGTGCGAGTTTTCCCTGTACCCGTGGCCATAACTAAAAGGAATTTTCGTTGAGCCTCCTCGATTTTTTCTGTTGCCCGCCTAATCGCTTCTGTTTGATATGCTCGATTAGCGATACCTGCACTTAACTCAACCTCATGAAGTGACTTGGAATATCGCTTCTGGTGTAAGAGTCTTTCAAGATCACTTCTTGTGAAAAAACCACTGATTTCACGAGGTGCATATCGGGACCTATCCCAAAAAAGAATTGTCTGACCATTTGTGAGGAATATAAAAGGATCAATACCTAACTGACGTTGGATCTGATCAGCATAGTCAGCCGCTTGTCGTTTACCAGCAAGAGGATCGCGATTAGTGCGTTTAGCTTCCACAATAGCTATGGGTCGACTATTAAGGCCTAATAAAACATAATCTGCAAATTCGCCTTTTGAATGATATCTTCCCTCCTCCTCCCGAGTTTCAAAGTTATTCCGCAAATAGTATTCTTTTATGAGAACACAATCGTTTATCCCCCAACCTGCTTTAGCAAGTTGGCCATCGATATACTGCTGGCGGGTTTGACTCTCGTTGAGATTCATAATTGCGTAATTATCAACAATATTGATTTATTCCTCTATGAAAAAATCTGTATCTATGTTCTTAATTTCATAAATGTCAGCAATCGACACACCAAGGTTATGATCAATCATCAACTCAACAAGTTGAATGCCATCAACCAACACAACCTTTGGATCGATAGTAGAAACATACTGCTGGGCATCCTTGGTAAAGTTACCAGTGGTGATAAATACCCCCTTCTTCGCTCGCTGTCCGTGAAGAGCACCGACGAACTTCTGTATTTCCGGTCTCCCGACCGAGCCTTGCCACCGCTTTGCTTGGATATAAATTACGTCTAAACCAAGCTTGTCTTCTTTTATTATGCCGTCAATTCCTTCATCTCCAGTTCGCCCTAATGCCTGCCCAGCATCCTTAATGGAGCCCCCATATCCCATCTTGACAAGGAGCTTAACAACAAGTTGTTCAAAAAATTCAGGTGTATTAGCTTTGATTTGATCAAGCAGTTCACTCGCTAAACTGCGATGCAACTCTTGGTATGCTTGCTCGAAAGTCTCTTCAGGGGTATCAATACTGTCATCATTTTCAATGGTAACAATATCTTTTTTTTGGTGATTCGATTGGTGAAAATCTACAAATTCTTCAAACTGCTTTAAATCCTTTACTCGAAAGGTTGTTGGTCTGCCTTCTAAAACCTTTATCCCTCTTTCGGTAATATGAAATGTACCTCTTTTGGGGCTCTCTAGTAACCCTGCTTTTGCGAGATATACTTTAGCCCAGCCAATTCTGTTTTTATATGTCGCTTGCTTTCCACTTGGCAACATTTCATTTTGATCTGCTTCACTCAAACCAAAATGATTCACCATATCATTATATGTTTCTTTTGTGGTGTGTATTTCTCTATCCGCTGCCAACTCTAGTACAGGAAGAAAAAACGATTGGAAATCGGGTACAGTCAAAATACACCTCCTCATAAAAATATAGGTCATTTAAGTATTACCAAATTAAAATAAACACGAAACTAACCTACTCGAAACTAGCTACATTATCATGTAATTCATCAGTAGCATTATATAGATATCAAAAAACGTCAGACAAAAAAAGACTCCTCTAAACGCCAGAGTAAAATATATATAAGCTAACAACATAAACCTTACACCTCTATCTATACACATTATCTATCCAACACATAGGTAATATCCCGTATAGTAAGGATAATCGAACCTATCCACTTGTATTAAATAGAATATTTTTATATTTACACTGACTTTATTTTTGTTTTACTGGACACGAAAATCCCTGATTGTATCTCTGGTATGTTTCATACATCAGGTTTTGGAGTTGCTTGGAATGTTGGAGGGCCACGATGAAGGAGTCATGGACAGGGAGGATTGGAATATTGCAGCACGCAAACCAGTAGCATATCGCCAAGGCAATTTTCCCGTCTATCCGTTGTAATTTTGCACCAGAGTCTGAGTGGAAATATTTACTAATAGCCTCGTGCTTAGTTTTTACGGCCTCCACAACACGAGAATAAATCCCCAAATCTGAATCCGAGGGTGGATATCTTTTGTACAATTGCCGACTAAGCCTACGATCATTTTTCCAAATGTTGTCAGCTAAAGTTCCAGGAATATTTCTGGAATATTTCGCATTAATAAGTATTAACAAAGCTCGCTTAGCAAGAAGTTTCAAATCCGGGTCTTCCTGAAATTCGGTCAAATAACCGTTCAAGTCATACAATTCACCATTATACTGAATACCTTCTTTCGCGTAAAGCATGCGTGGATGGAGCCCTGAATAATCAAGCTCAATTGTTGCTTCGTTCTCTATGAATATTTTTTTTCGATTTTCCCTTAAATCATTTTGATAGCTATTACCGAAGGCGTAAATTCTTCCACCCCGTTCAAGATTATTGGCAAAAGCAATGAACAATTTATTGCAACACGGATACTCACAACCGCTAGACTTGACAACGATATGATGTTTCATATTTACACTGTTAATCCGTTTAAGCTTATTAGCCATCCCCTGAGTTCTAACTTTATCAGTTGGACTCAGTTCAACATATCGCCCATCGTGTTTCATTCTTATAAGGGCAGAATCGGAAAAAGTTACATGGTAATTGCACAAATTATCATCTTTGAGAGGTACAAATACTTCATCAAATTTATAAGTAGGCCAAATTTTGGATGTCGCAAAAGCTCCTCTTGTTGAAACTGAACACTTAAAAGAATATCCCGGTACCCAATGCACTAGTTCCTTTTGTCTTAAGAAAAGAACAACATCATGTAGGTGAGCATTTTTAGTTGCTATTAGTGAAAGAGGTTTTCTAACTCGACAATCTGAACTAGTTCTTGTGACGTGGTAGGGTTTCAATGGACACTTTTTTAAGAGTGAATTATTTATCATTCTGGAGGTGTTCAATGAACAAGAAAAAAAGACGTAGTTATACGAAAGAGTTTAAAGAAGAGGCGGTGAAGCTC
>JBARUR010000283.1:0-11301 GCA_049645845.1 Desulforhopalus sp. | reverse complement strand
CTGGATATGTATACGTCCGGGCTGATGGTCTTTGCAGTAACCACTGAAGCCCATCGTTTTCTCTCACTTCAGTTTGAAAAACGGTTGGTTGTTAAAAAATATATCGCGGTCGTTGAGGGGATTCTGGAAGAAATCGGCGGGGAGATTCACCTGCCATTTCGGCTCGATCCGGACAACCGTCCCCTGCAGATATATGATCCGGTTTGTGGCAAGATGGGAATTACTTCATGGCGGAAAATAAAGACAACATGGACGACTACCCAGGTTGAGTTTACACCCCTTACCGGCCGAACCCATCAACTCCGTGTCCATTCAGCGCACCCCAAGCCTATGGGACTTGGCGCTCCGATAGTTGGTGACAGCCTCTATGGATCAGGAAAAGATGGAGATCAAATGATGCTCCATGCCACCCTGCTGCGATTTGTCCATCCTGAGACAACAAAAACTGTGGAGTTTCGATCAGTCCCACCTTTTTTATAGTAGCGCAGATTTTAACCCGCATTTTTTCATCCGGGTTAAGGCAGTCTAAGAAACCATATATCCCCTGCAACCCAATTGCCTTTTTCCTTTCTGAGCAAGGTATTGTGGCTTGCTGCAACTTTCCAGCCGGTCGCTCCAGCGACTTGTTTTATATAATCAGGATCATGGGCAAATCTACCGGTTTGCTGCAGCCTGTATCCACTTCCGTTAAGTGTTTCAGTTGAAAAACAGAACAAAACATCAGGGCGAGCCTTTTGTTTGAGCAATGAAAAGGTTTTGGTAAGTTCCCCCACATAGGCAAAAACATCTGCGGCAAGATAAAAATCGTATCTATTACTCGTCGAACCGAGAAAATTTATGATATTACCTGCATGCAAATCCCGGTAAATTCTTTTCATGGCGGCAATAGCTATCATTTTTTCCGATAAGTCTATACCTTCAAGCACTTCGACCATATCATAAAAAGCCTGCCCTCCGAGCCCGGTTCCGCAGCCGAGATCCAGCCCATGAGCATATCTGTTTTTCCATCCGGATTTTTTGTCCAGCAGTTCTCTCATTGTCGTCGGAACACAATATTCCAGTTCAATGACTAGGCTTTGTTCATAATGAAGTGAATAATTATCAAACACATCTTTGACATAAGACTCAGGCGGACTTGCCGTTCCGTTGCCGCTCAGAGATGCGAGCATATGTTTTGCCGACTGATGTTCCGGATTTATTTCCAGGACTCTTTGATAATATCGAATGGCTTGCTCGCTTTCACCATTAAGATGATACACGAAAGCCAGGTTTCCGGCGGCAGGTAAATGAGCCGGATCAATTTGCAATACCTCCAGATAAGTTTCGATCGCTTTCTCATTTTGACCACTGTCCTTGTAACAGCCTGCAAGATTATAGCGAGCGTCGACACTGTTTGGATCGGCCCTTATTATTCGTTTATAGGAGCTGATTGCCCCATCCACATCACCGGTTTTCTTTTGGGTCAAACCAAGGTTAAAGAGGATATCCATATCTTCCGGATTGAGATCGGCCGCCCTGGCAAACGCATCCCTGCCACTTTCATATTCCCCTTGTTCATAGTAGACAAGCCCTAGGTTAAAGTGCAGCAGGGGAGCTTCCGGAAAATATTCCAACAAACGCAGATAACCGGATCCAGCCGCATCCAGCAATCCATTCTGGTGGTTTTCACCTGCTTTTATAAAGAGTTGATTCATTTCCTCGGTTGATGGTTGTGAAGGATTCTGCATGAAATTGTTTTGCGGGATAGCTTTTGGGGATCAAGATCACAGACGTTTGCCCATATTTCTCATGAACATTGTATTTATTAGGAGAAATGCGGGTTTGCAACCTTAGCGAGTCGACCGTCCTCTATTCGGCCGAACACGCATTAAATCATTTTAAATTGGCCAACATTCTAGTAAATTTTTTTTTCACACACAAATGTTTTTGCTCATATATTTCCCAACTGAACGTTTCAAAGGTTTTCAGCTCTTTTATTCCGCCAGTGATTTTTGTTTGCCGGGGAGCAATAAACTGAGGACCATCGCCGTTCCGGCTAAAATTGCTGCCAGCAAAAACCCTGCAGAAAACGTACCCCTCTGCTCAGCCAGAAAACCCGCGATGGCAGGCCCGATAATCTGTCCGATACCAAAGAGAAAGGTTACAAAACCAAAAAGTGCCGCGGTCCGTTCCGGACTGGCATGGTCTCCTATCAAGGCCGCCATAATTGTCGGTACGCTCCAGACTACCAACCCAAAACAGGCTAGGGAAACGTAGACCGAAAACATTGGAAACTGTGTAACAGCCAACAGATATGCTGTCGTCTGAATAAAAAACACAACTGCCAGAATTATCTTGCGCCCGTAAACATCCGACAGATAACCAAAGAGTGGGCCCGAAACAAGACTGAGGAGCCCGACCCAGGACCAGAGGTTGCCCGCCGCCTGTTCACTGAGACCACGTTCCTCTACAAGAGCGGTTACAAAAAAGGTTACGTAAATAACGTAAGTACAGCCAAAAAGAAAATATATAGCACCACAGTGAAAAAATACATTTTTGTGCGCCGTTTGTTTCCCTGATGAACTTTTACTTTGTTCCTTTGCAGTCAATGGAGTTTTGCTTGATGACCTTTCCTCGATTTCCAGTGGCTTATTTCGAAACAGGACATAACAGAGAAGAGATATTCCTCCTGCAAGGCAGCCCAAAACAATCCAACTCATTCGCCAGCCGGCGGCCAACTTGTTCAAGATCGGCACGGCTTTACCGGTAACCAATATTCCCAGCCCATTACCCATCACGCATAAACCTGCTGCCCGCCCCCTGCTTCTGCCATCGAACCAAACGGAAATAAGAGCCATGATAGGCACATTGGAGAGAGCACTGCCGACTCCTGTCAAAAAATAGAGCAGCAGAATCAACATATAATGAGTGGAAAGACCGATGAGAATCATGGAACAGGAAACGAGGATCAGCGCGACGGAAATAAGAACCCGTGGACCAAGACGCGTGGTGAGGATACCGCATAACAGCACAGCTATCAGATAGCCGCAAAAGTTGATAGTGCTTATAAAACCCATCTGGCTGTAGGAAAGCGCCAGCGCTTCCCCCATTGAAGGCAGCATCATACCAAGGGAAAAACGTCCCAGACCAAGGCTGGCAAAAAGACCTGCTATCCCGGCCAATACAATAATCCAGCGGTAGGATGCTTTTGCACGAGTTCCCAATATTCTTCCCTATCAACAAAAATCAGGTTGGGTTTATGATTCATGTCCGTAACCGGCACAAAAGTAATAATGCTGACCAGCGCTTTGCTTGTTTACGGTTGCGGGAAGAATAATCGGTGTAAAATCAATTGCAAGGGAATTTAGTCACTCTTACAAATGCTGCGAAATTCCGGAACCTCCGGATGAGTCAAAAAGATACCGCCCCCGTTCTTGTGTTGGCCAGTCGTTCAAATTGTTCCTGGGCTTCAATACAGCGTGTTGCTACCGGTCTCGCTTCAAGCCTTTTCAAACCAATTTCCTCACCGGTTATATCACAATACCCATACTCACCAGCTTCAATTCTTGTTAAAGCAAAGTCTATTTCCTGAAGCAACTTCCATTGTCGTTCTCTCGTACTGAAATCTGCAAAAACTTCCGCCTGCTGTGCACTCAGATCGATTATATCAGCTGATCTTATGCCATTTTCCTTTAGCTCCTCAAAAAATAATTCTGATTTTCCCATCAGTTCCTTGCGCCAGATGAGGAGTCTTTCCTTGAAATATTGACGATGTTTTAAACACATATATTCTTCATTTTCGGAGGGGCTATAGTTTTTAGTGATCTCATAAGTAATTAAAAAGTTTTCATACATGGCTCGTCTCCTTAACAGTTTCAGATGTGATTCAATCCCTACTTTGAAAGCAATTCTCTAAAAACTTGTTGTTGCGGTTCCCTTTCCAAAACATGGTGGGAAATATCGCAGACAATGCACTTATACCTATTGATTGTTATGAATTAATTAGATTTAGATATGTTTTTTGCCGACGTCAAGTTTTGATAAAATTGCGAAACCCATTATCTCTGACAAATTTCTTAACAGCAACTTAACTCAAACATAACATTTCTTATATATGGTGGGTCTGCATTTGCGGATTGTAACCGTTCACCCGGAACAACAAAAATGCTCGGATGTCCGCGACCTGTAAACGTTCAGCAGTGCTCCATAAGCGTACAAGCAGGCCGACGGGCTATAGTTGGCCTATGCACGGCGGTCTGAGCGTACGCATATGGGGTGCTGGTGAACGTTTACTGCGGGTTCACTGACTCGGCAAGAACCGATCAGACGAATGTCAACGGCGGGGAAGCTCATGTATGAACTTCATAACCAGGTAATTAAGTAATCGGGAAAAGAATGGCTATCACTCAATATTTTAATATCGGACGATTCACTGTAGGATTCAAAATACTTGTCGGAGTTGCCTTTGCCTCTAATTTATTTATCGGAGCACTGCTGTATGTTAATCTGCAGTCAAGCGATACGGTGGAACACAAAGTAAATGAAGTGCTCTCGTTACGGGAACAGCTCAGTGATAATCTCCGGGCGGCAATTGTTTTACTGCAGGAGGAATTCCTCACTCTCCCTGATTTTTTCCGAACAGATCCACGAGCCGATATTATCAAGACAGTGGAACAGAAATTTCAGATTATCGACAGGCAGATATATAAAGGCCGCGAATCCTACAAAGGCATTTTCAATCGAAAAGAGCGAAGAGATCTCGCCAATAACCAATTTGTGATACAGGTGGAAAACAACGAGCTCGCTTTTTCGAGTGGTCTTCTCGATCAGAATGGTCTTTTTAATGAATCGGTCGAACGTATGATCCTTGCGACTGACGAATTACAGGAAGATACCATTAGACTTACCGCAACCATCCAGAAAGCCTCAACGAGTACCAATACCGTTGAGGCTTTTGTTGGAAAAATCAATGCATTTGAAACCAAAATAGCCGATGCCGCCCTTGAGGCGGAAGTAACTCGAAATGAAATACTCCAGCACGTGGAAGAAATCAGGTCCATGGAATTGGAACTCACCGAATTTCGCAGGCATCAGCGAACTTTTACCCTTTTTATGGGAGGACTGGCAGTACTGGCCAATATGCTTGTACTTTTTGTCCTGGTGCGATTAATCGTCGAGAGACCGCTTCATAAACTGTCTCACACCATAGATGAAATACGTTCAGGCAAACCAACTACAGTTCCTTATTTACATAGAAAAGACCAGATCGGTATTCTTTCCGGCGCCATCAACCATTTCGGTGAGGCCCTGATGGAGATCACGGCGGAAAATGAACGGAAAGCATCGGAAAAATTGATAATCGAGGAAATGTTTGAGACTATTACTTCTGTTGTTAACAATCTTGAGAGTCGGGCAAAAGAACTGGTGTATACGGCAAATTCCATGCAGGAGCTGGCTATTTCCACCGAAACCCAATCTGAAAGCGTAACTCAGCGTGCAGGCGAAACCGCAGAACATACCAATAAGGTTTCTGAATCTACTGTCCAACTGCAGTCAGCCTTTCAGGACATTAATGTGCAAATCCAGGATCAAAACAGTATCGTTGCTGCCATCTTGGAGAGTAATAGGCGATCAAAACAATATAACGAGGAACTCGACACATCGATCAAAGCCATTACCAGCATAATTGCAACAGTCGAAGATATTACCAGCCAAACCAAACTCCTGGCACTGAATGCTACCATTGAGGCCGCCAGAGCCGGATCGGCGGGTAAGGGTTTTGGTGTTGTTGCCAGTGAAGTGAAGGAACTTTCTTATAAAACAGCACAGGCAACCGATGATGTCATGAATAAGGTGGGAGCCATTCAACAGGCCAGTACAGTGCTTTTTGGAAATCTGGAAGAAATTGATCACCGTATGCAAACCCTTAACCAACGAACCGGCAACATTACCCAGGCTGTCGCCAGTCAGCAACTTGTTACCGACAATATAGCAAACCTTGCAGGCCGTACTTCGGATAACACCCTCATCGTTTCAACAAGTATTAACGAGGTGAGTATTGCTGCAACAAGTACGCGGGATCTTGCGGGCAAGGTTCATGAATTTTCAAGTGAGATTTCCAGTCAACTGACCAATCTGCTGCAAAATACTACCGCAAGGATTCAACAACTGGTGGAAACCAATTGTCCTGACTCACCCGTCACTGGAGAAAACCAAAAAAAATCTTTCCGACTCGTCACAGTCCATCAGGCCAAAAGTAAAGCTCTTCCTCTGGCAGCAGCGCAGATGACATGACCCGCCTACTACCTAAAGAGATTACTGGCTGATCCCTGATGAAAAAAGCTGCAGAAACTTTTTGGGAATCTCAGTCTCAAAGCGACACGGCTTGCCTGTCTTTGGATGGGTAAAAGCAAGAACCTGGGCATGCAGCCCCATACGACGAATAGGACTCTGACTCGAACCATATTTCGTGTCGCCTATTATCGGGTGCTTGATATCCTGCATATGCACCCGAATCTGGTGTTTTCTTCCCGTTTCCAAATTTATTTGCAGCAGGGAATAAGCATTATTCGATTTTATTTTCTTAAAGTGAGTGATAGCTTTCTGGCCGTGCTGCGGGTTTTGAGATGAATAGACAATAAAAGCTTTACTCTCCTGCAGCCACGAAACAATCGTCCCTTCCTGCTGTTCCACCTCACCTTCAACAACCCCGACATAGGTCCGCTGATCGATAGTTGTGGTCCAGGTTTCCTGAATCTGCCGTTTGATTTCTTCATTTCTGGCAAACATCAGCAGCCCGGATGTCTCTCTGTCGAGTCGATGAATGATAAAAATTTTATTCTCCGGATTTTCCGATTTAACGTAATCACTGAGAATCGCATAAGCTGTCCTGCGTTTTTCTTTGTCGGTGGCAATTGTCAGAAGGCCTGATGGCTTATTGATTATAATCAGCTCCTGATCCTCATACACAATATTCAGGCCCTTGGATTGCTTTCGCTGAATCTTTTTTTCCCAGCAAACTTCCAGACGCTGGCCGGGTTTAAGGACATGATCAAACTGGGTGACAGGAGTTCCATTAATCGAGACCTGGCCGTCCTTTAAGACTGCTTTCAGGACATTCCGGCTTTTTTGCGGGAAAAAAGCCAGCAGACCGGCGAGAAGTGTATCTTTTTTTTCGATTGTAACGGTGTCGACTTTCAATTTCTTCTTGCCGGAATTGGTGTTTTGTTTGTTGTTTTTCATCTGTTTTGCTCTGTAAAAAAGAATAAGCTTATAAAGCCGAAATAAATTAACCATCTGCGAGGTCCGCCACACTCTCGCGCCAACCTACATCTTTTTTCTTCTGAAGTCGCCTCCTTTTCCTCATGAATAGGAAGAGAGGTAAAATCCTCTTGCATCGTTTTTATGTATCATGGTAGTTTCGACTCATTTTTTCTTTACCACAGACTATGATACATTTAACGAATATACATCTGCAGCATGGCTCGCAGGTCCTTTTCCGAAATGCCAGCCTGCAAATTCTACCTGGCACCAAGACTGGTCTCGTCGGCTCAAACGGCACTGGAAAAACTACTATTTTCCGTCTTATTACCGGTGAAGAAGAAGCCGATAAGGGCGATATTTCCTGCTCAAAGAAAACCGTCATCGGATATTTCTCCCAGGATGTCGGCGAAATGGCAGGTCGTTCCGTCATCACTGAGGTAATGTCGGCTGCAGGAGATATTGTCGAGCTCGGCATAAAGATAGCTGAGATGGAAGCACAAATGGCCGAGCCCATGGAAGATGACGAAATGGCCAATCTTCTTGAGCGTTACGGTGAATGTGTGGAAATTTTCGAACAGCGCGGCGGCTACGATCTTGAGCCGCGGGCCCAGGCCATACTCACGGGTCTTGGGATTTCACCCCATGATTTCGACAGCCCTGTTGAGGTTTTCAGCGGCGGCTGGAAGATGCGCATCGCTCTGGCAAAGATCCTCACCATAAATCCCGATGTCCTGCTTCTCGACGAACCAACCAACCATTTGGATATCGAATCAATCCTCTGGCTGGAAGAATGGCTGCGCAATGATTTCAAAGGTGCGCTCCTCATGACCTGTCACGACCGGGAATTCATGAACAAAATTATTTCCCGTATTATTGAAGTTGCCAACGGCTGCACCACAACCTACAGCGGCAATTTTGATTTCTACCTGCAGGAGCGTGAAATCCGGCGGCAGCAACTTGAGGCCAGTTATCGCCGTCAGCAGGAAATGCTGGCGAAAGAAGAAGAATTCATTGCCCGCTTTGCCGCCCGCGCTTCCCATGCCTCCCAGGTCCAGTCCCGAATCAAAAAAATTGACAAGATTGAAAGAATAGTTCTGCCCGCCGAGCAGAGAACTATCAAATTCGATTTCCCCTCCCCGCCCCGAAGCGGTGACGATGTCCTGCATCTCGACGACCTCGGAAAGACCTGGTCAAGCCATGATGGGAGAGAAATTCCGGTATTCAGCGGACTTTCAGGAACCGTGCGGCGGCTCGAAAAAATAGCCGTTGTCGGTGTTAACGGTGCCGGAAAATCCACTCTGTTAAAATGTATCACCGGCAACACTGAACCAACCGCAGGAGCAGTCATCCCCGGCGTCGGTGTCAGCACCGGCTATTTCAGCCAGCATGCAATGGATCTTCTTCGTCCGGAGCAAACTGTCTTTGATGCGGTTCAGGAAGCTTTGCCTCTCGAAAATATCGGAACAATCCGTAATCTCTGTGCCGCCTTTCTGTTTCAGGGTGATGATGTAGATAAACGCGTCGCCAATCTCTCCGGGGGCGAAAAAAGCCGGGTTATTCTTGCCACGCTGCTGGGGCAACCCCTCAATTTTCTCGTGCTTGACGAGCCGACTAACCATCTGGATATCCAATCACGCGATGTTCTTCTTAACGCACTTCAAAAATTTGAAGGAACAGTAATCCTCGTCAGCCATGACCGACATTTTCTGCGTTCCCTGGTCACCCGTATCTTTGAGATCGACCATGGGTGCATGCGCATTTATGAAGGGGATTACGATTATTATCTGCGAGAAACTACTTGATGAGGAATTTGGTCAGTGTTTTGTGCTTGCCTGTTCGAAGAAATCCTTGATCCTCTTCATGATGGGCGCGTGATCCTCCTTGTGCAGGACTGCCTCAATCACAAAAGTTTTATTGGCGGAAAGAGCCTGTTCGAGCGCCCTGTATAACTCTCCACCGGTCCGGACACAAGCACCGGCACAGCCTAATGCTTCGGCATACTTTACATAGTCCCAGTTGTGGAGATTATAGTAGTCATGATGTCCATCCAGAGCCGAAAGCATCTTGTAGTATCCATTATTGAGGACAATAACAATGGCATTTAATTTATTGGCAACCAAAGTGGACAATTCATTGCCGGTCATCTGGAAAGCACCATCACCAACCAGGACAATGGGTCGGAGGTGCGGTGCGGCAATCCCTGCGCCTATTGCCCCGGGAATTGCAAACCCCATCGTGGCATAATAACCTGGGGACATGAAAACATCGACATCAAGCTCCAGGCCGGCAAACCAGGCGTCTCCGATATCTGCCAGGTAACTAAACCGGGTTTGGTCCAGCTGCTGCAGCGCCTCGATCAATTGTAATGTAGTGAGCTGCGTATTCCCCATAGCAGCAGGACTCTTCTTTTTTCCCCTGTGAAAGGTTGAAGTTAATCCTTCTTTAGGCTGTGGCTGCAAACTTGCCAGGTAGGGAACCAAATTGCTTATCGGGACATGATGATAGGTGTGATTGGAAACACTGACCTCCAAATCACGCATCTCAATCAATCTTTCCCGCTCAATCTGTGCAGTCCAGAATCCTGTATTTACATCGGAGAATATTACTCCCATAGCGAGCACGAAGTCGGCTTTTTCGAGAATTTCACGAGGTTCCTCTTCTCCCATCTTTCCCATGTAAACTCCTCCATGGTGTGGATGGGATTCAGGAAAAGCAGCTTTACCCATAACTGAAGAGATAACCGGCAGTCCCCAATTTTCAGCTATTTTTATTACAGCATCCACGAGTCCATAACGACGGATTCCGACACCCGCATATAACACAGGACGTTCTGCCTTCTCAAAGGCGACGATAATTTCCCTGGCCACTTCCTGCACTGCAGCAATGTTGATTGAAGGCCCGGCAAAACATTTCGGAGTAATTTCCGGAACAGGGATTTCAACCGATGTCATATCAAGTGGGATTTCTATATATCCCGGTCGCTTGAAAGAAAGACAGGTATCTATTACCCGATCAATCTCCAATGCGGCTCTTGCAGCCTCGGCCAGAGAGGTGGAAGCACAGGTGACTTCATCAAATATCCGCTGCTGGCTTCCATAGTCTTTGACAAGGTGATGGAAAACCGGATTCTCCCGGCGTCCGGCAATAGCTGGAGCTCCACTGATCACGATGACCGGGGAATGTTCAGCATAGGCCATTGCTACCGGATTTATCATGTTCAAACCGCCAACCCCATAGGTAGTAACCACAACTCCCAATCCTTTGAGGCGAGAGTAGGCATCAGCTGCATAGACGCAGCCCGGTTCATGGGCACAAACGATTGTATTGAATCCATATGAAGCCTGCTGTGCATAAAGCGGCAGGGCGAAATCACCGGGGATGCCGAACGAGACATGAGCGCCACATTGTTCCAAGCGTTGAAAAAGATAATAGGCCAAATTCATTTTCATAATTTCCTCCTGCCAATTTCCCCAATGAACCACATAAAACTTCCTTCAGTTTCCCTTGTTTCAATACAATAATCATAGGTGTCATACTTCTCAGGACTAACCCGCAATTCTCATGTTGTTTTCCTAGATATATTCGTTTTTTCAAGAGTTTCGACATTGTTTTAATTTTTCTCTAACACCCCACAAGGGGGTATTCTTTTTAATCCCCATGGTGTGAGGGGGACTCTTTTTAGTCCCCATGCTTTGCGGGTACTCAGTTCAGTGCCCCCTTGAGGGGTATAAGTGCCTGGGAGGTTACTTTAAGATTCTCATTTTAAAGTATTCTCCAGATTTCTTGTTCTTTAAGAAATGGTTTCTAGAGTAAGGCACTCAATCAACACAATGTTCACCAAAGGTCAGTCCATGCGGCGCCATCCTCGGCAGTATTTTGCGCCTGCACTGATGAGAAATGTGGACTAAATTCCCAAAAATTGACAATACGGTTTCCTGATTGACAAAGCCTGATGGAAACCATATATTTTATTGATACGGAGCTTATACTACAGCATAACCAAAGGAAGCATCAGCCCGAAACATATCGAAGAGATGTATCGACTATTCACCTCTTAAC
>JBARUR010000282.1:0-10983 GCA_049645845.1 Desulforhopalus sp. | reverse complement strand
TTCCGAAGAAAACTTTCGCGTTCGACTTGCATGTGTTAAGCACGCCGCCAGCGTTCGTTCTGAGCCAGGATCAAACTCTCCAGTTTGATATCCTTGACCGTCCTAAGACGGTTACTTACATATTGCTTAATATATAAGAGCTCAACTTTGAATTACAAAGTTTTGCCCTCTGTGCCTTCCCCGCTAAAAGGGTAAAAATCTAACGATAAATCGTCAAACATTCAACACGTTGGGCCCGTTTGCTTTTTGTGTTATTATTCAGTTTTCAAGGATCGTGCTCAGGCTTCTTAACTGCTGAAGGCCCCGCGGTACAAGTTCCGCGACGAGCTAGCTAGAATAACACAACCGAAATATTCGGTCAATGTTTTTCTTTGTTATTTTTTGTTTTTGATTCAGTTCGAAACAACAAAAAGACAGTTCATGTCCGCCACTCGTTTCGTGTGTCTCAAAGACCGCGGCAAACTACTTTATTGCATCGGTGCCGTCAAGGGGAAAAATCAATTTTTAAAAAATAGTATGGCGTTCGTGTATTATACGCTATTATGTTGGCGCTGATTGCATATCTATATAAAATGCAATTATAAATTTGATATAATCGGCAAGAGGTTTTTGCGGCAGGTCTATCTATATAACTCTCATTCTGTCTTTTTAAACAATACAATGGATAACAAAACTCAGTTACTGAAGGCGCTACCCAAAGTAGACGAATGTATTGGAATGCTCAAAATCGTTTCCGCTTCCGGTACTCCGTCCAGGATAATCAAATCCGTAGTGCAGGAATCAATAGAGAGGGAGAGGGAAAAGATACTTCGCGAAACTTCTGATTGTGTAGAACTAACCCTTGATGACTGGATAGGGATATTCCAAAAAAATATTTCTCAGAAACTTTCTCCTCATTTCAAAAGAGTGATCAACGGAACGGGTATTGTCATCCATACTAACCTCGGTCGTTCTATACTCTCTAAGAAAACTACTGATAGTTTGGCGCAAGCAGGAGGTTATTATTCAAATCTTGAATTTAATCTTGAAACCGGAAAGCGGGGAAGTCGTTACAGCCTGGTTGAGGATATTATCTGCGAATTGACCGGGGCTGAGGCGGCTCTTGTAGTTAACAATAATGCGGCGGCTGTTTTTATTGCCCTTGATACACTGGCAAAGGACAGAGAAGTTGTCGTTTCCCGGGGCCAACTCGTAGAGATTGGCGGATCATTTCGTATCCCCGATATTATGGCAAAGAGTGGTGCTATCCTCAAAGAAGTAGGGGCCACTAACAGGACACATCTCTATGACTATGAAGGAGCAATCAGCGAAAATACAGCCATGTTGTTGAGGGTGCACACCTCCAATTTTCGTATCATCGGCTTTACTTCTGAAGTATCTCCTGAAGAAATGGTAAAACTCGCTCGGGAAAAGAACCTCACAACCATGGAAGATCTTGGCAGCGGAAGTTTTATCGATTTATCTCAGTTTGGTTTTCCTAAAGAACCGACCGTGCAACAAATAGTACAGGCCGGAATAGATGTGGTTACTTTCAGCGGAGATAAATTGCTTGGTGGACCTCAAGCCGGAATAATTGTCGGCCAAAGAGAGATAATAGAAAAAATCAAGCGAAATCCCCTAAACAGAGCACTACGCATCGATAAATTTACTCTTTCATCGTTGGAAAGTGTTCTGCGGGAATATTTTGACTTCGATCAGGCTTTAAAAAATATTCCTACTCTGTCCATGCTGACCGTCACCCCGGAAGAGCTTAAAAGCCGAGCTCAAAATATAGAGCGACAACTCAAGAAAAAAATCAATGTTCAATGCAAAACGAAAATTGTGCCAACAATTTCCAAGGTAGGAGGAGGCGCTCTGCCTGAATTTGGTCTTGATAGCTGGGCTGTTGATCTTGAGCCTCTGCAAATGAAACTCAATGCTTTTGAGGATAGACTTAGAAAATTGTCCATTCCGCTTATCGGAAGAATTGAAAACGATAGATTTCTCCTTGATGTTCGAACGGTGCAGGATCGGGAGATAAAGGAGCTGATTTCCCTGTTGGTTGAGTTCTTTACTTCTCATAACAACAGTGAAGGAGTGGGCAGTGTTTGAATCATTTCCATATTTAGGTGATAACAATAGTCTGATCGTTGAAGATTTCTCGAAGTTTTCAGGAAGTTATTCAGAGATTTTACGGAAGCATATTCCTACGGCCACGAGCATCGTTTTTGCTTTTTCGGTCGAACAGGCAGAGGTGCGTTTAAAGGAAAATGCTAACGCTACCATTAAAGCGTTGTTGTCTCTTTTCAAGCAAATAAAAAATGGTGATTCATCCTGTGGCATTCTGGGAGATTACCTGATGCTGTCTTTTGAAACCAAGGATGGAACCAGAAGCATTGCAATAATTTCAGGATTCGATCCTCTTTTTTTGCAGAGAGTGAGAGAAGACTGGCTGTTGGAAATAAGAACAACTATTGAGAGCGAATTCCTTCTCTTGAAGCAGGCTCGCATAGACAACCTGACGGGATTGCTGAATGTCTCCAACCTTTATTTTCTGCTGGATACATATGGTTCGACCAAAGGTTTCCATCTTATATTGCTGGAACTGCAACCGAAAAGAAATTCTTTTCGATTTTTTCTGAGAAATTCACAAAGATGTGCAACTCTTCTGCTTAATTTCGTTCAGTCAGACTCGGCATTGCACTTTCTCGGACAATCGACTTTTGCTGTTGTGCTTCAACAGACGCATGAAGGTGGACGTCTTGAAATTGAAAGTGCATTAGTTAATTATCTAAAAAGGGAAGGCTGTCATAGAGTTCATATTGGCTCCAGTTTCTCAGATCCAGGTCTTGTAGAGATATTAAATAAAAGGGAAAAGCAACAATATCGTGGCAGGCAATTATTGGATGAGGCCTGGACAGCTCTGCGTCATGCTGCAAAGCGCGGGCCTTTCAGCTTCTGTGACTTTACTTCGTTGGCACATCCAGAAAATCATCCACTAGCCCCTCCCGATCGAAATCTTGTCCGCAGACTTCTTAAGCTGTCTTCTCATTCGGATACTTTCAGCCTTGTTCAGTTTTCCAGTGACAGCATGGACTGTCTCCCCAGTCATATGATTTCTCAATATGTAGATCGTGGAGTGATTATTGCCGGCGGAGAAGACTTGTTCGTCTATCTGGATGGAGCAAGGCCGGAAGAAGCACTGGAGTGGTCTAAAAATATAATCAGTCAAATAGATAATTTTGAACGGGATTGCCATGTATCTGCGGGGGTGAGCAATTATCCCTATTATGATTTCAAAAAATCCGAGACAATACTTAATTGCCGCAAAGCTCTTCTTCATGCCGAATTTTATGGCAAATCCAGCGCTGTTATCTTTGATGCGGTGAGCCTTAATATCAGCGGAGATATTTATTTTAACGAAGGTGATTTGGCAAAAGCAGTCAGAGAATACAAAAGAGGACTGAAATGTGATAACCTTGATGTCAATCTACACAATTCTCTCGGTGTTGCCCTTGCAATGATGAATAAGCTTTCGTCGGCTCTGCAGAGTTTTACAAATGGATTAGCGATTGATTCTGAAAATTTCATGGCATTATACAACCTTGGATTGGGAGAACAAACTCGAAACCGGAAGTCCGAAGCATTGCAATATCTTGAAAAAGCACTGCAGTATTACAATCAAGAAGAGGGTGCCGAATTCGTCAACGATCTCAAGTTGCAGCTTGGTATTCTTTCTTGTGAACTTGGTAAATATGAGGCTGCGCTGGCCTATCTTGTTCCATGGCAGTTGGAAAACAATAATACTCAAAACGCCGGCCGTGTCCATTATTACCTGGGAAAAGCCCATTATGGTCTGAAAAATAATCGCAAAGCCATGGATGCATTGCAGCGGGCATTGCGATTTAATGAACTGGACGACAGGGCTATGAATTTGCTTGGACGCGTTTATCTTGAAGAAGGTGAAGGAAATGAAATTGCACTGTCACTATGCCGCAAAAGCGTTGAATTGGAGCCATCAAAACTTCGTTATGTGCTGTATCTTGGTGAAGTGTTGCTGCAATGCGGCCAGTATCGGGAAGCGCGGAAAAATCTCTACCGCTGCCTGAAGAATCGAGATTGCAAAATGGAAGCACAGCAGCTTCTTGGCGAAAGTTATGCGCAAGAAGGGCAACAGAGAAGAGCCAGAAGTTGGTTTGAAAAAGTAATCGAACAGGAAAAAAAACCACAACATTAAGATATCGTTTTGAAGATAAATGTTTACAGGTTTTCGGGTTTGCCGGCATTTTGCTATTTCCGGTGAACAGTCAAGGAATTAATGCAATAGGAAATTCATGAGTAAGATTAATAACGGCAGGATAATAAAAGAACCTAAGTATGTCCTTGACAATACAGTCATTGGAGATTCCTGGCGAATGTTCAGGATTATGTCCGAATTTGTTGACGGATTCGATGCAATGTCGGCAATTGATGTTCCGGCGGTGACTATATACGGTTCAGCTCGAACAACGGTCGATCATAACTATTACCTCCTCGCCGAAAAAATAGCAGCAGGCTTGGCAAAGGCTGGTTACTGCGTAATTACCGGTGGAGGTCCCGGCATTATGGAAGCAGCAAATAAAGGAGCTTCCGAAGCAGGTGGAATTTCGGTCGGATTAAACATTGATCTGCCTCATGAGCAGGAACCTAACCCTTATTCGAATTTTCCTTTGGATTTCAAGTACTTTTTTGTCAGAAAAGTAATGTTTATGAAGTATTCCATGGGATTTATCTGCATGCCTGGTGGTTATGGTTCCCTTGATGAATTATTTGAAGCTGTGACACTTATTCAGACTGAAAGAATTAAACCTTTTCCGATAGTTTTGGTCGGCAGCGAGTTTTGGGCTGGACTTGTTGACTGGATAAAAGATAAACTTCTGGGGAGTGGCAACATTAGTGCTGAAGATATCTTATTGTTCAAGGTTCTTGATGATGCTGATGAGGTAGTAAATTATCTCAAGGAAAAAATACAGGGGTAAAGCTGTCTTTACTTGTTTTTAACAGTAATTCGGAGTGTTAAATGGCTCAAATTGATGGATTTTTTAAATTGATGAATGATGAGGGGGCATCCGATCTGCACATGGTTTCGGGGCAGCAGCCTTTGCTCCGCATCCGTGGTGATATGGAACGAGTAAAATTTAAGAAGCTGGGAAATGATGAACTCCGAGCCATGCTCTATGAGATCTGCCCCGAAGAGAAGATAAAGGTATTTGAAGAAACCGGAGATGTCGATTTTGGTTACGAAATCCCCGGTCTTGCAAGATATCGTTGCAATTATTTTCAACAGAAATATGGAATTGGATCAGTCTTTCGAGAAATTCCCAGTGAAATAATGACTGTCGAACAACTTGGTCTTCCCCCGGTTATTGCCCGTCTGGCCCATCTGCCTAAAGGATTAGTGCTGGTGACCGGTCCCACTGGTTCCGGTAAATCGACGACACTGGCAGCTATTGTTGATGAGTGTAATAAGATGCGCAAGGATCATATTCTTACTATTGAAGATCCTATCGAATTTGTTCATAAGAGCCAGAAATGTATTATAAACCACCGGGAGGTGGGCACACACACACACAGCTTTACCGCTGCTCTCAGGGGAGCTTTACGTGAAGATCCCGATATAATTATGGTGGGTGAGATGCGTGATCTTGAGACCATTGCCCTCGCGATGGAAGCGGCCATGACGGGACATCTGGTGTTTGGAACTCTGCATACCATAAATGCCATGAAAACGGTCGATCGTATAATTGAAATATTTCCGGCCAGTCAGCAGGGACAGGTACGATCGACCCTTGCCGATGCATTAAAAGCCGTTGTTTCGCAGACTCTTTTTAAGAGGATAGATATAAAAGGCCGGTGTGCGGCTTTGGAGATACTCATAGCGACTCCTGCCGTGAGAAACCTTATCAGGGAAGGAAAAACTTTCCAGATACTTTCCTCGATGCAGACGGGTAAAAAATATGGCATGCAGACACTTGATGACGCGATTATGATCTTGCTCGAAAAGAAAATGATTAGCCCGGATGATGCTTATTCCAACGCCGTCGAAAAAGCCAAATTCCTTAAATATTTAAAGAAAGCACCATCGGATTTTACCGAGGTGTGATACCCTCTTCAGCGAGCAGCACACGATTATAAGACGAGAGAGGATTGTTGTTATTTCCTCTCTCGTAACCATAGACTTGATAGCCGTTCCCATTAGCTATGGTTTCCAGGGTACCTTGAGCCGAAGTAGTGAAAAGACTGATCTGTCGGCTAGCACATTCTTCCGCCAACCCTTTATGTGGGAAATATCCTTTTGTGGATCGACCTGCGGACACCAGGAGATAATCCGGAGAAACAGCCTCGAGAAATTGACTGGAATTTGAAGTAATAGAACCATGATGCGGAGCAAGCAGGACATCTGCATTTAGATCAAATCCTTGATCTATCAGTGCTTTCTCACTGTTCCTGCCGATATCTCCAGGAAAAAGAACACAAAACTGCAGGCCACATGCTTTCAGAACAAGCCCGTTGTTTCCACTAATTCGAGAGATATTTACTTCATTCTCAAGATCTAAAGCATTTGCCACACATTTAAGAGACTGCGGTCCCTCAAACAAAAGATCGCCTTCTTCGGGAATAATAACAGATACCTGCTGTTTTTCGGCGAGTTGTATCAGTCGCTTGAACTGGCTATCATGACCTTCCTTATCTCTTACCCATAATAATCTCGGAGAAAAATGTCTGATGATAAATTCAAGGCCATTGTAATGATCTGCATCGGGATGGGTAATGATGACCGCATCAATTTCTTGTATTCCTTTTTTCCATAAGAATGGTGCAATGACACGTTCTCCGACGGTTGTTGTCGTAAACGAAGATCCTCCGCCATCGATCAGGACACGAAAGCCTGATGGAAATTCTATATATGTTGAAGAGCCCTGACCTACATCCAGATAAGAGATCCGCAAAGAAGCTGTGCTTCCTCTCTGATTGAACGTTGGTGGATGTATGAAATATAATATACATACTGACAATGTTAAAAGAGAGACGAGTGACCACCAATTTTTTTTCAAACAGGTAAAGAAAAAAACAATAAGGCTCAAAAAATATAGAAAGACTAACCATACGGGGGGAGTGGGCAACCAGATGGTAGAGAATGAAAAAGAAGAGAAGAACGTTGCAGCACGCATCGCCGCATCCAGCCCCAGCGAGCCGGATTGAAGTAGAAATGCGGAAATTTCCGGCTCTATGAAAATGAAAGGGATAGACAAAAAGCCTGCAGCAAGACTCCAAAGACAAATCAGCGGTTCTATTATCAAGTTCGCAAGTGGACCAACCGTTGAGAACCGATTAAAGGAATAGAGGGCAATTGGGGCAGTAGCCAGATTGGCGACCAAAGAAACTAAAAGACCTGCTGCTATCCATTTGAGAATTTTTATATTAATCGACGATGGAAACAATGACTCATCTGCGGGATAGAGCAGTTTTTTTAAAACAGGAAGTAAAAAGAAAATGCCTGCAATTGCCGAAAAGGACAGTTGAAAGGATACGGTAAACAACTGTAAAGGATCAATTGCGAGAATAAGCAGTGCCGCGAACGCCAGAAGAGTTCCTGGAGATTTTTGACGATTTGTACAGACAGCAAGAATCACAATGGAACTCATGATCACCGCACGGAAAACAGGAGTGTTCATCCCGGCCAGCAGGCCATAACCGATAAGTACAGGCAGACTTAATAAAGCCGCCCATTTTTTCAAGGTAAAACGCAGGAGAAGCTGTTCCGATCGGCTTAAAGTCCAGAAAATACACACATACAGCAGAGTGCCAATAACCGCCATGTGCATTCCGGAGATAGCCAGAATGTGCATTGTCCCACTGCCCTTGAACGCTTCCAGTGTTTGATCGGTAACCTGGCTGCGATCTGCTATCAAAATAGCCCTGTAAACACCACTTGTTTCAGCAGAAACAGATGCATCAATATGTTTACCTATAGTAGTCCTGAGTCTCTCCGGTAAATAATGCAGGAAGTGAAGCAGGGACCGAGACTCTTCAACTTTATGTAAAAAAAGCGGTGTACGGACAAAGCCCGTGATCCATATATCTTTTCTTGCAAGAAATTGTGCATAATCAAAAACACCGGGTGTTCTGTAACTGTCCGGTCGCTTAAGGTCCGTCCGAATGGCCAGGGTATCGCCGGGAGAAATTTCGTCCGGCCATGGACCCTTTAGACGTAAAAGTACTTTGCCGGTTGTAGGGAGCAAGTTTACATTTTCTTTAAAGCGCAGGCTTTTGGCCTCAATTGTCACCTGACTGGTCCTGCCGTCAAATTCTGCCATTGTAGCCATTGTTCCGATCAGGACGACATCCTTCTTTGTGTTAATTCTGTTGTAAATATGATTTTCATCGGCAGGCATTTGTTGATGAACATATCCATGGTAACATCCAATTCCAAAGACAAGCGGGATGAGCAGAACCAATACCGTTTTAGCTTTTTTAAGACGGTGCAGGGCAATGAGCAGAACCAGCAAAGAGAAAAGAAGGACAAAGAAAAGGACACGACCTGTTTCTGATAACCCCCAAAAAGGCGAAAGTGCAATACCACTTACGAAAGCTAAAGAAGTGGTGAGCAGGAGATGTTCAGAAAAATATGATGCCGGATGTTTCACAAAAGTTGCTGAATCAGCTCAAGATGCCTGTCTATTACGCCGCGCTGACTTTCTACACATTGCTGCGCAGCCTTACCTTGCCTTATTCTCACCTCCGGCGAAGAGAGTAGTTCGGAGAGAATCACAGACAACTCATGTCCATCGGATACCTTTGCGGCTCCACCGGAATTGATGAGGGCCTCGGCAATTTCGCTAAAATCCTGCATGTTTTGCCCAAAAATCACCGGAAGGCCCATGGTGGCGGGCTCAATAGGATTATGACCTCCTCTGCTAACCAGGCTACCGCCGACGAATCCAATGTCACAAAGAGCATAAAAATGAATCAACTCACCAATGGTGTTGAGAATAAAGATATCTGCCGATCTTGAACTCTGCTCTGATCGTAATGAGACTTTCATATGATACTTTTCGGCAATTGATTGGATTTCAGGTGATCGATTGATGTCTCTTGGGGCGATAACCAGAAATAGTTCGGGATAAGTTTTTCGCATCTGGGCGTAACAATCAATGAGAATTTTCTCTTCGCCCGGATGTGTCGAGCCGCAGATAAAAATAATACGATCTTCCGGGAGCACCCCGATCACAGAGCTAAATGAAGGATTTGTTTTTCCTGCAATGGTATCAAATTTCAGATTTCCCAGGGTTCGGAGTTTTTCGAGCGGAAGTCCAATTGCCTGCATATTGTCCCTGTCGTGTTTCGTCTGCAGGCAAAGGTAAGAAAAACTTTGGAACATCGGATTAAAGAAGAAATGCAGTCTTTTATAACCAGCCATGGACTCCTGTGAAATTCGTCCATTGACCAGAATGGTTGGTATGTTTTTATTTTTCAGAAAGAGGAGGGTATTAGGCCAAAGATCAGTTTCAACCAGGATAAAAAGATCGGGGCGGATATGTTTGACAAAATGAGAGACCACCGGCAAAACATCAAAAGGACCGTCTATGACATGATCCGCTATCGATTTAAGCAGATTGTCAGCTACTCCTTTTCCTGTGCGGGTTGTTACCGAGACAATAATTCTGCTGTTTGGGTATCTCTTGCGTAAACCGGAAATCAAAGGTACTGCCGAGGTTACTTCACCTACCGAAAGGGCGTGCAGCCATATCGTTTTCGATGGGGACGCAGGACCGGAATTAGAAATTTTTCGACCCAACCCAATGCCCATGCGGGAAGGAGTTCGATCACGGTATTTCGGACTAAAGAGAACGAAGAGAGTGATGAACGGTAAAAAAACAGGTAGTAAGACCAGCTGCAGAATATTATAGAGTACGAACATGTTTTGTTTTTAACCTAATGGTTGTTTGGCTGTCACTTTTAAAAGCTGCTTTAAAAACCAATTTATAGGACTTCTCGAAGTAAATCCAAGAAATTATGATAATAATTGAGAAAATTGTATCTTCCAGGCACTTAAGCCGCATAGAAATATGAATATTATTCTGGCAGAGGCCAGTGAAGTTGACGCTGGTCGGTTAAAACTTATCGATCATCGTGCACAACACATTGTGAAAGTTCTCCGGGCGGAGGTGGGCGATCATGTGCGTGTAGGTTTGGTCAACGGTGCAATGGGAACCGGCGTCATTTTGGCGATAAAGAAAAAATTTCCATTTTTCGTCGAAATGGATCTTAACCTGAATGATCCACCAAAAGCTAATCCTGCAATTGATCTCATTCTTGCCTTACCACGGCCAATAATGTTGAAACGTATTCTCAGCCAGGTGACCGCTCTCGGGGTGGGAACAATTCATCTTATTAATGCCAATCGTGTCGAGAAAAGCTTTTGGGAAGCTGGGATCCTTCAGCGGGAAGAGTATCACAGCCACCTTCTTCAGGGGTTAGAGCAGGCAGTGGACACCCGATTGCCGGAGATCCGGATTCACCCTCAGTTTAAACCATTTATTGAAGATTATTTCCCTTCTACGGCAGGCAATTATCATCGTCTCATTCTTGCCCATCCTACCGGCAGCCGGTTACTGGCTGATGTCATTGACAGCAGGAATGGAAGGGTAGCTCTGGCTGTGGGGCCGGAAGGCGGATGGGTGGACTACGAGGTGGAAAAATTTCGGGAACTGGGCTTTCTTTGCTGTAACATCGGTGAGAGAATTCTCAAAGTTGATACAGCTGTTATCGCCCTTCATGCCGGAATTTCAGCATTGCGGGAACTGAAAGGCATTTAACCCGCATTTCTCATCAGTTCAGGCGGCGTCAGCTTCAAAGTTTTTGGTAGTGAACCATAGTAGGCTATGTTCACTGGCAAAATACTGACGAAGATGGCGCCGCATGGACTGACCTATGGTGAACATTGTGTTGATTAAGAGGAAA
>JBARUR010000281.1:0-9600 GCA_049645845.1 Desulforhopalus sp. | reverse complement strand
CCTGTTACTTCAACGGATGCCAAACTCATCCATTTTTCTGTTATTGCGAATACTGGCTAAACTTAACCAGCTACTAAAGATAATCTCATTTTTTTGTCTTTATTCCATGTGCTGCATGAAAGTGGTTTTAAAAAACACCACACCCCTACCTTATTATATTTAGAGGTGTATTGGCAATGTATACCAATTTCCTTGCTTGTTAAATTAAGGTGTTTCCTGGATCTGTTTGTTTCAATTGAATTGCCCAAAAATGGAGTAACTTCAAATGAGAGTTCACCAAAGATTATTTTTGCTGATCACTTCGACAAAAGCGTTAGGCAATTTGGTTTATAGTAACTGAAAAACCTGTTCTGATTGGTGTACCACTCAACCATCTCCCAACTTGGGCACGTCGGAGACAGTTCCATAAAATCAATTGAGATAATTGCTCCATTTTGAATGGAGTTACTGACTGCTGCTACTACTAAATCTCTGATTTTCAATAGTCCAGATCTCTCCTATGGATCTTGACCCAAGGGCCAATAAGAAATTCTTTATGGAATCTTTGCAAATCACTCTAGGATGAATGTTAGGCAACTTGGTTGATAATATGACCATCAACCAGGCTCTTTTGTGAATCAAAACAGCTGAGATAGGTATGTTAGATGACTATTTTAAATCAACAACATCTGTAGAAATATGTAGTGAAATATTAGATGTAATTGTTACTCAATTTGAAAATGAAGTTGGCCTATATCTAAAGGACGGGGCTATACTTCTTGGCGTTGCCAATTCACCCTTTCCAGATGACTCGCATCAATTTCGTTTTTGCATTGGTTGGCCCTTATTTGTTGGTCGATCTGCATAAACAGAAACGCAACCTTGCCGACAGTCTGCTTGAAGGTACTGATGCTGCGGGAAAAGTGTCAGCTCAAGAGTTGCTGGGGCTTTTGCAGACAAAAAACCAGCCTGGGTGGAATTGAACGGTTATTTTGCTGAGCCTGATAGTGTATTCATAAGTCTGCGGCAAATCGAATACCACCGCGGCAAATCCCGCTGCCTTTTTTCATCACTCAATAATTGCATCATTTGATTGTGGTGCGCTTCATTGCATACGATATTCTCAATGCGCGGCAATCAAACCGGTGGGATGGAAACAGTGAACGTTGTTTAATTGTTGAACGTTCTTTTAGCCGACAATGAAATGTTGAAGGAGACCGAGAATATGTTTATTCTGTCTTGGCATGCTTTCGAAGTAGTATGCATTGCCTAATTCACAATTAAACAACGTCCCCCAACGTCACTCTGAAAATCTTTCAGTCGAAGGATTCGCTGAGGACCGTCCAACGCCAAAGATGATACCGGTCCACGGTATTGATTTCCCCTTCAATACCATCGCAGTATGCTTGTATCACCGCGTTCCTATTCTTTGACCTTAAAACATGTTAAATTCCCGGGAAGTAAAGAAATGCAGGATTTGAAAAAAACGTGACAGGAGAGAAAAGCATGTCCACCGAAAAAGTGCGTTATAAACCACTGCAGGATAAAATTACCGACGCGGCAACGGCTTCAGTCCATATTAAGGATGGGACCAACCTTTTTATTTCCGGTTTCACCGCCGGTTATCCCAAACTGATTCCGCGAGAGCTGGTCAGACGAGCCGATGCCGGGGAAAAGTTCAAGATCAACCTGTTTGCCGGAGCATCGACCGGTGACATGGTGGATGGAATCCTGGCCCGGGCCGATCTGCTCGCCTGGCGCCGCCCCTACATGAGTGATAAATTCATGCGGGAAAAAATCAATCAGGGGACAATCGCCTTTAAAGACGATCATCTTTCTCAATTATCGGCCAAGGTTCGGGCCGGAGAATGGGGGAATTGTGACGTGGCGGTGGTCGAGGCCGCCGCCATAACGGAAAAAGGCCACTTGATCCCGACCATGTCCGTCGGCAACACCCCTACGTATGTCAGGGAAGCCGACAAAATTATCATCGAAATTTCAGCAAATTCTCCCCAGCTGGAAGGTATTCACGACATCTATACGCCGGAAGATCCGCCGTATCGCATGCCCATTCCCATTTATCGTACATCTGATAGGATCGGAAAACCCTTTATCGAAATGGACCCCAACCGGGTGGTGGCCATACTTTTCAGTGAAGAGCAGGATCATTGCCCGATTTTCATGCCTCCAGACGGTGTTTCCAGCCGTATCGCCGAATATATCCTCGATTTTGTCCGGCACGAAATAAAAAAAGGCCGTATGCCTTCCTCCCTGCCCTGGCAGGCAGGTGTCGGCGATGTTGCCAATGCCGTCTTGTCCGGATTTCTGGAAGATGATAGCTTTCCCGCCATCGATATCTACTCCGAGGTGCTGCAGGACAGCGTTCTCGATCTTATTGATATGGGGAGGGTTCGTGCTGCTTCCGGATCGGCCATGACCTTGTCGGAAAAATCGCGGGACCGTTTCCTCAATGAAATATATCGCTACCGCGAAAAGATAGTTCTGCGGCCCGTGGAAATATCCAACTCTCCGGAGATCATTCGCCGCCTCGGTGTTATCGCCATCAATACTGCCATTGAAGTTGATATTTATGGGCAGGTCAATTCCACACACGTCATGGGGAATAAGATGATGAACGGGATTGGCGGCTCAGGAGACTTTCTCCGCAACGGCTCATTGAGCATGATTGTGACTCCCTCCACAGCCAAGGGTGGACTCATTTCCGCCATTGTGCCGATGGTCTCTCACGTCGATCATTCGGAGCACTCTGTGGATGTGGTGGTGACCGAATACGGTCTGGTCGATACCCGTCCGCTGACACCGCGCCAGGTCGCCGAGCAGGTCATCACCAAGTGTGCCCATCCGGATTTCAGGGATCAGTTATGGGACTACTATCAACGGGCAGTCCGGGAGCGCGGAGGACATGAGCCGCATATTCTGGAACAAGCCTTTTTCATGCACCAGCTTTTTCAAGAAAAAGGCGACATGCGCATGAAATAGAGTAAAAGAAAAAAGGCGACATTTTATGAACAAGATAGAGGAATTAAAAAAGGTCAAGGATGCGCCCGTGATCATTTCCGACCGCAGTGGAATGGTCATTTATGCCAATCCTTGTTTTTTGGAAATCTACCAATGGACCGAGGAACTTATCGGTTCAAGCCTCAATCGAATCATCCCGACTGCCTTTCATGACTCGCACAATATGGGGTTCTCCAGATTTTTGGTCACCGGGAAATCACAAATTTCAGATCACGTGGTTGAGGCGGCGGTGGTTATGGGAGACGGGCGAAGGCGTTGGTCCGAACATCATATTGTGGTTGAGAAGATCGACAATAATTATCTGATCGGCGCAAAGCTCATACCTATGGATATGGAGCCTGCACCATCACCTGCAAATGAATTATATGTTCCCGGCTCACCGGTTATCGACGAGCTTCGCGAAACCATCGGAAAAATGGAAGTGGCGCTCAGTGAAATCGAAGACTCCATCGTATGGACAGATGCAAAGGGTGAAGTTCGCTGGTGCAATAAGGCTTTTGATCAGCTTGTCGGCAAAAACCATCTTTCAATCCTTGGCTCCGACTTATCCGGACTTCTTCCTCTGGCCTCTCCAGGAATCCCCATTGACTCCTTTCTTCATCCGATTCAGCAACTGCTCGCAAGCGAACATAACCGGCAGGAATTCGATGTGGATATTCAGGGCAGACCCGAGATCCTGGAAATCAGTTGTTCTGAATTTTCATTAAAAGACCTCCAGAAATATATAATCCTGGCCTTGAGGGTCGTTACCGAACAACGCAAAATGGCTGATGCCCTGGCTGCATCCCGGAAAAGGATGGCGGAGGAACTGCAGATAGGCCGTGAAATACAGATGAGCCTGCTGCCCGGCTCTTTACCCGACGAACCTGAATTCTCAATTTCCGCCCTCTGTCACCCTGCTCTTGAGGTTGGCGGCGACTTTTACGACCATTATTTTATCAGAAAGAACCGACTTTGTTTTTGCGTTGGCGATGTCTCAGGCAAAGGTGTTCCGGCAGCCCTTTTCATGGCGGTTGTCAAAACAACGATTCGGGACTATGCCTTTAGCGGGAAAAACCAAACGGCTGAGATTGTTCGAAAAGCCAATCGGGAACTTAACCGTCATAATCCTGCCGGCATGTTTTGTTCTCTTTTCATTGGTATCCTTGATATAAAATCAGGCGTTTTGGTATATACCAATGCCGGGCACAACCCACCCTTGTTCATGAAGAATGGCCATTCCTTTGAGTTCATAAAAGATAAACATGGTCCCGTTATGGGTGTTTTCGATGAGATTATCTATGATGAAGGATCAATCCAAATGGAATCGGGTGATGTGATTCTGGCATATACGGATGGCGTGACGGAAGCCATTGGTCAACGTGGCGACTGGTATACTGACAAAAGATTGAAGGATTTCCTGGAGGGTGAAAAATTACGCGCACCTTCGGAGATTGTCTCTGCTGTGGCGGATGATGTCGCTGATTTCAAGGGAAGCGCACAACAGGCGGATGATATCACCCTGATATGTCTTCAATACAAAGGATAGGTAATTTTTACAAACCCTTTGATATTTGCAACGAGCGAGGAAGGGCTCAGGAGGTTTTTCGCTCCAAGCTCTTTTCCACCTTCGGATAAATAATTTCCAGCAATTCTTCCCGTCCAAGATAAGGACAAGGATCTTCATATGGAAAATCCCGGCATTGTTGCGGCTGCGCTGAATGAATGAGACAGCGCTTGCTCAGTTTACCGTCGAGCAGAAAAATACAGGAGCCGTCTTCTTTTACCTTAAAGGTATTACGTTTATGGATAAATCTCCTCCGCACCTCGCCGTCACTGATATTAAAATAGCGGGCGAGCCTGTTGATATCCGTAGCGGTAACGAATAGAATCGAGCCAGGCAAATGATAACAACAGAATCCCAAACAATAGTTGCAATAAGCTCTATTGGACCATGTTCGAATAACTTTCGGCATGTCTACCATGATTTCCTGTTGTCTTGATGACTAATAATCCCCTCTGCCGGTATCAAAAGGAGTGAGTTCTCTTATATAAATCAATTTTACACTTATTTTTTACAGCCCGCTCATAATTGATGGACGGGTTGAGAATCCTCCCCTACGTCCCTGCATTACCTAACATAACGGGTCGATTGACAGATTGGTTGTTTTATCCAACAAAATTGTGCTGGATATTTATATCCTCAAGATTATAATCAGTTAAATTTTTGATCCCGCTTCCTAGAAGGCCAGTGGGAAGACCATTTCAACAAACATCCGGCATGAACATCACAGACCACATTATAGCACCAGCCACCCTTGCCGATTTAGAACAACTCGTTGACCTTGAACAATTTCTTTTTGAGACTGATGAATCTTCTCGTAAAAACTTGCGATATCTGATCCAACGGGCGACCGTTATTGTTGTAAGAACCGAAAGAGAAAGAAACATTAGAGGATACGCTGTTTTGCTAAACAGAAAAAATAGCCGTAAGGCCCGAATTTATTCACTCGGTGTTGCCGAATCAATCAGTCGCACAGGGATCGGCACTCAACTGGTGTGCACTTTAGAGGAAATTGCCGCAGTAAGAAAATGTACATCCCTCACCCTGGAGGTTGGCGATACGAATAAGGCTGCTCTTCTCTTTTATAATAAATGCGGATTCAAACAGTATGGATTTCGCTACAATTATTATAAAGACGGTGGACATGCAATCCTGATGGGGAAGGAATTGTCGAACTCTCTCCTGTAAACGTGACTCCGGGTGCCTCTACAGCAATATCATTTTTTACTGATGGTCTGGAACAATTTTTATATTTGATTATAGTCAGAAATATCGATCCTGTTTTTTAAAACCGACAAAGTTTTTATATTTTCAAGAACTTCAGGATTAAAATCGACTTTCAACATCTTTAGTTATTTGTGATGGAGAGTTCATATCTCGCAGCCTCAAAAACAGGTTTACTGGCCCGGCGGATTGATGAAAGCCGACGGTTGCTGGAGAAATGCGTATTATGCCCACGCCGATGCAAGGTTAATCGGCTGGCAGAACAGGTAGGTCTCTGCCGCACCGCTGCTTATGCAGAGATCGCCAGTTATGGAGCACATTTTGGCGAGGAGGCCGTGCTGGTAGGGAAGCATGGTTCCGGAACTCTATTTTTTTGCGGCTGTAGTCTTCTCTGTGTATTTTGCCAGAACTACGATATAAGTCAACCTGAAGAATCCGCTTGCCAGGCAGTCGATGACCGGCAGCTGGCTCAGGTGATGGTGGAGCTGCAGGAACAGGGCTGCCATAATATCAACCTGGTTACCCCCAGCCATGTTATCCCGCAGATTCTTGCGGCACTTCCGGTTGCCGTTGAACGTGGCCTCACTGTACCGCTAGTCTACAATAGTAGTGGTTATGACAGTATTTCCTCACTTCAACTCCTCGATGGCATCGTTGATATCTTCATGCCGGACTTTAAATTCTGGTGCGCTGAATCCGCTAAAAAATATGCCATGGCTGCGGATTATCCGGAAACAGCCCGGCAAGCCTTGCGTGAAATGCAGCGGCAGGTCGGCGATCTCCAGATAAATGAACAGGGCTGTGCACAAAGAGGTCTTCTGGTCCGGCACTTGCTGATGCCGGGTGGTTTTGCTGAAACCGATGCTATTCTCCGGTTCCTGGCAGAAGAGATATCGATTAATTGTTATGTAAATATCATGGACCAGTATCGACCAGCAGGTAAAGCAGATAACTTTGTCGAACTTGAAGCGACAATCTCTGCTAAAGAATATCGACATGCTGTGCAACAGGCTCAAGAATATGGCCTCACCAGACTTGATCACCGTGATTTTACCCACCTGTTCCGACATTTACTGGATAAATGACAGGTGCGAAGTTTAAAATCATAATTGTTGTCAAATCAACTTCCCGGGAATAAGTGCATGCCAAATAATAATCCATTGAGCTTCAAATTTAACGGCCGTCTGGTTTTCATTCAGGAATTTTTGAAACACCCGCTCCAAATTGGATCGATTATTCCAAGTTCTCGTTTCCTTGAGCGTCGGATCGCAGAAGCCGCAGGGGTTGCTTCGGCTAAGGTTATAATAGAATTAGGCCCGGGAATAGGCGGTATCACTCGTGAAATGCTGAGGGAAATGCCTCGACACGCCAAGCTTTTGAGTGTCGAAATCAATCCACATTTTAACAAATTGGTGAGCAGGATAGGAGACGACCGGCTCATAACTCACTTGGGCAGCGCGAGTGAACTCGGCAAAATAGTTTCCGACTATGAACTTGATCCCCCCGATGCAATAGTTTCCGGGATTCCATTTTCCACTATGAGCCGCAATCTCGGTTCTAAAATCCTCAAAGAAATTTCATCTCTGCTCCCGCCAAACGGGCGCTTTGTTGCGTACCAGGTGAACAGCCACGTTGCTTCTTTATGTCAGCCTTACCTGGGAACAGCCCAAACTTCTAAAGAATTTTTCAACATTCCGCCAATGCGCATATTCCAGTGGGTGAAGAGTGCCTGACTGTGAGTAAGTAATACCTTGTCGAACGGAGCACTCTCCTTAAGAAATCAGGCTGCGTCAAACTGGAAATTTGCTCATATTCTATTTCCGGATGCTACCAAAATTTAATTGCATGATTAAAATCAAAGATCATGCAGATTAAATACTTAAGCGTGGGATAATTATATGTATCATGACGTATTGAAATTCTGGTTTGAAGAGGCCGGCCCATCAAAGTGGTGGTTAAAGGATGACGCATTTGATCAGTTGATATTCAAGAGGTTTTCTGATATCCACTCCAAAGCTGTGCGCTCTGAACTTTTTGAATGGCGCGAAAGTGCCAAAGGAAGATTGGCTGAAATTATTGTTATCGACCAATTTTCCAGAAATATGTTCAGGGGATCACCCATGGCATTTGCCCATGATCCTATGGCGCTGGTGCTCGCGCAGGAATCAGTTTCACTGGGAATCGACAAGCTGCTTACTCCCGAGGAAAGAGGTTTTCTCTATCTCCCTTTCATGCACAGTGAGTCGATAAAAATCCATGAAGTTGCAGAGAAATTATACCGCCGGCACGGAGTCCAATCCGGTTTGGAGTGGGAAATGAAACATAAAGCAGTTATCGAGAGATTTGGCCGCTATCCTCATAGAAATGAAATTTTGAGCAGGAAATCTTCCGAAGAAGAGCTGAGTTTTTTGCAGCAGCCAAACTCCAGATTCTAACTTCGGCAAGAGGGAAACACATCAATACTCAATTACGCGCTCTTTCCCGAATTCCAGAAGGATGTATTCCCAAGACCACCTTAGCAAGTAACCATTCAACTGATCATAAAAAAGAGCTCAACATTGAAATCTATCCTGAAACAACAGCTGGAGCACTTGGCCTCAAGCGATATCGGCCCACTTTTGAAAGGTGCTTTGCATGGAATTGAAAAAGAAGGACTGCGCGTCGATTATTCGTGCATGCTCTCTGAAAAAGCCCATCCCGAGGGCCTTGGTTCAGCATTAACCAACAAAAACATAACGACCGACTTTTCCGAAGCTCTCCTTGAACTGATTACACCGGTTTTTAAATCTTCCACAGCGGCGATTCAATTCCTCGAAAATCTACATCGCTTCACATATGCAAACCTCGACGATGAACTCATCTGGGCCGGAAGCATGCCCTGTCATATTCCGGAACCTGATTCTATCCCTATCGCCCGTTTTGGTTCTTCAAATATTGGCCAATTAAAACATATCTACAGGGTCGGTCTTTCACATCGTTATGGCAAGATAATGCAGACCATTGCAGGTATTCATTATAATTTTTCCCTGCCTGATAATTTTTGGCTGGCACTTCAGGAACAACAGGAAAATACAGACACGCTGCAGTCATTCAGGTCTGCCTCTTACTTCAGAATGATTCGCAATTTCCGCCGATATTCATGGCTGCTTCTTTATCTCTTTGGGGCATCCCCTGCTCTGTGTGATTCTTTCCTTGAAGGAAAATTTCATAATCTCCAACCATTGCATGGCCATACTTTCTATTTGCCTTATGCCACATCATTACGCATGAGCGATCTTGGGTATTCAACCAAAGCACAATCTTCCCTGAATGTCTGCTTTAATCATTTGAGCACCTATATCAGTACACTCGATATGGCTATCCACACACCCTATCCACCTTATGAAAAGATAGGTATCAAGGTTGATGGTAAATACCGTCAGCTCAACAGTAATATTTTACAGATTGAAAATGAATATTATAGCGATATTCGTCCCAAACGTGTCACCCAGCCGGGAGAAAAACCTCTTCACGCCTTAAGGAAAAGTGGTGTCGAGTATATTGAAGTCAGAAACATTGATGTTAATCCATTTTTGCCGGTCGGAATTGATACAGAGCAGGCACTGTTCATCGATACGTTTCTGGTCAGCTGCCTGTTGATGAGTGATGAAGATATCAGTCCCCCTGAATGCAGGATTGTAAATGACAATTTGCAAAAAGTTATAAACAGAGGCCGTGAACCCGGATTGTTACTGTCCACCGCCAAGGGTGAAATGATACCACTGACCGAAGCCGGCAATATGTTGCTTTCTCAAGTACAAATGACAGGTGAACTG
>JBARUR010000280.1:0-15158 GCA_049645845.1 Desulforhopalus sp. | reverse complement strand
TGGAAGTTGGATCAAATGCACTGCCCTTTTGGAATTGATACATCAGGAAGTTGTCACCTTTGGTGTCTCCCTGCAGATAACGGATAGCCCGGTAGAGTTTTCTTTCCAGTTCCGTCAAGGTGATAACACCACCCGCTACGGTCATGTAATCGTCTTGCCCTCTCTTGATAAGGAGCAGGGTAGGGGAGGTGGTAATATTAAATCGGGTAGCGGCACCCACATCTGTGCTGATATCCACGGTCTTAATCTGCCAGCCGTATTTATCGACGAAATAGTCGAGAATCTTCGCTTGTTGTTCGCAGAAGCCACAGCCAGGACTCACGAAAAATAACAGGGCATGGTTGGATCTTGCAATGTTGATCGTCTGGGAAATCTCCTTTTGTTGCATTTGCACTCTGGCCGTGATGCCAGGACCTGCCGCAGGATAAACTTGATTTACATTGAAGAGGTGGCCGTATTTCTGAGTGACATACATGGTGGCATTGGTATAGGCCAGGGCCTTGCGCCTGGCAATATCCTGCATGGTGAGATATTCCATGATGTTTTGTTCGTCCGGAGTCTGGACTGCTTTTTTCTGTAGGTCGTTCAGGAGTTCCTGGAAATCATCCGGATGCAGATTCCACAGGTCGTCGATTATATAATTGTCCAAGGATGGAATCATGCGTGGTTTGTCATCGGGCTTCGACTTGATTTTTGGTTCATCCGGCTCTTGCGGTGGAGTTTCGTACCAGAACCAGCCATGCTTGGTATCCTGGTAGAAATTGTTGTCGGTGGCCTCGGCACCGGTTGTAATGGTCAGAGAGAGGAGCAGGCAAAGGAGTATCAAAATCCGATGATTACCAGAGTGGCAATGCTTTGTATAAAATGTCATCTGCATGGATAAAACCAAAGTATTTGGAGTCAAAACTGCGTGGATTTGATCCCACCATGAAAAAGTTGTTGTCCGGTACCGGGCCGGTAAAATTAAATTGCGGCAAGTTCCTTCCTTTGCTGTCCTTAGCCAAAGCTTTGCCTAAAAGTGTCTGTCCACAGAAAAATTGGTTTGCCGCGTCTCTTGTCAGAGTCCAACCAGGGCTGCATCCTACTTGCTTTATTAGCCGATCATTTTCCTTGTTCAGCCCACCTCCAACAAAGGTTGTATCCTTATGTCTGAAAACCAGGTAATCTCCGTTTCTGATCTTACTTCTGGTATTGGTCAGAAAAAATATTCTATGATTAAGGGATGGGCTGGTTGCAACAATGATCCGTGATGGCAGCAACAGACCTACAATGAGAGCTGCAAAAAATATCAGGGCGATGCTCTTTTCCCGATGGTTCAGTTTCTGGAACAGTCTTTTTTTATCGATGCTATTTGATATTGATTTCGTTTCCATTTCTGAGCACCACTTCTTTTAACAGGATAACCTTAGAAGGATCGGCGGCGGCGTTGTTCAGGGTTTGCTCCATATTGTCGAGGCTTGCCTTCCATTCTTCTGCACCGATTTCTCCTGCCACCAGTAAGGCTTTTTGAGTTCTTATATACCCTTTCAGATCCAAGACATAAATTTTTTGTGCCATATAGCTGTCGTAACCAAATACTGCAACCGCAGCCACCATCAAAGCAATGCAAATAACCTCCAGATATCCTGGTCCGGAAAGGGATTTTGGCTTTAATTGCTTTTCCTCGTTCAATATGTGCCTCGCATTTTCTTTATCAGGCTGGCCAGAGCTGTACTTTTCGCTTCTCGGTTGATTCGCTCCAGGAGATAATCAAGCCCTGCATCTCCCTGAATCAGATAGGCGTCACTTCCATTTTCGTAAACAACTGCGGGTACCCGGGTAATTCCGTATTTGGTAAACAGTGATGGCTGGAGATTGATTTCCACTTGATAATGTTGGCATGGTTCTCGTGACTTACGGCAGGCAAGGTCTTTTTGCAATACTCTGCTAAAATATGCGACGTCGGCCCTGGTGTCTGCCATGCTTTTTACCCAGCCACGCATCACCGGGATGAGATTAGGATCACCGGCTTTCACAATGGTTGTGATATACGCCTGTACGGTTTCATCTGGCACTGAGCTTGAGAAGAAGAGATAGACTTTTTCCGTGCTCGTCAGACTGCCGTCTTGTTTTGCCTGCTCCTCTTTCGTTTGTTGCTTCTTTTTCCACGGAGCTGTGTAGTCCGAAAAAACTTTTCTTTCCAATCGTTGCTCTTCACATTTGATTTTCTCCTGAAATTCGGAAGAATGAAAATGATCCGAGGTCTCTTGTGCTGCTTTCAGCCCTGCATCGGTATACTTGTTGACCGGCAGGGTCATTTGCTCGGCATCTTTTCTTGCTTGCACCATAATAGAGGGAGCATTTTCTGCTTGCGCCTGTGAGAGAACAGTTCCGAGAAGAAGGACGATAACAATCACCAAAACTTTCATTGGCAGCAGGTACAGCATTTCTGTTTTCTGTAGACAACCCATAGAAATTCATCGTTTGATCCCTTATCACCCCGATAGGGAGGATTAAGACCAGAGCCATAAAAACTTGCCGACTTACCAACAGGATACGCAGGCGACCGATCGGCAGGTCGGACAACGTGCATCTTATAGTGGCTTTTGACCCACACAAGGGTGTAATTACAGCCACAGAGATTTTCGGCAGGATCACAGATCATCATGATTCTGTTCAACTTGTATATCAGCCGGGAAGCAACGGTATTGTTGGCCTGAACGATATTGTCATTGTCCACATGGCCGGTCATCGGATAGGCAGATCCACTACTACCGACACACCAGGGCATAAAGTCGAGGGTGTGACCGAGATTTACGGCAGCTGCATCAGCCATACAGGCCATCTGCATAGCCTTGTTGGCATAAAGCATGGCTTCGGGATGGATGATGGCGGATAGTTCATCATTTTGCCACATCGGATCGTATTCACTCCACCACATACCGTAATCGCTTCGATTACAGATCCCGTACATCAGGGGTAGAAGATATCCATGTGCCTGGGCGAAGGTCGATTCATTGGCAACGTCAACGGCATCAGAACTCTTATTTTTTCCGCCGAGTTCATCTATCAGTGAGCTACCTATTGACTCGCCCAGAACTGGGGAATAGTTTGCTACAGAAACCGTATCTTCCAGCAGGAAGGGTTCCCAGTAGCTGATAATTATGCCGGTTGCATAGTAGATGGGGGGAGGGCGCGGACAAATACATATCCCTTCAATCCGAAAATCTATTTCATCCCAGTGGATATCACTGATTGGGTTAAATATATCCCCGGATTTTGCAGCTCCTGCAAGGTCATATATGAAGGTTATGAGCAGAACGACAAGCCACAAGGGTTTACTTTTCGCCATCAGGCTCTCCTTGTTTGTCAAGAGGTATTAAAATTTCTTGAACCAGCATCTTGTTTTTCTTTTGAACTACAACAGAGGGGACTGCTGTGAGTCGCAGCCTGGCCGCTATATCTTTTGTAAGGTAAAACACCCGACGTTTCAGTTGTCGGGTGAGTTCAAAAGCCAAACCGTTTGAGAGCAAAAGGCTGGCTTGGTGATTATCGGCGTAGGGTGTTTTCTTAAACCACTCGATCTGTAAGGGATCATCTCCATTGATTACCACAAGGCCACCGGGAAAAGACACGTACTCTAAGGGATTAAAAGTATACCCTTTGGGATAGAGGATCTTGCCTTCTCCGTCCAGGAGATCTTGGTCGAGGGTGTAGTTCATATCGACCAAGAACGATCTTTCTGCAATAGCATGAGGCAAAGGATGGAGGTTGGCAGGCTGATAACCTTGTATCTCGAGGGAGAGGGGGAGTTTTTCCCTGACATCATGTTGTGCAGCCTCTTGTCGCAGTTCCGCTACAACATCCGGTTCCACGACAGGATATGTCTCGCCCACAGTACCGAGATTTATTGTTGTCTGAGCAAAATCAGCGACAAAAACAACGGTGATCATAAATGATATGGAAAATTTATAGTTCACATTGTTGCCTCAATCTGACCATTTCCTTGATCGCTTCATGATAGGTTTGCCCTCCCTGTACCATCAGTTCAATCATGGCAATTTCGCTGGCCTTGGAAGTGTAGATGAAATAGGCATAGTCGTTGACCACCAGCCGGGCCACGCCAACACCGAACGGTGTATCAAAAAAGATCTCAGAGTAGTTGGGAGGATTGGATTTGACGCTCTTTAACAGCCGCATGGTGAACTCGTCATAATCAAGCAGGCCTTTCTTGTTTGCCTGGTCAAAATCCGTTGATTCCAGAAAGATCTTGAAGGCCGAATTGCTGTTGATAACGCTGCCGACTTCGCCAAAGTTGTCCAGGTCGAGCAGGGATTGGGTGATGACCATGAAACTACCGTTGTACTTCCTGGCCCGGCGATAACCTTCATTGATCACCGGGGCGATCATGGCTCCCTTATCCAGGAACTGCCATGCTTCATCAAAGATGATGAGCCGTGGCCGGGAACGATCGGAAAGATAGAGGTCCTGGGTAACGGCATTAATGATCAGCAGGGTGACCACCCGATATAGGTCTGGCTGGACCTTCAGATTTTCCAACTCGAGTACCACGAACTCATCATGATGGATAGCGAAAGTGCTTGGGCCGGTAAAGAACTTTCCATGAAAACCATGGCTGGTAAATTCCCGGATATTAAAGGCCAGCTTTCTGGCAGTTTCGATGAGTTTCGGATTGTCGGCCATTTCGTCCATTTTGGCGCCTGGAACCTCCGGGAATTTCATCAGAAATTCATAGACCGTATCCGCATCTGCCTCCTGCCTCTTTTGTTGCCAGGCCCACCGGACACCGTTGCGAATAAGGTTCATCTCGGTGTCGTCACATTTAGCGTTATCCGAGTTGGAATAGGCCATCTGGGCAAATACCGCGGCCACGCTTTTTAGCTCTTCTTCCGGTTCCCGGATAGAGGTGAATGGATTGAGGCATATATGGGTGTCCGGCTGGAAATCGAGAAACCTTGCGCCGAACATATTGGCCATTTTTTTATACGAGCCACCGATATCGATGATTCGCACCAATGCGCCGCAGGCATAGTAATTAAAGGCAATGAAGTTGACCAGAAATGACTTGCCTGAACCGGACGTTGCACAGCAGAAGACATTTTGATTGGCGGCACCAGAATGAAAAAAGTCCAGGGAGACCAGTTGTCCCTTCCTGCCGGTAAAGATCAGCTTTGGCTCCCCGCCTGAACCTGCGAAATCGCCCTGAACCGGCAAGATCGGTGTAACCGAGCTAATGGGCGCAACAAAGTCCCGTTCCAGGTTTTCGATGTTTCTGCCAGCTGTGTAGAGACCAAAGGGCAGGGCGGAGAGAAAGAGAATCTTCAGGATCAGGTGATCCTGTTGCATGACATAGCCGTTGTTCTCCCACAGTCTCCTTACCCGGGTGCAGGAGTCCCTGCTTTGTTCCAGGTCATCATGCCATACCCAGAATACAGGGATTACTTTGACAAATTTCTCACCACGTTCCAGATCGTCGGTGGCGGACAGGTACTCTTCCTGTTTACGGCGCAGGCTTGGAGACAGGGAACCAACCGCCTGCTGATTGAGGATCAGGTTGCACTTGGCATGGAGTTTCATCTCCAGCCCTGCCTCAAAGACGATATTAAAGGTATAGAGAAAATCGGTCTTGATCTGGTCGGCATCTGAGACCACTCCCCAAATTCCGCCAAACAGCGAATTGGTCTGCAGTGGATCGATTTCTTTTGGGACGATCTTTGGGGTGGTGCAGCAAAAATAATGGTCGCCTATCCGCAGGTGATCTTGTTCTTCCCGGATCACGGTATCACTGTTGATGATCTGCTTGCGCAGGGGTATGTCTGGATTACATCCATTGATATTACGCGTTGGATAGTCTTCAGGATAGTGGTTAAAGAGCCTGCGACTCCATTCCAGCAGATCTTCAGCTTGCATGTGCCGAGGATAGAGTAATGCGGCTTTCAGGGTTTCTTTTATCTGGCGTTTTATATCTAGCAGGGGTGCAGATTTACCTTCCTTGATAAGATCTTCTGGACTTGGGAGTTCCGTGCAGTCTCCAGGCAGATTAACAGCGACAAAGAGTCGGAAGTTACGCACCGGAATATTGCTACAGACCTTCAATCCTTTTTTACCCTTAGTCAGAAACGTGACCACCGAATCGGTGTTTGACTGAATAAGAGAGTTTTCCCTGGTTCTATTCTCCTGATAACGGTTTAGGATTGGCTCAATATGGGAGTCGGCATGAAAGATGAGCTGGATAACACTGCCCTTGGGTAAACCGGCCCGGAACAATCCCTCCAGGGCATTGATGGTTTTAGGACCGGCATAAATGACCGGAGAGCATTCCCACAACATGCCAAGGCTACCGTCCTGGTTCAGGAAAACTTCCAGTTCAGGATAATAGGCCAGATAATTTAGAAACGAAGAGAACGGGGTACGCCTGGTCATCTTGTCCAGATCGCTATGCTTCAAATATTGCCTGGGACCAAGGATAGCTCGTTGTAAAAGCCCGGCGAACATGACTATTGCTCCGCAAGATCAGTGAGGATCCACTTGGAATCCTCGATCTTGATATAGATGTAGCGGCTCATGAATAGTTCCTCGCCTTCCCCTTTGTAAGGGAGCAGGAGTACGCGGAGGATTTTGGGTGGTTGCAGCAGCGGCTTTTTCTCCTCTTGAAGTAATCCGGCAAGTACCTTGTATCTGTTATCCTGGATTTCTTGTTTCAGACCAATTGTCGGTTCGGGGGCCTCGTTCGGTACTGACTCCGGATAACGAGCCTTTTTGTAGGCAGTCGGGGTGTCGATACATTCCCCTGCATCGTCTTTGGCCCGGCATTTAAAATCTTCATTGTAGGGATTAAGAATTGGTCCACAGCCTGCGAAAAGTATGAGGAAGAGAAGGGAGCTGTGGCATACTATCTGATTGAATGTTTTCACTGGCCATTTTGTCGAGGTTAAAATTATCCACAAATATCTGTGAGTACAGATTACCTGTTAGTTCTATATTCTTTTTTCTGTGGGGATGACCTGTGAGAATTGAAAGGTAGGATCAGAAAAGGATGCAGTCTGTAAAAAGTCAAGAAGGGGATAGGGGAAGTGAAGTGTGAGTCATCCTTTTTCTAAAGACGGAGAGGTTTGTGGATAACAGTAGTTATGGTGCGAGACTGGTTATGTTGTGTATTTTCAGAGTGGCAATCTAAACAAATCGAGGTGAAAATAGATCGGTCTCAATTTTCTCCCAAAAACGAATCTCATGATAAAATCTGTTTTCAACCGGGTACAATGCCTCGTGTCTTAAAAGCTGATATTTACTATTAAGAAGCTTTTTCGCTTCCTTATCGGCAAGTTCGATCATCCTGTTGGCAATCGAGTCATTTTTAGAATCCGAGCTTCCATAAAATATAGTGAAGTTGTCGGGAAGAGAGACTCCAGGAACCAGTTCCTCCTCACCTCGATTTATCGCATCATGTGCTCCCAAATCAGAATCGACTATCAAAGCGACAGAGAGACTATCACTGTATCCTTGGCTACCTCGAATTAGCTGAATAGCTTCGACCCACCCAATTTTCTCCGGATTTTGGGTTGGGCATCTGAACTCGATCAGTTGGATCGTACTATAGCCGATGGCAATTTGACTAAGAGACTGCCCTGGTATTGCCTGTCCCCACACTATTCCTGTGATGGATACTTTTTCTTCTTCGATGATCTTGGTATTAGTATCTACAGCGAAAATGGCATCAAACCCGGTTAACGCTTGATCAGTATTAACGAACATCAAATTGGGCCTGAGTGGTGACCGGGAAAGAACCTTGTTACCCTTTTCCCGTTTATAGGTCACCTCTGCTTGCGCAGATTTTGGTTCGATAGCTTGGCCATTTCGAAGTAAACGAATATTCCCAGTTTTCGTATTAATTTCAACCCCATCTAGAGTAACAGGGGTTTCCATATCCATAGACACTGATAACGTCCGTTGTTTCTTATTAATACAGCATTTTTTAAATTTTTTACCACTACCACAAGGGCAGGTTTTGTTTCTATTATTCATTGTCCTGTATAACGTGAATGTCTGCTGACACCTCGGTACAAAATGTTGATTTTTGTTTGATACTATGTATTCCTAAATTTGTATCACCAACGTTAAAATCACCCGTTCATCTGGTGAATTTTATTGTTGAAATTCAGTATCCTGCCATAGAATCAGTCGTACATTGAATTCTATTTTCGCAATACAATAATGCTTGTTTAAGAGGGCCGCGCGTACTCAGCGAGTAACCAAGTTGGCACAGGATGGCGATGAATGCGCGCCGACAGTGCAGTAAGAATTGCCCACGGAGTACCGTGCCACTTGAAGTCTGTCGGTTCGGCCGCTCCCTTGAACGGCTTTAGAGAAGCTTCTGCTTCCTCCAATGTGGTAGCCCGAACTCCAGCGATTGCTCTGGACACTCCTACTTCCTGGACGGAGCGGTTTGATCCTGTCAATGTCTCCATAGATACCCCAGGGAACCACCTTTCGAGCGTCACGTTATCCAACCTAGGTTGAATATCATCGCGCAAATGCTTAAGAGTTTCCTCATCGCCAAGGAAGGCTGCGACCGTAGCCAGAGCCGGAACCAGCGACGATGTCTCAAAGAAGTCATACGGCCCAGCCTCCCCCGTCACATTCAGTGCAACAGCATCCTCAAGCAGATCAGTGTCAACAGGAAGATAGCGGTTTGTTCGCAACGCTCGTTGTAGGCGGTTTGTGACGTCAGACAAAATGCGTTGCGCGTTGTCCCAGTCAGAATCGCCCATCAAAGCTGCCAATATCAGAGTCAGATCAATGCTCTGATCGTCGTAAACGGGAAGCCGGCAACCAGGGTGCTCGTTAACAACGTGAAGGAGCTGGTTGTGAATTTCGGCTCTGAATTTATCCTGATCGGGGCAATGCTGCAGCAGCAGTAACAATGTTGCTAGACGCCCCATTTCTTCGAAAACTATCTCTGCGTAAAGGATACGTTCGGGTCTATATACCAGCACCGCCTGCCTGTTAAGCAACTGCGGCAAGACCTTCTCGAAGTAATCAACAAGAGCTTTTACTTGAAGAACAATCAATGCCTCAAGGCGTTTGATAAACCCCTCATCGGCTGAGAATCCTGTTTTGACCGCCTCGGCCCACATTCGGAGAGCCAAATATTCGCCGGAGACAACGCCTGGTTTCAGGTTATCCTCGCTCCTACCCCAGACCAAGAGCACAGCCCAGCCCATTGATGCAGCTGCGCAACGTTTCATGAATTTCTTTCTGCGTGTTGATTCTCTTTGTTTCGATTCTGTTTCATCCGCCTCGAAGCAGGATTCTACGAAACGTACAAATCGGTGGATTGCAGTCTCTGACTCTTCGAGCCCTGCCAAGGCGGCGCGGAGGTTGGACTTGCCCTTGGATAAAAGCAAATTTTCGTCGAACAGATACTGCTCTATTAATGGGGTTAGTTGGTCAGTTCCCCAGAACTCGAGTGAGCATTGAGGACGTTCAGCCACGTCATGTGAAAGCGCTGCGAATCCAGCCTGAGCCTCTTGCAGCAGAACACCGTTCGTAACCAGGATAAACCTCTTGTATAACGGCCTGAGCGGCTCTGGCAGACGATTCCTAGCGAAGTCATTACAAGCCTCTCGGATGGAAGGGTCAACTGCTTGCTTACCTCCATAGAAGTCGGCACGCCCGACGTCCCCGAACTTGATGACGAATAGAAAGACTTCTACGATTCCATTCTCGTCCTCTTTGGTTGTAACAACGTCGACCCCCGCTTGCATCGGGCCAATTTGTGGTCGGCTCAGCACCGAGTGACCCATCGCTTTTAGGAGTTCTGGCAGCAGCGCGTCAAGCTCATCCCGCTCACGCAAGGCCGCAAGATAGTGCGAGAGTACAAGTTGAATGCTCATTGAGGAACTCCTCGCCAAAGCATTCGTCGCCGGGCTGCTCCAAACTCGGGGTCCGTACGCTCCGAGAGTGGTAACTCTACCGACATACTGTAAGGTGACATTTCCATTGTTGTTTCGTGGACATGATCGCCAACGACCATCTCCACCGCCGTCTTGTGAGCATATTTGAATTGTTGTTTGGTGCAAATTTGAAGAAAGATGGATTTCTTTTCAGAATGACGAAGGATGGCTCTATTTTCGTTACGCTTCAGACTAGACAAAGTCAACCGCATCTCTGGAGTCATGACAAATTCTCGTAGCCTTGGCAAACTCTGAAGCCAGGCTTCTTGCTCCCTTAAGGCCGCCAATACTTCATTGGCCATTTCCACTGATTTAAACGGTGATTCCTCGGACGAAAGCAGTTGCAGCGTGGTCTGCGGGAACTCTTCGCTGTGGTACAGCAGGAGGTAGTCTACCGCATGACGTGTCTTATTATTAGTAGGGCATGAGGTGGCAAGGCTTAGCGTCCAACCAAGCGACACCGCAGGCGCTACGTAGTTGGTGCATAGCCGACAAGCAGTGAGGATAGCTTGTTCCTCTTCTATGTTCGACAGGTCATAAGTTTCCGCGGCCGACTGTTGGAGGTGCAAAACGCTTATTTTCTGAATCAGAGCTTTCGCCAATTCAACGTCCTCATCTGTGGTCAGCCAACTTGAGACTGCCGCAACGAACAAGATTGAAGACTGGGTGATTTCATAGAGGCAATTATCAACCTCTGCAAGCCATTCATCTGGCGAGGAAACGGCCATCTTCCCATCTCGGTAGACCTTAGCAAGCTCTTCAAGGATGGGTGAACACTTCGCTGGCTCACTCCGAGCCGCAGCCAGTTTGCGATAAAGCTCAAAAAAGATTTCGCTAGTCATATTTTTCCCCTCTTAGGCCTAACGATGGGATTATTTTCATGTTCCTAATCAAATTGAACCTAACCGAACTTTTCAACAAGTTATCTATAGTTTCTCGATAACTCCGAAATTGTCAAAATCGTCCCGACGTCAAATCAATTACATAGCTAAAATACTGCTAGATATCATGAGTGATTGTGAGCTATCTAGAAACTGTATATCATTCACTTTACATTGTTTACCTTGCCTCTGGCAACAATAAAAAGGTTCAGATAATAGTCAGGTTGATATGGTTCCTGATGCTCTTTAGAGAACCAGCGGGGGGTGATCGCCAACCAGAAAAAACGAAATCGGCGATTTGGCAGTAGGCACCTCCAAACTCTGTCCATTCGCAATTTGATAAGCTTTAATTTGCCAATCTCAACTGAGTAGCGTCCGGAATTTTCTTATGCCCATCTGTTATCGTACAAAAATTGTTTATTATTATGAACAACAGATAGACGGAAGATCACTTCGAGCCCAAATAGGGATGAGTTTACACAGCTATACCTAGCGAAAATAAAAAATTGCAGTTATATAACTGACTGATGTTTTTTTCTTTTACCATTCCGATGCAGCACAAAAGCGAACAAATATGAATTATTACTGCTGGAAGTGTTTCGAAGACTACGCCATCAATGATTTTATAAAAGAGAATGGCTCCCGCGGAAACTGTTCCCACTGCGGATGTAGATCTAAAAAGGTGATGTCTGCAAAAAAAATCGGACATTTTGTTCGAACAGGGTTCCATAACGCCTACGAACATGTTGAAGAATCTGGAATGTATTGGGTACCTGGTTACGGATATACCTCAGAAACACCAGCGGCTGATCATCTCTATGAAGAAGTAGTGGCAGCAGGCGATAATATCGTAGATGATCTCATCGCATCGAGCGGTCCGTCTATGAAAGATATAATGGACGGAGATGACGACCCTTTAGACGGTGGTATGGCATTCTATGTCGTGAGAAATGAGTCGCACGGTCGAATAGAAAATAGCTTTGCAGGAGCATGGAGCTATTTTAAATTCCATGTGACACATCGCTGGAGATTCTTCGATAAAGATGAAGCTGCAAAGAGAGCAAGCATTTTACAACCACTTACAGATCACATCCTCAGTTTAGAAGAAACCATACCTGCTGGCAGAGAATTTTTTCGAGCAAGAGTTGAGCGAAAAGAACTACCGACAGAACCTCCGAAAATTCAAAAGTACATCGGCCCGCCGCCGAATCGTTCGTCCTCTCATAACCGCATGAGTCCGGCAGGAATTCCATATTTTTATGTCAGCAGTGATCCAGAGACCAGTATAGCCGAGATTAGTCCGAACGTTGGAGAAAAAGTCGTAGTCGGAAAGTTTAAAAATATGAGAGGACTAAAGGTCCTGGATTTGACATCAGTACCAAGTATCCCTGTCCCGAGCATATTTGATCCATCATACGACCACAGCTTAAGATGGGCTAAAGACTTCGCGCAAGACTTTATAAAAGAACTCTCAAAGCCTTACAACAAGCACGATACGTTGATTGACTATATACCAACGCAAGTGCTATCCGAATTTATCCGTTCTAATGGCTACGACGGTTTGAAGTTCAACAGTAGCCAGAACCCGGGCGGAGTTAATTACACATTTTTCTGTGGCCCTGAACACGAGCACTCTCACTACGATTCGCACGCTGGTATCACAGAATTCATAGGCTGGTTCTATTTAGAAGAAGTTGAAACAAAACGCATAGAAAGGCTTGTACTTAGCCACAGCCAGCTTAACAACCAGTCATTCACCCGAAAACAGGTTACGCCTCCGCCTCCGCGTAGTCCTTTTTAGACAAACAATCTGGCACTCTCTCAAAAGTACCTTTTCCAACAAAGTATGGTCGCTAAATAAAAAATCAAACAAAACAGAAGATTGCAGCACGCTGCCATGTAAGCGTTTTTCATCTTAAGATTTGAGTTACAAATGCTAATAAATTGCAAAGCTCATCTGTTTTAGATGTTTCCTGATGCTCTTCAGTGAGAATGATGCAGGAAGATTCAATTATGAGCTATCGTGAATCTGGTAAGATATAATTTGACAATCTTAATTAATTATTTAATGCAATCAGGGATTGCCTTGCGTCATAAAGCACTCTTGCCCCCTTTTGAACTCACTCCGTTGTGGTATAACACTGTTTTGAGTGCCTCGAATGCAAAGGAACTCTATTGATGGGCTGAAATTCCTGTTATAGTAGTCAACAAAGATGGATCAACACCTAATTCATCAGCAATGTCATTGAATGATATACCTAAGTGATCCTGAAGCAACCGAACAGATTTGACCAAAAGTGTAGGATTTTCAGGGGCAATAATGTCATCAAGTTGCTCAACCTTACTTTGACCAGAACGGTTGAGGTATACATTGGCTGACCTATATTGCTGGGCAGTTATTCGTTTCAGGTAATTAGCACGGTATATTATAGCTCTAGCACTCATTCCCCACCTAATTTTTAATTCATATATCTTAGGCCAGTTTAACCGAGTTACATGAGAAAAATTTGGAAATTCTTTATCGAAGGCAACTCTAGGAAATAAAAAGGCGCTAGCAAACTTATCCGCCTCTTGTTCCGATACATTATCTCCGGTTTCGATACCCTCGTGTAAAACGAAGTGACCACATTCATGGGCGAGATCAAATCTTTTTCTGCAAACACTTTCCTTTGCGTTATTTCTGACAATCATCGGAAATTTTCGGTTTACGGACAGTGCATCAACTTTATCAGATACACCAACATATTCGGTTATGATCACGCCTTGGTTTTCAAGAACATTGATTATGCTTTTTATTGGTGTATCAATACCCAACCCCCATTGTTTTCGACATCTCTCAGCCAATCGCTCAATCTGGTGGTTTGTGTATGGCCCTTCTTGTTGATCAACTTCAGGAAAATTTGGTAATGGAAACTCAAGATGATTTTGAAGAAATTTTATAAATTCTTCGAATATTGTGCTATATGCAAGTACCCGGTTAGCAAGCCCTACTGGTGTCGTTTTTCTTTTACGGAAATGACATTGCTCTAATTTGACATCATTTCCTAAAGGTTTTCCGAAAAATGATTCAGTTACTTTAAGGGATTCGCACAGGGCAGCGAGCACATCATCAGCGGGCAGTTTTAGATCACTTTCAAGCTGATGAATATATTGTCTGGTGGTAGAAACAAGCTCACCAAGCTTCTGTTGAGTATACCCGTTAAGAAGCCGTGCAAGCCTGAGTTTGTCTCCATGAAATGTATTACTTCCCATCTTTAACAACTTTCAACATCGGTTTTATTTTTAAAGTGACATTGGCTTCTTCAACATCTATGGCCTGTGGTAGAGGTACGTTCATGTCTGACATCATAGGTACAGTACCGTCCAACGGAATATCCCATTGGCAGACAATTCTCTTATATTTGTCGTAAGCCACACAGTACACATTATCTGCTGCTGTTTTATAGAAAGTATCAAAAACTATAAACCAACGTAAATCAGCATAGGTATGGTTCTCGAAAAGAGTTAGCTGTCTTGCCGCTTCAGGCGACCTTATCATTTTTCGATCGGGGAGGCACTTTGGGTCATTTCGTGAAAATCGCACAGGGGTGTTACCGATACTAAAGGTAAACCTGCCTTCTGGTGTAATGACCTTGAGCCAAGGAAGAATCTTCATATCTGCAACAGAGATTATCCGAGACCTAGAACATTCGTATGCCCTCGTCCCCAACGAGAGTGGGGTATCACCAAGTTCTTCATCATGTCTGTCAATAACTTCGCCTCTGATATTAGCGATTATGCTTGCAACAGTCACAATACGTTCCTTGGTAAGCTCTGGATTGATTTCCCACGGATTTTGGTTCATTTATACCTCAGACTAAGTGTGAATGAATTATTGGTGGTGGTTAAGAGGCAGTCTTAGCATTACCAGCCGAAAATAAACGATACAACGACTGCCACTATTGTGCATATTGTATTATTTGTCAACCATTTTTGCAAATGTCAATCTAAAGAAAGAATGTTATTTGCCAGCAATGCCCGCAATCAATGGGGACAAACAACAGTTAAGTTTGAGACAAAAGTTAATCTCGACTATCTAAGACCATTTTGAATTGTTAAAGGAGAAGAGATGTTTACTGGCAATACTATACCGAAAAGCATTTTCAGAAAATAAGATGGTTCCTGATAAGCCATTTCGTCTAGCCATCAAAGAAAGGGTAGATCATGTCCATGGACCAGGAGCTACCCAGTTTTGGCTGAAATGTTTGCCGATTATGAGCACTGCAACAATCGGTGCGAGGAATTCATTCAGGTGTACGACTATTTCCTTGAAATCGGAAGGGAC
>JBARUR010000279.1:0-3458 GCA_049645845.1 Desulforhopalus sp. | reverse complement strand
CTGAAATCAATAATTTAAAAAGGCCGCACCCCTCCCCCCGCGGGGGGAGGGGTGCCAACCCAAAACCGGAGCTACGGAACACAACTTAATTTAAAGATCCCATGGTCGAAGAATGGGGACCACTTCTGGCTATTCGGTTTCAGCCCGATACTGACCGACAATCAGTTAGTATCTTGCATGCTGCCTGACACTTTTGCGGAAGAGACCAGTGAATATATTCTGGAAATTTCTTGTACGGGAAGCAGTTAATTTTCTGATAGGCATTTAGTCTATCAAGAACAAAAGGTACAATAGTAATCTTTTACTCTGACGCATGGAGAAAATCTGTCTCTATCTATCCTAAAACAGTCCATATGTGTTTCGCAGTTTTTCAATTGAAGATTCTATACCAACAATGAAAAAATAGTCTTAAGTCGAACGAACCCTAGCTCTTCTGGGTGATTATTTTAATATATCCAAGGTTATCAATGGATTCTGTAACGTCGAGTCAAGCTAAATAATCTCATTTTACGTTAACTGATATTGTGATTATCTAAGATAACCTGTACATGTGAATAATTTAAATTTTTGATCAACTTGTGAACTTCTTTATTTTTTTGTGGCGGATAACATTGACAGGAAATGAACACTTCTATGAGATTTTCATCCCATAGTAATCCTTCATTGTCTGCGAGATAGTCCCATACCCATTTGTCTTTGTGTTTTTCGATAAATGTTGCGCTCCATGGCAAGGAACGATTTTTGTTAATTCCGCCATGTATACTAAAATCGTCCCAACAGTCTTCGGCATAAAAGAGCCACTTATCGATATATTTCTCAAAGAAAGCTTCATTCCATGGTAATGCTTCATTGCTACTTAGGCCGCCCTGTTTATCTTCCCCAAAGTTCCATTTGTCGATATATTTTTCTGTTAATTCTTCACTCCATGGTAATGCCTCATTGCTACTGAGACCGCCAGTATGATCGCCCCCCCAATCCCATTTATCTTTATATCGCTCAATAAGAGATTCACTCCATGGTAAAGACTCGTTTTCGCTTAAATTCCAGAAGTGTTTAAGTTCGGATTTATATTTTTCTATAAGAGCCTCACTCCATGGTAATGATCTATTATAGCTAAGATTATCCCAATTCCATTTGTCTTTATATTGTTCAATAAGAGCTTCGCTCCATGGTAATGATCTATTGCTGCTAAGGTCACTCCAGATCCATTCATTTTTATATTTTTCGATAAATGCATCGGTCCAGGGAAGAGCCTCATTTTTGCTAAGCCAGTTCCACTTCAAACTGTCCTCATATTTTTCAATAAATGTTTCACTCCAGGGAAAGTCTTCGTTGGTGCTTAACGAATACCAGTCCCATTTGTTATCAAATTTTTCGATTAATTTTTCACTCCACGGTAGAAATTCGCTACAGCTTAGGAAACCCCAATCCCACTTCTCGATAAATTTTTCAATTAGCGTTTCACTCCACGGCAGTGATTTATTATTGGTAAAGATAAGTTCTTTTGCACGTTGAGGAGCGGTCCATTTACTTCCAACCCCAACCACCCAACTCCATTTGTCTTTATATCTCTCGATAATGGACTCAGTCCATGGTATTGATTCATTGTTGCTGAGCCCATAATAGTAGTCTGTATATATAAAATTCCCACCCATACCATCATAGGCAGGTTCTTTTCTTTCTTTAGAGTATCCCCATGTCCATAAATTTTCATATTTTCGGATCAAGGGTTCGCTCCATGGTAACGACTTGTTGTTGCTAAGCTTGTACCAATTCCATCTATCAGCATATTTTTCGATTAATGTACTGTCCCACTTGATATATTCACTACTACTCAATTCTTGGAAATTTAAGATAGTCGCATATTTGTTAATCAAAGCTTTATCAAATGGATAAAACCGGGATAATAAATTAACTGCAACATAAGAGTTGTTCATGAAAACTTCGAACAACTTATTGCAAGATGGTTGAAATTCCGGGTTGTGAATCATTTTTTGGTGTTCTTCGGTTGTTATCAGGCCAAGCTTGTTAAGCTTGGCAACTATTGATAAGAGACTCCGCTCAAATTCAATTGCAATTTCGTATATTTGTTTCCCTGAATTGAAAGATTTTGTTAATTGGGCAACTTCTCTTCCCTCCCAGGGGAAATGAGATCTTGGAGGCTTGCCATTTTTAATATTTTCCAAATGTTTCGGTATGTTGTTTGAGGTATTAGTAAACTTTTTGATGATATATCCATGACCTTTTGGATTCCTGGTAAAACATGTGCCCGGGTACTTCATTGCATAATTTTTTACTTCGTTTAAAGTGTCAAATAGAGACTCTTCATAAAGTGCTTTCTTGTTCTTTTTAGCTGAACTTTCCCAATTTTGATCGTCAACAATAAATCCATTTTTATGTTTCAGGATTGGTTTCCTGTCTGGCAACATCGGCATTTTAGTTTCATGATCATCATCTGCAAATCCTGGTTCACTCATAAAATTAGGCATGCCATCTTCATCATGACCTCCCATGTGTTCATTGATGTAATCCCAATCACTACCCATAATCAATTTTTCCTGTTTTGCTAACGCCAGCCGAAGCGTCCGATCTTTGGTTTTTTGAATTTTTAATTTGTTATTATAAATTAAAAAAATATGTCACCCTCAAAGTAGCAATGAAATTCCCAGTTTACTGTTTTCCCAGTTCTCGATTTTGTCATGTAAACATTAATGACGTTACCTGTAGCACAATGCTTATAAGAGAAATCACTGCCCCTGTGGATATCACATTGATTATCATTTCTCTCGTCAATATGTTGTTCTGTTTTTCTGAGTTCCCATAAATCTGAAGCGTCTAGCTTTTCTTTTAAAGATTGCCCTGGTATTCTAATGGGATAGCAACCATAGTTTTTCCCGCCCCACGTGTCGGTATATCGCCTTATCCTAGACTGTTCTGTCTGTTCTGTTCTCATTTTTTTGTTTCAAATAAATTTTCATCTGATAATCCAGTTATTGTCCTTCCAGGGATCGCTTTTGCCCACGAAATAGCTTTATCATATGTTTTAAACTAAATGTGCCCCAATTTGTAAAAAGCAACAACTGCAACGATCATGAATGCAGCACCAATACTCGTTTGTAGCAGGAAAAGAGAAGGGGACAAGTCTGCTTTTAGCTCTTATAAGCTGAATTCAAAGTTCACATATTTTGAAAATATTATAACCGAAATAAGTGGTTACAGACAGGAGATTTCTCAGATATCTTGGGCGGCACATTGAGCTTCAATGGAAGAGGAGATGTCCCTTGGCAAGCATCAATTTGACTGGATATCAGAGATTTAGACTCTTCCTGATAGAATGATCCAAAGACTGAAGATGTATACAAACATTTCTTACAAACCAGTCCCTCAAATTATGATGCACAAATAGAATATACCTCTATAACAAAAAACAAAGATGAGGCAAGCCAGAGTGCCAGAAT
>JBARUR010000278.1:0-24827 GCA_049645845.1 Desulforhopalus sp. | reverse complement strand
AGAGCAGTCAGGGCGGCAAGGCGCGTCTTGACGACTTGCTGCTCGCTTTGCAGCAATTGTTCCTGGGCATCGCTGAGGTTAAGGAGGTCATCTTCTCCCGCTCTATAGCGGATATTTGCCAGTTTTTCCATTTTGACTGTATGGGTGAGAGACTTTTGCTGTAAAACCAGACTGTCGAGGTTTTCGGCATAGTAAGTAAGAGATTCCTGTGCCTCCTGTAATGCGCTATAAACCGCCTGCTCGTACTGTAGAAGAGCTATTCGTTCATCCGCTTCGGCGATGGCGATTTGTGCTCGCAGTTCTCCGCGATTAAAGAGAGGAATCTGTATGAATGGATTGACAAGCCAGGTTCGGCTTGCTGTGTCGATCAAATTACCAAAACTCTGGCTTTCAAAACCGATCCTGCCGGTAAGACTGACCGATGGGAATAAATTGGCAATAGCTGCACCTATATCAGCGTTCCGGGCAGCAAGCATTCTTTCTGCTTGCCGGATGTCGGGGCGCCGGCGCAGCATTTCACTGGGTAGGCCGACACGCACCGGGTCTTTGACAAGGGGTAGGGGGGCTTCTGTTTCAAGAAGGTAAGCCATCGCTTCGGGTGGTTTTCCGGCGAGCAATGCCAATCCATAAACGGCAGCCTTTGCTTGAGCTCTGCTTTGGGGTATCTGTGAGCGGGTCCTTGTGGCCAGTGCCTGAATGCGGGCCAGTTGATATTCACTCGCCTGGCCTTCTTTAACCTGTTTTTCTATCAGTTCGGCTGTCTCTTCCTGCAGCTGCGCCTGTTTTACAGCAATATTCGTCAGAGCCTGTGCGGCACGAAATTCCATATATATTCGAGCAGCTTCGGCTTGTATGGATATAAGCGCATCATGGCGGCCGTAAACAGCTGCATCCAGCATAGCCTCCCCGCTCTCGACCTGACGGCGGGTTCGGCCAAATAAATCGAGTTCCCAGCTTGCATCAAAACCGGCCTGCCAGGTTTCATTGTTCATGTCTATTCCGGGAAACTGTCCGAATTCCGAATTTTCGCTTCGCCGCGAACGCTGATAGGATGCCTCTCCTGATAGAGCGGGAAAAAAGCCCGCCTGTGCAACACGGAGAGCGCCTCGAACGCGCTCTATTTGAGCCACAGCTATGCGTAAAGAATAATTTTCCTGCGCAATGAGTATAAGAAGCTCATCGAGTATGGGGTCATTAAAGTTTTTCCACCAAAGCGGATCAATCGGCTGCCGGAGGCTACGATCTGTTTCAGGGTTCTCAAGATACCAACTGTCAATATCTATCTCTGGAGGTCCCTGGTAATCAGGACCTACTGTACATCCGGAAATTGCAAGTAAAGCACTCAGGAGAAAAAAAGTGATGCAGCGAATCATGCCAGCGACTCCTTCTTTTTATTGTTTTGCCCATTTTCAGGCTCTTTGATACTAAAGAAGAAGGTATAAAGTACAGGGACAAGTCCCAATGTTAGAACTGTACCCACGGTTAATCCTGTGGCGATCGCAGCAGCCATTCCATAAAAAAGAACGTCCCGGGAAATGATCAGGGGCATCAGTCCGAGAACAGTCGTCACCGTAGACATAATTATAGGTCGCAGACGGCGCACAGAGGCGGAAACAACTGCGTCCCAATCATTCCCTGATTCCTGCTGGCGACGTTCAATATCGATGCGATCAATGAGGACGATAGCGTTATTGGCCAGAATTCCGGCCAAAGCATAAAAGCCGAGGGTCACCATAAAACTAAAAGGTGCTGCAAAAATCAATAATCCCAACAGGCCGCCGATAATCAGCAAAGGCAGGGTGATAAAAACAATAGCTGTGCGTCTGTAAGAATTAAATTGCCAGATCATTACGATAAAAATCAGGCCTAATGCCAGAGGAAGATTTGCCTGGAGGGCTGATTGCGCATCTTCGGCTTCCTGAATGACCCCGTCATATTCGATGTGGTAATTTGGAGGTAAAGATTGTCGCAGTTGCTCAATTTCATCCTCAATTAAAGGTTTGAGCTGCTGGGCCGTCAGGCGGAGATTATGAGCCTTGATGGTAACAGTCCGGAGCAGGTTTTCCCGTTCACGTCGGGCGAAATCATTAAATAGCTCAATATTTGCAACCTGATACAGCGGTACCGTTTGTCCTGTCGTCTCCGAAAAGACGTTGAGTGCACCGATGCTCTTAGGATCGTGCCGGTCAACATTTCCGGCGCGCAGCATGATGGGGTATACATCATCACCATCCCGGAATTCTGAAAAAATCTCACCTGAATAGTAACGTTGAAGGGCACGGGCAATCATGGCCGAAGTCACACCTGCCCGCTGTGCCCGCTGTTGGTCGATTTCGACTTTCAGGTGGGTCAGATAACCCTCCCAGTCATTGTGGATGTCGATGGTATCCTCGATATTTCTCAGGATATCTTCTATTTTCAATGCGGTCTGGTATATGAAATCTGCATCCGGTCCTTTAACCTGGATCTCAATAATGCTGGAATCGGTCGGTCCAAGGAACATGCGCATCACCCTTGCGCGAAGGTCTGGAAACTCATCAAGAAACCCTTGGCGAAGACGATCGGCCAGCGGCTCCATATGTTTTGCTTTGTCTACATTGATTACCATAAAGGCTTTGTTGCTGGTCGGATCTACCGGGGTTAAAGAAAGAACAAAACGGGGGCCGCCGAAGCCGACATATCCTGTCGCGTCCTCTATATGCGGAAAACGATTTCTATCTGTTACATATGTCATTATTTCCCGTAGCGCCTGGTCTGTTGCCGTAGCCGACGCATCTGCCGGTAAATCAATATAAACGAGGATCTGTGTACGATCTGAATCAGGGAAAAACTCTGATTCTATCACTTGGAAGATAAAGAATGTTCCGATGAGTGCAGCAGCAATAAGAATGAGGAAAAAAATTCTATTTTTCAAAATACGGACAAGCAGCCACTGATACCGATGGTTCATAAAGCTGAATAATCTGTCAGAAAATGGCTGTTTTTCCTTCTTATTCTTTTCTTTCTCTTTCTGAACACTGCTTTTCGCAAAATAAAAACAAAAGATTGGAGTAACCATCAAGGCAATGAACCAAGAGACACTTAAAGTGATCAAAATAACCAGGGAGATCGAACGGGTATATTCCCCTGCCATATGTTCAGCAAGTATCAGCGGCATAAAAACCAGGATCGTGGTCAATGAAGAGGTGAGAAGCGGCACTGCCAGTTCTCTCCCGGTTTCTCCCAAGGCTTCTTTTCGGGTTTCCCCGGATTCCAGTCGATGAATGAAATCTTCAGCAATAACGATTCCGTTGTCTACCAATAAACCGAGGGATATGATCAAGGTAGCAAGACTCATACGTTCAAGATCTATGCCGGTGAAATTCATGACGGCGAGGGTTATGAGCATGACGGAAGGGACTATTCCACCAACGATCAGTCCGGTTCGGAGTCCCAGAAAAAGAATGACAATCACCAAAACTATTCCAAGTGTCTGTAAGACACTGAAAGTCACACCATTGATAGCATTTGAGACCTGTTTGGCCTGGTATGTAGCTATTTGAAGTTGATATCCGGCCGGCAGGAGTTTTTCCAATTGTTCAATTTTTTCTTTCACGCGGGGAGAAAAGTCGAGGATATTGGCGTTATCCCGCATTGTTATGGCAAACATTAAGGCCGGTTTGCCATTGAAGTAGACGGTTCTTACAGGAGGATCAACTGTCCCGTAAGAAACGTCTAAGACATCGCGTAAGGGTACAGGTCGTTGCTGCCCCGGAAGAGTTAAAAGGGTGTTTCGGATATCTTCGAGGTTGAGAAAGTTGCCGCTTGGTTCAATCAAAAACTGCCGCTCGGTCGTATCGATAATACCACCGGGATGAATGACATTTTCCTGCTGAAGGATTTGTGCCAGCTGCTCAGGAGAAATCCCCATCTGCGCGAGTTTGACAGTTGAAAACTCGAGAAAAACACGCTCTTCCTGCACGCCGAGAATCTCGATGCTTTCCACACCTTCCACCGAGTAAAGCATATCCCGGACATGCTGGGCATGATCGAACATGGTGCCCATCATATACCCTTCTGCCGTCATTGCCATTGTGATAACGGCAACATCTCCGAAACGGTCGTCTACTTCGGGAGGAAGCGTTCCGTTAGGCAGATCGGAACGTACAGTATCGATTCTCTGGCGTAAATCATCCCAGATCTGTTCCAGGTTGGTATAGCGATCAAGGATTTCCACATGAATGATAGAAAGACCGGGAAGTGAAGATGAACGGATTTCTTCGATTTCCGGAAGTTGAATAATCGCTTCTTCCAGGGTTTTTGTGATCAGCAACTCTACCCTGTCAGGTGGAAGACCGGGATGACGTGTTTGCACCATTGCCTGGCGAATTGTAATTTCGGGGTCTTCACGGGCAGGCAAATCGAAATAACTCCAAAAACCGTAGAGCATCAGGGCGCCTACGATGACTAAGACCAGCCTGCGGTACTTAAATGCTATAGAGGATATGCTGGTCGGTGTTTTTTCGGTCGTATCATCTGCCATGATTATTTAAGTATTTCCATATTAAGCTGTTTACTCCTGATACAAATCCGGTCCGACACCAATCAGTGTCACCGCCTGTCCGTCATGCAAAAAAGAAGCACCGTGGGAAATCAAAATATCTCCTTCCTTCAGCCCTGAAGTAACCTGTGCTGTATTCTGGGAAAACTTGCTTATCTGAACTGGAGTTTTAGAAGCAATATGTTTTTGTTCATTGAACAGGAATACCGAGAAGCTCAATCCATCCTCCTGCACAATTGCAGTTAATGGAATCTTAAAAGGGTTGTTGTTTTCTTCCGATAAAGCCATCTTTTTTAAGATAAGAGTGACTTCGGCAGTCATACCTGCTTTTAGTTTTTCCGGTGTTTCTTCCAATTGCAGAATTGCAGGAAAACCGCCAGCTCCATCAGCCTGAAATGATAATTCCGTCAGTTCGGCAGGAATGACCATCTCTGGATAGGCCGGAAAATGGACCCTGTGCATTTCCCCGGTTGCCAGATTTTGGACGAAAGTTTCAGGTATAGATACAGACACTTCCAGACCTTCAAGACTGATTATCCGCACAACCGGAACTCCAGCCTGCACTTGTTGCGAGGGTTCCATGTAACGATCGCTGATACGGCCGGCATAAGGAGCAAGCAAATCAGTGTCATCCAGGTTTTTTTGGGCAATATCCAGCTGGGCTTCCAGCGACTGTACCTGGTTAAGGGTGGATTTGTATGTTGACTTGCTCCTCTCGTATTCCAGTTCTGAAACGGCACCCGAATCAAGCAGATTCTTTTTTCGTTCGAAATTACTTTTAGCCGATACCAGTTGAGCCAGTGCCTCCTGCCGCTGGCTTTTTTTCTGTTGGACATTCAACTGAAACGTTGTTTCGTCAAGAGTGGCCAAGATTTCATTTTCTTGAACAAGGTCGCCTGGTTCTACAAATATGTTTTCAATTTTTCCTCCTACTTCAAAACTGAGATCCGCATTCTCTATCGGTTGGAGAACTCCTGATAAAATACGTTTGGCAGAATGATCTACCGGTTCGACTTTTAACCATTGGACAGGCTTGGGCTGATCGTCGAATTGAGGTTCTTCTCCATTACACGCGGGTAAAAGTACAACTGCAATCACCAAGATAATGCACGTTGTTAGTCTGCTTTTCCACTGTGCTGCTGAAATAAACATAGTCCTGCTCATTACCTAATTTAAAAGTTCACAACATATCCACGGCTAAAATTCAGATGGCCTCCATAACATGAAATGATCATCTTGGAAGCTAGGTATTGTGTCTGGTCATGTCAATTATAATGTCAAGGAGAAGGTTAGAGCAGTTGATGTGAATACTTATTTATTACGGTTAGTTATGTTTAATTAAATGTTTCTTGAGCGCTCCTTTTCTTATTTAGTTTTAATCTTCTATTTTCAATGCTACATCGACAGACTCAGGCTTTGGCATGATTTTTGATGATTTTATATTTAAATTGCTATTTAAGGATGACTTTCCGATATCCTCGGACCTAATCCTGATCAAAAAGACAGAGGGCATCTAAGAAGGATTCGATCTGTATTGGAAAAGGAAATATTTAAACAATGGAGCAAGCCATGCATATCTCCCATCCGACAAAGGATACACAGAAGGCTGAAGCACCGGAGACAGCAAAACAGATGATTCTGGCGGCAACCGCCTTTCTCGGCGACCTGAAGCCGGAGCAGCGACGACGCGCCGTTTTCAATGTAGGTGATGAGGAGCGCTTGAACTGGGATTATCGTCCCGTACCTCGCCGGGGGCTGCCTTTCTCTGAGATGGACAGCAGTCAGCAACGGCGTGCACTTGCTCTTTTGGCTAGCGGGTTGAGTCGCGGAGGTAATAGTACAGCTTTGAACATCATGAGCCTTGAAAAGGTGCTCGGTGATATGGAAGGTTCTTCCGGCCACCATGCCAGAAGTCCGGATTGTTATTTTGTGACAATCTTTGGCGACCCGTCAAGCGATTCTGCCTGGGGTTGGCGGCTTGAAGGGCATCATCTGTCAGTTAATTTCCTGGTTGTTGATTCATGTAAGATTGCCTACAGTCCGCATTTTTTCGGGGCTAATCCGGCACGTGTACCCGAGGGTCCGTTACAAGGGTTCAGAACTTTACCTCAGGAAGAAGATGTGGCCCGGCAGCTTCTGGAAACACTTAATGAAAGTCAACTCGATATTGCTGTAATCAATAAAACAGCGCCTCCGGATATTATTACCGGATGGGATCCCCGCGTACGGCTGGACGATCCTGTCGGTATTGCTGTTTCCGCTTTAGAATTGTATCAGCAGCAGGTTCTACTGCAACTGATTGGCGTATATCTTGGTCGAATGGCCCCCGAACCGGCCGACAATCAGATGGATGACATCGACAGGCAGGGACTTGGTTCCATTCATTTTGCCTGGGCCGGTTCAGAACAACCGGGTGGGCCGCATTACTATCGCCTGCACGGGCCAAGCTTTTTGGTGGAGTACGATAATACTCAGAATAATGCCAATCATATTCATAGCGTCTGGCGTGACACAAGACGAGACTGGGGAGATGACCTGCTGAGGGAACATTATACAAATAAACACAACGTTACTTCATCCTGAATTCGTTGTCCGAAGATCAATCAAATTACACGGAGGTGAAACATGAAAGCAAAATATACAATCATATTTTTCATTTTTACAATGATTGCCATTCCGGTTGTATGGGCTGGAGAAACGGTAGATATGCATAAACTGACAAATGAAGGCACCGGAGAAACAATTGGTACTGTTACGGTAAGTGATACAGATTATGGCACCCTTTTTACCCCTGAATTATCAGGGCTTCTACCTGGAATGCATGGATTCCACGTTCATGAAAAAGGCGAGTGCGGTCCAGGTGAGAAAGACGGCAAGATGGTCCCTGGACTGGCAGCCGGTGGTCATTATGATCCGGATAAAACAGGCAGCCACAAAGGTCCTTATGAAAAAGGTCATAAAGGAGATTTACCTGCGCTTTATGTCGATTCTTCAGGGGCAGCAACATATCCGGTATTGGCACCCAGGATAAAATTGTCTGAGCTGAAGGGTCATGCCATCATTATCCATCAAGGCGGTGACAACTATTCTGATACTCCAGAAAAATTGGGTGGCGGCGGGGCCCGCATAGCTTGCGGTGTCGTTAAGTAGTAGTTACATTCCCGGGTTTAATCCTGAATCGGAATTGTAAAAGGGCGGGTTCTAAACCCGCCCTTACGTTGCCTTCGATTTAAATTATGGGTCGGTTGAGAGGTAATCCAAAATATGACCCGGACCGGCGCTTGTGTCACCACAATTAGTAGATCCCAGCCAAAATACAGAATCAGGTGTAGGGGAGGGTTCTAAACCCGCCCATCCCAGATTCGAATCACCAGATAACTATGATCAAAACCGGAGATAATTCGAAAAACAGAAATTGGCTTTAAAACAGCTGCGTCTTTAAAAATTCCAGCAACTGTGAAGGGAAGAGGCCTAGAAAAACTATAAGAACGGAAGAAATTCCCAGAACTGCCGTTTCAAAGATATTGATCTTCTCCCGGTTTTTCTTTTCGGATTGGTGCAGATACAGAACCGCCACAACCCGCAGATAGTAGTAAACAGATATGGCTGCGGTAAGGATACCAATAATTGCAAGAACGTTTTCACCCGCACGAAGAGCAGAGGAGAAAATAAGGAATTTACCAGTGAAACCCACTGAAGGTGGAATGCCTGCCAGTGAAAACATCGAAATGGCCAGCACTCCGGCTGCAATCGGATGGGTAAATCCACGGCCCTGATAATCATCAAGACTTTCACCGCATCCGTTAGCTTCAAGTACACCTATGGCACCAAAGGCTGCCACACTCATTATACCGTAGGCGATAGCATAAAAAGCCGCAGCTTGTATCCCTTCATCCGAGTAGTTGATCAGCGCCAGTGCTACATATCCCATCTGGGCTATTGAGGAATAGGCCAGCATCCTGCGAATGCGGTTTTGGAGCAATGCCGCAAGATTTCCCACCAGCATGGAAAGCAGGGCCAGGACATACAGGGGAATACGCAGGATTGTTGTGTCCACTGCATGCGGCAAAAGCAGGATCAGCAGCAGAATTGCAGCACCTTTTGAACCACCTGAAATAAATGCAACCACAGGTGCGGGTGCAGCGTCATAAACATCAGGGGTCCAGAGATGAGCCGGAACCAGCGAGAGTTTGAAAGCCATACCGATCAGTATGCAGGCCCATCCGGCTAAGGTGATTGGATTATCGGCAGTGCCTGTCAGTGTAAGACGCATCACTTCATCGATCTTTAATGTTCCCGCCACACAATATAAGAGAGCAATGCCGAATACCATAAACGTTGAACTGAGCAATCCCAACAACAGGTATTTAAGTCCCGCTTCTCCGGATACCGGTCGTTCCCGGTCGATAGCCGTCAGGATATAGAAGCCATAGGTCAAGGTTTCCAGCCCAAGAAAGAGGATCAGCAGATCTGTAGCGGAGGCCAGTGCCACCATGCCGAAAGTGGTGAACAGGATCGTGGCTGAATATTCTTCTCCGCGTATTTTGCGGTGGATATTGTATCTATGGGAAAGAACAAGTACTGCGGCAGACATAGAGGTGAAACATACTGTGAACAGGCGGGTAAGACCGACAGCTGAAAGATTCAGGGTAGGGGCGAGGAGAGCAGCAGGTGTCTGCATTGCCCATATTCCAGAACCGGCTGAGGCGATGATCGCAAGGATCAAAACTGCCTTTTGAGCGTGCGTTATCGCGCCTAGGATCAGTGCCAATATTGCTCCGACTGCCAGAATGAGCAGAGGAAAGGCTATCCAGAGATCAACCAGAGTCACGGTACTCCTCCTGTCAAAATGTTCACCGGTATTGTCAATACGTCAAGCAGCGGTCCAGGGTAAAGCCCTATGAAAAATACGGCAAAGCCCAGAATCGCAAGAGTTACGATTTCCAGGGAGGTTAAATCAGTCATCGTCGCCATAATTTGCGGCTCTCTTGCTTGCTGAAACAATATTTCCTGCAGCAGGCGCACCGTATAGATAAGTGACAGGATCAGGCCAAGAAACGCAAACAGGGTGGCTATCCGGGCGACTTCAACCTTATAGGATCCGGCCAGGATCAAAAATTCTCCGACAAAGTTATTGAGACCGGGCAATCCGGCTGAGGCCATGGCAAAGAGCATAAAAAAACAGGAAAGGACAGGAACATTTCCCCAAAGGCCTCCATAGGCACTGATTTCTCGAGTCTTTGTCCTGGACGCCAGCATGCCGACCAGGGCAAAAAGTGCCGAGGTGGTTACGCCGTGGCTGACCATCAGAATAATTGAACCACTTAAGGCAATCGGTGTCCAGGCGGCAATACCAAGAGCTACGAACCCCATATGCCCTATCGAGGAGTAGGCAACCAGGCGCTTCATATCTTTTTGGGCAAAGGCTATCCATGATCCATAAATGATGCCGGCCACCGCCATGACCAACAGCAGCGGCGTCAGTGTTTTGGCTGCTTCGGGGAAGAGGGGATAGCCAAAGCGAATCAACCCGTAAGCTCCGGTTTTCAACAGCAGTCCGGCCAGATCGATGCTTCCTGCCGTAGAGGCGTCGGTATGGGCATCGGGCAGCCATGTATGGAAGGGCACCAGCGGAAATTTTATTGCAAAGCTCAACAAAAAGGCACCATAAAGCCATAAACCAATAGCAGGATCCAGATTGGTTTCGATTAAGGTGTTCAGGTTGAAGGTATATGTGCCGGTCTGGCTTCCGTGGATCAGGTAAATGCCGATGATGGCAAGCAGCATGAGCAGGGAACCGGCCAGGGTAAAAACAAAAAATTTAATGGCCGAATAAATTTTGCGGCCATGGCCCCAGATGCCGATCAGGAAAAACATCGGGATCAGCATCAACTCCCAGAATAGATAGAATAGAAAGAGGTCAAGGGCCAGAAATACGCCGACGATACTGCACTCCATAACCAACAGCATTATGTAATGCAGGACAGGGCGATGGGTAATAGAGCGCCAGGATACCAGCAGAGTAATGATCGTCAGGAGTGCGGTCATTATCACCATTAACAGGCTGAGGCCATCCATACCCAGGGTAAACCGGATACCGAGAGCAGCTATCCAGGAAAAGTCCTCAAACAGAAAGAACCCGGGCGGGGCTCCATTCGGCGGCTGACTGCCTGAGGCAGACCATGTCCAGCAGGCGATAGCCAGCTCCAGCAGGGCAATCGCAAGAGCGATAAATTTCGCAGCCGAGACCTTCTTTCCAAAGGGAATAAGCAAAAGAGCCCCTGCCATCGGCAGCAGAACCAGAACTGTCAGTACGGGAAAGGTTGTCATAAGACCTCCCAGGCGAACCAGACGATCATCAGCGCAGCACCGCAAACAAGACTCAGCATATAGACGGAAATCCGGCCGCTGCCCCATCTGCCGAAAAATTGTCCGCTGCGCCCGAAGGTGAGGGCCATCCAGTCCAGTGAATCGTCAATGACACCTTCATCTACCCGTTCCCAGAGAAAAGTCGCCAACCATTTAAAAGGGCGGATAAAAAGGAAATAGTAGAGCTTGTCAAAAAACCAGCCCGCCTGCAGAAAAGCGATCACTCCGGACGGCTGGTTCTGCTGGTGTTCCGCGCGGGCAATAAGGCGCTCGCGCCGCTTTCGGCCATAGTAAAACCAGGCGACACCTATTCCGGCCAAGGCAACAAGAGAAGCGATACCCTGCAGGATGAATTCAGCTGCATGGGAGAGATGTTTGCCTTCTCCACTGAGAGGTGCCAGAAAAGAATCAAGCAGGCCGCTGCCCAAATTGGCAGGAAGGTTGAACAATCCTCCTGCAAGACTGAGCAAAGCTAATGGAATAAGGATAACTTCCATGATGCGGGGCAGCGATTGCACTTGTGCATGCGGCCTTTCCTGCCGCGGCTGTTGCATAGCAGTTTCGCGTTCGCCAAAGACAAGGAAGAGCATTCTGAAGGTATAGGCGGCAGTCAGAAAAACTGTGAACAATGCCACAATATAAAGGGTTTCAAATAATATTCCGCCCTGGGCCCAGGTTGCTATCAGAATACTGTCCTTACTGAAAAATCCGCCTGTCAGCGGTACTCCGGCAAGACAAAGAGCACCAGCCAGAAAAGGCCAGAAAACGCCCGGCAATCTGCGTCTAAGGTTGCCCATGCGAAAAATATCCTGCTCATGGTGCATGGCATTGATGATGCATCCGGCCCCCAGAAAAAGAAGAGCTTTAAAAAAGGCGTGGATAATGAGATGAAAAGTCGCGGCGGTAATTGCCCCACTGCCGACGGCAAGCATCATATAGCCGATCTGACTGATGGTTGAATAGGCCAGAATCCGTTTTAAATCACGTTCAGCCAAGGCGCAGGTTGCCCCGTAAAAGGCGGTGAACACACCGGTCACGGCTATGGCGGCGACGACAACTGTTGAAAGCTGAATCAGGGGAAACATGCGCATCAGTAGATACACCCCGGCAGTAACCATGGTCGCAGCGTGAATCTGGGCTGACACCGGAGTCGGACCGGCCATGGCGTCGGGCAGCCAGACCATCAGCGGTGCTTGCGCCGATTTACCCATTGCCCCCAGCAAAAGCAGGAGGCCGATTGCGGTGATTACACCCAGGCTGACAGAGTTACCCAGCTGGTTAATCTGGGTGATGGAAAGAGTATCAAAGAGCATAAACATCCAGACAATGGCGATAGCCAGACCGATATCGCCGATTCGGGTAACGATAAAAGCTTTGCGGCCTGCGGTGGCATTCTTTGTTTCCTTGTACCAGAAACCAATCAGGGCGTATGAGCAAAATCCAACCCCCTCCCATCCGAGATAAAGTAAGGGCAGATTTTCGGCCAGCACCAAAACCAGCATCGCTCCAGTAAACAGGTTAAGCAAAGCAAAATATCGTATATAGCCGGGATCATCCTGCATATAGCCGATGGAGTAGAGATGAATCAAGCCGCAGACAAAGGTGATCATCAGGCAGAGTGAGAGCGAAAGCGGATCGAGGTAGAAGGAAAACGGAGCATTGAGATCAAATAACATAAGCCAGGGACCGGCCTCAATCACAATGGAACCCGAATAGATGCCCGCAGCAGACAGGGCGGCGACAAAACTGCCCCAGATAACGGAGCAGGCGATAACCTCAACCGCCCGACGGGAAATGATTCGTCCCAGCAGGATATTGAAAACCGCCCCAAGCAATGGCAGCAGGATTATAAAGATAAGGGCTACTTTCACTCTTCCAACCTCTTAATAGCTAAAAAAATTAGGATGGTGATGCTGTAAGTTAGTCTCTTAACTCCCTGAATTCATCCACGTTTACCGTGTCGTTTCTCCTGTGAAGATAGACGACCAACGCCAGTGCCAAAGAGACTTCGGCTGCTGTCATAGCGATGATCATGAGTGCAAAAACCTGCCCATCGGCCTTGCCCCAATAGTTCGATCCCGCAACAAATACAAGAATGGCGCTATTCAGCATAATCTCTATTCCTATCAGCATCATGATGACATTGGAACGCCAGATCAGTACGCAAATCAGCCCAAGGCAGAATAAAATTGCAGCAAGAATGAGCAAGTGCGTAAGCGGCACGATCATTTTATGAACCTCCTTCCCAGATACAGCACACCGACTATTGCGAAAAGTAATTGCATGGAGATAATCTCGATTGCAATGCCATACTCTTTGAAGAGAGTTATTGCAAAATCAGTAACGGTCACCATATGCGATCCGTCAGGAACCTGGAGAGAATGGGTGGTAAGCAACAGCACCAGCGAAACCAGGATAATTACGGAGAGCAGCAGGGCAGGCAGACAGTGCTTAAGGGGAGGGCGCCTGGCATCTTCAGGTCTGCCCATCTCGAGCATCATGACAACAAACATGAACAACACCATGACTGCGCCTGCATAAATGATCACCTCAAAGGCGGCAACCATAGGAGCGGAGAGAAGAAAAAAGATAACAGCCAGGGCAAAGAAAGAGGTCACCAGGTAAATGACGGCATGTACCGGGTGCTTTTCGGTAATGGCAAAGATGGTAGCGATGATGGTCACAATGGCCAGTGTGTAGAAAATCACTTGTTCCATACTGTATCCAATGAAATTGATTGAGGACTTACGGCAATAAACTGCGCAGGTCCACCGGTGCGTCCTCTTTTTTTCCCTCGCCTCGCTGTTGAGTCACTCCGACACCGGCATGATGGTAAAAATTGTAATCAGGGGATTTACCGCAGCCATCGATCAGGAGATCCTCTTTTTCATAAACAAAACTCATGATATCTCTTTTACAGAATTCATAATCCGTGGTCATCTGGATTGCCAGTGTCGGACAAGCTTCAGCGCAGAGACCGCAATATATGCAGCGGGAAAAATTAATGCGAAACCATGATGCATAGCGCCTGCCGTCTTCCTGTTCAGCCGATTGCATTGAAATACAATCAACAGGACAGGCGGCAGAACAAAGATAGCAGGCAACACAGCGCTCGGCGCCGTCTGGATCACGCGTCAATACAATTCTTGCCCGGAAACGCGGGTAAGGTGTGCGCTTCTCCTCAGGGTACTGGAGAGTGACGGGACGTCGGAAGGTTTTCTTCCAGGTCGTCCACATCCCAAGCAACATGCCTTTTGTGTCATGGATAACTGACATATTTTCTCTCTACATTGTAATTTTTTTTTCTGTTTCGTCGCAGGTCGATTTTTCAGGATGAATGCTGCGGAACGTTTATGTCAGCATTATGAACCATCCTGTTGCCACAATGTTCAGCAGTGCCAGCGGCGTCAGTATTTTCCATCCGAAATGCATCAACTGGTCATAGCGTAATCTCGGAAACGTTCCGCGGAACCAGATAAAGATAAAAGAAAAACCCAGCACTTTTATCAAAAACCAGACAACCGGCGGCAGGAAAGGACCTTGCCAACCCCCAAGGAAGAAGGTTGTTGCAAGTCCGCTCAGCACGATGATATTGATGTATTCTCCAACAAAAAAGAGGCCGAACCTTAAGCCGGAATATTCGGTGTGAAAACCGGCGATCAGTTCTCCTTCTGCTTCAGGAAGATCAAAAGGGATTCGTTTACATTCGGCAAAGATGCTGACCATAAAGATGAGGAACGCCAATGGCTGATAGACAATGAACCAGACTGATTCCTGAGCCTGCACAATTTCGGAGAGTTGAAAAGACCGGGACAGCATGACAATCGGGGCAAGCGACAATCCCAGGGTAATTTCGTAGGAAATCAACTGCGCAAGCCCGCGGATACTTCCCAGCAGTGAATATTTAGAATTAGACGCCCAGCCTCCAAGGGCGGTTCCGTAAACGGCTATGGAGGAAAAAGCAATGAAGAACAGGATTCCCACATTGAGATCAATGACCTGCAGTGGGACTTCACGGCCAAACAGGGTAATCGGCGCTCCGAAAGGTATCACTGCAAAAATCATTATTGCCGGAATAGCAGACATGGCAGGAGCAAGATAAAAGAGCCATTTATCTGCTACCGAGGGTTTATAATCCTCTTTGGTTACCAGCTTAATTCCATCGGCAATAGGTTGAAGAAGTCCGAAAAAACCTGCCCGGTTCGGGCCATAGCGTTCCTGCATCCTGCCCAGCAGTTTACGCTCGGCTAAAACGAGATAGGCGGCCATAAGCAGGATCACCAGAAAGATCAGGGAAATTTTGCTTAACATAATCGCTATATCGAGTGCGTCATAAGTCATAAGTTTTAACCGCTTTTGCAATTAAATTTAACTTGTGCTTTTTGCTTTTTTCTTAGAATTAAAGAACATTAGGCCGTTTCCTTCCGCATCCAAATCTTGCAGTTGTTCCCATTGTCCGGAAAACGGTTCGCTTCCCCGTCCCGTTTCAAGCTGTTCGATAATATCCGCCACAACTTTCCATGCCGGACGCAGGTCGCCGCCCGGAACCTCAAACGTATGCTGCCTCGGCGGATGCAAAGGCGGATCAAATCTTCTGATCGGCAACCCCGGATCCATTATTTTTTTAAACCGCTGGGCGCGGCCCTCATTGTTTATAAAGGTGCCATCCATTTCCGCCCAGGCAGTGGTCGGCAGAACAATCAAGGCATCCTTGACGGTATCTGTATTTCGCCAATCCAAGGCTGCTACAAAGGGAATGGTTTCCAGAAGTTCAGACGGTATATCTGCCTCAATGGCAATGATTCCCTTTATCTTGCCACTGGCAACAGCTTGTGAAAGCACGATTGCATCATGCTCCAGGGAAAGAAGTGCCGTTCCGAAGGCATTTGGTCCATCCAGCAGATAAACAAGCTTTGCGTCTTTTGGTAAGGCACGCGGGAACTCTTTTTCCTTATTGTCGTTGCCCATTATGATTATGATGTTTTTCTCATCTTTTTGACGAGATGGAATTTCCTCTATTGCCGCTACTCCGATCCACTCGAAAGGAAGCTTCTGGTGATCTTCCGATGAGGATAAATCCTTAACCAGATAAACCTCGGCTCCCTTGCGCCAGGCTTGGCGTACAGCAAGAGCCAGCATCGGTCCATCTTTCATTAGATTACAGTTGATAATTGCTATTGAATCCGCTTCTCGAACATCGGCCATGGAAGCTGAAGTTTCATCGTTTAGATGTGTTACCGCTGTTGCCGCCGATTCGGCATTATGCTCATTGACAAAGTAGCAGAGCGCACCTGCGGAGGTACAGTCACGCAACCTGTGCAGCATGGACGCCGCCTCCATCGACAGCCGGGATGAGCCAACGATAGCCAGTGATTCCGGTCCATAAACTTTCCTTATCTCTTTGATGCGAAGTACCAGGTTCTCAATTGCCTCTTCCCAGTCAACTCGACGATCATCCACCATTGGATATCTGGGGCGATCAGGATCGTTGACCGCACTGTTTTCAAATCTTCCCCTGTCGCAGATAAACCAGCCATTGACCGTATCGTTTCTGCGGGCTACCACCTTGAGGAGTTCACGATAACGGGCGGCAGGCAGGGTGTTGCAGCCGAGGGAACAGTGCGGGCAGATTGACGGGGCCATGTCGTAATCCCAGTACCTCGCTCGATAACGGGCTGTTTTGTCAGTGAAAACCCCGGTGGGACAGAGGTCCAGTATATTGCCTGAGAAAGGAGATTCGAGTTGACCTTCTTCAAATCGACCGTAGTAAATACCTCCGGCAATGCCCATGACCCCGAAATCAGCACCTCCGGCATATTCCTGATAGAAACGAACGCATCGGTAGCATTGGATACACCGATTCATCTCATGCTGGATCTGCGTTCCCAGGTACTGATTCAGATACGTACGCTTTTTGCCGTTATAGCGGCGCAAACCATGCCCCCCCGCAATAGTGAAATCCTGAAGTTGGCATTCACCGCCTTCATCGCAGACCGGACAGTCGTGAGGATGGTTGATCATCAGCCATTCAATGACCTGCCGCCTCATGGCCATGGCTTCACTGTCGGTGGTGGATACGACCATGCCGTCCTGAGCCTGGAGCATGCAGGACATCTGGATACCCTTCACCGGTCCGTCCAGCATTTTCACGGCGCAGACCCGGCACGCTCCTGCCTTGCCAAGTGCCGGATGCCAGCAGAAATGCGGAATGGGGATCCCGATGCTCTGTGCGGCTTCGAGTACAGTAAGGCCTTCGGCCACTTCAACCGATATGTCGTCAATGATGAGTTTTGGCATCTTTTTTTAAAGGACATCTCCTTTTTGTGATATGTTCCCGCAATTCATCCATAAAGTACTGCAAAAGGCCCTGAACCGGTCCCATAGCTCCTGGTGCCAGGGCGCAGAAAGAATAATTCAGTAATGTGACATGCTGCTGCAGTATCTCGATATGTTCTTCGCTGCCGTTGCCGGATTCAATCTTCTCCAGGATATGTTTCACATAAGGCAGCCCCTCCCTACAGGGGGTACACCAGCCACAGGATTCGCGGGCAAAAAAACGTATCAGGTTCAGGGTGGCTGCCACCATGCAGGTGTTCTGGTCGAAAACAACTATTCCGCCGGTACCGAGACGCGAACCGGCTTTGGCCACCGGATCGAAATCCATGGGGATATCCCAGTGTTCGGCGGTAAAATAAGGGGTGGAAGCACCTCCGGGAAGACAGGCCTTAAACCTGCTTCCTTCTCTCATGCCGCCGCATGTTTGTTCGATAATCTCACCAAGCGGCATACCAAGCGGCAGTTCAACGCAGGATCTTTTGACAACATGGCCGCTGATGCAGAAAAGTTTTGTGCCGGCACCCTCCGGAGTACGCGCCAGTCCTTTAAACCATTCAGGTCCTTTGTCGATGATGTACGGAATATTGGCCAGACTTTCTGCGTTATTGACCACTGTCGGTCCATCCCAAAGTCCCTTGACGGCAGGAAAGGGCGGTTTTGGCCGGGGATTGGCTCTTTTGCCTTCCAGGGCGTTTATCATTGCGGTTTCTTCCCCGCAGATATATCGCCCGGCAGAGCTATGGACATCGATATCACATGAAAAGCCGCTGTCGAGGATATTTTCTCCGAGAAGGCCGGCTTTGAGGCATTCTGAAATGCCGCGTTCAAGATTACCGGCTGCTTCTTCATATCCGCGCCTGATAAAGATAAAGGCGTGACGCACTCCAATGGCATAGGAGGACAGGATCATCCCTTCAATTAATGAATAAGGGTTGGCCTCCAGCAGTATTCGATCCTTAAATGTTCCCGGTTCCATCTCATCGCAGTTACAGATCAGCCAGCGCGGGCCGGGCAGGTCGCGCGGGACGAAGGACCATTTCTTGCCGGTTGGAAAGCCCGCACCACCGCGTCCCCGCAGACCCGAATCAATAACCGCCTGTTGCACCTGTTCCGGCGAAAGATCTTTAAGGGCTTTTTCAAGCGCGGAAAATCCCCCTTCGTCACGATATTCGTTAAATGTGACGCAACGTCCGTCTTTATTATGTCTGAAAAGAGGTTGTTCCATTTTTGTATTTGTAAACGCTCATCAGCACCCCATATGGGCACGATCAGACCGCCGTGCATAGACCAACTATAGCCCGTCGGCATGCTTGTGCGCCTCTGGAGCACTGCTGAGCGTTTACAGTTCCAGAGTTATACGAGCTTTTTGCTCATAATTTTTTTATATTCTGCATTTCCTGCTGTAAAATTTCTAAAGTTTTATCAAGGGTGAGACGTCCATAGATATTGTCACCAATCATCATTGTTGGCGAATCTCCGCAATTCCCGAGGCAGCAGCAGGGGAGGAGCGTGAACATTCCATCATCGGTGGTTTCTCCTACCCTTATGCCCAAATGAGCTGCGAGTTTTTCCAGCAGGCTTTCACCTCCCATAGCCCAGCAGGAAATGGAGTCGCAGACATGTATGACCCGTTTGCCTACCGGTCTGCGGTAGATCATCTCGTAAAAGGTGGCCAGTTCCTCGATCTGCAGTGATGTCAGGCCGAGAAGCTGCGCGGCTTCGCCGACTGCCTCGTCGGTCAGCCAGCCATAATGACGCTGCAGTTCTTTCATCACTCCCACCGCCGCTTCACGGGGAGTGACGGATGCTTTGACGCGTTGCTCAAGTGCTATTTTGAGTTGATCGGAAACCATAATAACCTTTTTACCTATCAATATCTGCGAGCACAAAATCAATTGATCCGATAATCGCCAGAAAATCAGCTACCAACCACCCTCTGGACATAATAGGCAGAGCCTGTATGTGAGGAAAACTTGGGGTTCTGATACGCATACGATAGGGAATATTCAATCCGTCGGAGACGACAAAGTAGCCGTTTTCACCTTTGGGGGCCTCGATTGAGCTATAGTTTTCTCCTGGTGGGGGTGCCATTCCACGAGTAGAATTAACAAAATGATGAATCAGAGATTCGATATCCTTCAAGGTGTCGGGTTTTTGCGGCAGTACGTAGCGGTAATCATCGGTTATCCATCGCCCGCCCGGCATGTTTTTAAGACACTGGTCGATTATCCTCAATGACTGCCTAATTTCTTCCACCCGGACAACATACCTTGCCCAGCAGTCTCCGCCTTCAGCAGTCGGAACCTCAAAGTCGAAACGATCATATCCGCCGTAAGGCATCTTTTTGCGCAGGTCCCAATCCAGGCCGCATGCCCGGAGATTGGGGCCGGTAACACTCCACTCAATCGCATCTTTAAGGGAGATCGCCCCGACTTCCTTGAGGCGGGCAACAAATATGGGATTATCTTTTAAGAGATCGTCATATTCTTTTAAACGGCCGGGCATCCAGTCAAGAAAATGTTTTACCGGAGCTTCCCAGCCTTCGGGCAGATCCTCGGCAACCCCGCCTATGCGGAACCAGGCAGGATGCATCCTGCCGCCGGTGATCATTTCGACTATGTCGAAAATCTTTTCCCGGTCGGTGAACATGTAAAATACCGGCGTCATGGCTCCAAGATCCGCGCCGAAGGAGCCAAACCATACAAGGTGACTGGCAATACGGAAAAGTTCCGCCAGCATGACCCTGATAACAATTGCCCGCTCAGGAACAGTGATGCTGCAGAGCCGTTCGACGCTGGTTACATAGGCCAGGTTATTTTGCACCCCGGCCAGGTAATCGATTCGATCGGTGTAAGGGATGAACTTATTCCAGTGCTGCCGTTCGCCTATCTTTTCAGCACCGCGATGATGAAAGCCGATCTCGGTATTCATATCGACAATTTCTTCACCGTTAAGATTTAGCATAAAACGGATAATGCCATGGGTGCCGGGATGTTGAGGCCCCAGATTGATGAGCATGGTATCATCGGTTAGGCGTTCGAAGTAATCCGTAGCGGGGAGGGCGACGTGTCGTCGTGCATCGTCAATTGTATATGCGGGCATCTCCGTCGCGCGTCCAGGATACTCTTTACGCAACGGATGACCTTCCCAGTCCGACGGCATAAGGATGCGGGTGAGATTTGGATGTCCTGCAAAACGAATTCCGAACATATCGAAGACTTCCCTCTCATACCAATTTGCTGCCGGAAAAACTTTGGTAATGCTGCGCGTTTCCGGAAACTTGCCGCTCAGGTCGGTCTTGATACGAATATGACCCGGAGTGTCAAAACAGAGCAGATGATAATTAAGGGTAAAGTCAGGGAATTTATCGCGATCTCGACGGCATGATTCATCAACGGCAGCAATATCCTCCAGTCGTCTGAAGGGATTACTCTGCCTGTTTTTGAGGAAGGCCAGAACTTCCGGCACCTCTTCTACCGGTGCACGGTAGGTGAGCATATCTGTTGCAGTTGAATCGACTGTCACGCGCCCTGCAAAGGCGGCCTCAAGTTCTCCGGCCAGACCAAATTCAGGATATGGATGACGTACTGCGGGAGGCCGCCACATCTCGTCACTGCGGGAATAGGCAAATTGCGGGGGCTTTACGGAAGTGCCGCGTTTGGGAATCCCGGCCATTCCGGGACCACGGTTATCGCGGGATTTGGAAATACCATCAAACAAGATAGGGCCCGTGCTTCCTTGAGAGCCGCCTCGCATATGCAATACCGGACGGGCGGGACGCTCTTCTTTGCGGATCTTTTCCTGAAGCAGCATCAATCCCTGAAGGAAGGCTTCAGGGCGGGGCGGACAACCGGGAATATAGACATCAACAGGCAGGATCTGGTTGATGCCCTGCACCACGCTGTACACATCGTACATCCCGCCCGAGTTTGAGCAGCTCCCCATGGAAATCACCCAGCGGGGCTCGGCCATCTGCTCGTAAAGACGTAAGATTGAGGGCGCCATTTTTTTGAAAATCGTTCCGGAGGTGACCATCAAATCGGCTTCACGGGGAGAGCCGCGCAGTACCTCAGCGCCAAAGCGGGCAACGTCGAAACGAGAAGTGAAAGCAGCCATCATTTCGACAAAGCAGCAGGATAAACCCCAAAAGAGAGGCCAGAGCGAATTGGCTCGACCCCAATTGATTATATCGTCAAGGTTTGTGAGCAGGATATTGTCGGGAATCTCATGCTTCATCATTATCTCTCAACATTTTTGATGGTCCCCATTCCAGCCCTCCTTTTAACCAGATCCAGATCAGACCCAGTAACAAAGCAATAATGAAAAAGGTGATGTGGATGAGCCCCCCCAATCCTAATTGATCCCAGATAATGGCCCAGGTGAAGATAAAAGCAGTTTCAACGTCGAAGACAATGAAAAAAATGGCAAGCAGATAAAAAGGAACATACATGCGGACACGAGCGGATCCGGACGGAATAACACCGGATTCATAGGGAAGTTCTTTATTACTATTGGTGGTTTTATCTCCGAACCACCATGCTGCTAAAAGCATTACTCCAATCAGGAGTACGGTCGCCAAAGTATATATGATCAGGGAGTAGTATTCTAAAGATAATTGCATACGATCCTTAAGAGATTCAGCAAGCAAGTGTGATAACATGTTTACCTGCCAAGTCACTCGGCTGGTAAGCAGACAGCGAAATATATCTTTATTTTGTTTGATTTAAGCAAAGAGTATGCCACGTTATGGAGAACAGGTTAGACAATAAGGGGCTACTGGCACTGGAGAGATGAAAAGTTTTTGCAATGCCATCAGGTATGCTTTTTGATAGGTTGATATTTGTCTTATATGGAAGGACAATGTCCGGTGAGGCAGGACAAAATAAGGACAAATAGTTATGAAGACAGAAATAAAGGAGAAGAACAGGTGATAGACTGGGATTTGCTTTCAAACTTCATGATTGCAATGCTGGCGATAGTCAATCCGGTGGAGAAAATTCCACTGTGGGTTGCAGTAACAAGCTGCGAGAAGAAGTCCTTTGAATGGCTTTTGGGAATACTGGTCATTTCTTCATGCGCTTTGATCTTATTAATATTTCTATGGATCGGGCGCGAGATGCTCCTCGCTTTGCATGTGGATCTTGCCAGTTTTAAAATCGGAGGCGGTCTTATTCTGCTGCAGTTTGGTTTCAGTATGATGAAAGGCACCGCAGTAAATGTGGAATCTCCTGGAGACGGTACTTCCGAGAACCTTAGGAAAAGGGTTTTACAGCGATATCAACAAATTTTTATCCCAATCGGTGTTCCGGTCATTGCCGGCCCAGGAGCAATCACAACAGTTATAATTTATGGACATCAAAGTGACTCAGCTCTTACAACCATTTTTTTAAGTTTAACGGTAATTGGTGTTCTCGCCATCCTGTTTTTAACGCTTTTGACCGGAGCGTTTATCAAAAAAATGATAGGTATCCTTCCGTTGGACCTGACTTCCCGGGTTTTTGGAATGATATTGATAGCCATTTCGGTACAATTTATGGTGGAAGGTCTCAGGGAAACGTTTCCAGGCTTGCTGGAGTGACAATATACTCCGCACGGTTCTCCCTCTTTTTTTACATTTTGCTGTAAGGGCGGGTTCTAACCCGCATTTCTTCCATGAGAAGGCTTGTCAAGATATAGTTCGACGTGGCGAACCATTTATTCAACAATCCAAGTAACGTCATGCTTCCATTCGCACTCATTGATGAACTCAGCCATAAGTTCGGTGCATTGTAAAGTCCGTCCTGGAGCTGCAACCTCATCATCGGCCTTTATTATTGTCATTGGCATATGACAGACCAGAGAAATTCACGCAGTCTTCCGGACGGGACGTCTTTTACTTGAAGCTTGAATGAAAAATTATCTTGAAAGTCTCCACTAATTTCTATTTGTTAATAGAAAGGGAAAATCGTTTTTTTCCTTTCTACGCCTATTGTTTGAACGTAACGAACAAGGTAGTCAAGGAGAATGTTCCTTCTACCAATGTACTTGCCAAGTTAGTTTTGAAGGTCATAATAATTATCAATTGTTGCTTTCATTTGCAGGGGAACATTGTCCTTTACTGCCGACGGGAGGCTATGTTATTTATGCCGCCTTAGCAGTGGGCCAAGAGGTACGTTTGTGCAAAGGGTCATATATCTCCCCTAACTTCCAGAGGCGATGGAGTAATATCGAGAGTTTCCTCCCCACCGCCACCACAGCTTTACGTTTTGCGTTTTTACCTCCTCGGGAAGCCAGGCGTAAACCAAAGCGTTGCAGTTTACAATCCTCCCCGAATGGACCAAGAATATACTGCGCTGAATTTATCAGCAGTTTTCGTAAAAAGGGGCTGCCTGCTTTGGTTATTCGAAGTTGTTTATCTGTCTCCCCAGATTGATCGCGACGAGGTGTTAGTCCGAGATACGATCCTATCTGACGGCTTTTTTGAAACCTTTTAGGGCTCTCAAGCGTCAAGATGAACGCCAAGGCGGTTAATGGACCAACACCTTTTATCTGCCTTAATAATTCTGTTTCTGGATACCTCTCGCTGCTAATTTTTTCTATTTCTTTGTCGAACTCTTTAATTTGTAAGGTAATGTTTTCGATAAGCACCAGCACCGGTTCAATGCTCTGCTGTAATTCCTGAGGAATATGGGAAACAACCTTTTTATGAAAACACTCTGTACTGCAACTTGGCAAACGTTCGCCAAACGACTTTACAGTACCACGGACATGATTAATCTGACTGGAGCGATTTCTCACCAGTAAATCCCTTGAATGTAAGAGTGCAAGATCCGCCTGTGCTTGTTCTCCTTTGTGTTGTATTGGATGAAGCAAGTTAGGATCAAACCTTGCTATCCTTCCCAGCATCTCTGCATCTCGAACATCTGTCTTGCTGTCACTCTCCCAAATGACACGAAGTTTTCTTGGGTTGCCTACCAGAACATTACATCCTATTGAAGTTAGAAGTCTGCTGATCCAGGGCGAGTGGGTTCCTGCTTCAATAGCAACTGTTGCTCCTTTATAATTTTTGAAGAAGGTCTTGATGGCTTTCATTGTGTTTTCAAGAGATATACTCTGCTTGATGTTACCGGCATTATCTAAGACGCATACCAGATTGATCTTGTCGCCTAAATCCATTCCGATTACTATATTGTCCATGGCTGGTTCTCCTTTTTTTGCAGCATACGACTGCGTTTCATTGTTTGAGCATGATATTATATCATAACTCGGGAGAACCAGCCTTCTCATCCTACCTCATCAGTTCAGGCGGCGTCAGCTTCAAAGTTTTTGGTAGTGAACCATAGAAGGCTATGTTCACTGGCAAAATACTGACGAAGATGGCGCCGAATGGACTGACCTTTGGTGAACATTGTGTTGATTTAAAGAAAAATCAAAAGTATGCATAACATATTGAAAGGACAAAAAAATTTAAAAATCAACACAATGTTCATGAGAAATGCGGGTTAACACAGCAGGGGAAGAGAGCACATGCACCAAAAATACTTGGCTGATGCAGGGGAACTGTATGAAAAAAAGGTGGGAGTTTCTTTAAGATCAGTAGAAA
>JBARUR010000277.1:0-3453 GCA_049645845.1 Desulforhopalus sp. | reverse complement strand
TCTCAATCTGGACATATACCCTGGCTGCAAGTGCCAAGGCTTCGGCGGCTGCCTCACGGGCAACCGAATAGGTATACGTTTCGAAATTATCTGTGCTTGTGGAAAGGGCTTCCATTCCTCTTCTTTTCAGGGAATTGATCCGTTCATCATAAATGCCGTGGGTTTCAAGATTGTCTATTCGCGGAAGAAGCAGCGTCCAGGCGTCCTTTGCCGCATGATAGATGGTGTTTGGAATAGAGGGATATTTGTCTACCAGGTAGCCAAGGCCAAGTTGGTTTTCTTCGGTGCCATTGGTGAGGATCATTTTATTGGTGAGAACGGTATCCGACAGCGTGAGTTTAAGGCGAGTGCCGGGTTCTGTATAAATAGAGGAAATAATCGATTCCCTGGTGTCGATCCTGCTGTACCAATAATGTTCGGGCGGAGCATCACGCCTGCCGTCAAAAAGGTGGATCTTGGTCATATATGCAAAACTTCTGGGTTCAAGCAGGTTGAAAAGAGAGGTTTCGCGGCAGTTGAACATTACCAGGTCGGTCTGCATAGTCTTACGAAGCAGCTTCAGGCGGTAATTGTTTTTTCCGGTTTCATTCTTGTCAATTGCCCAGATAACTTTGCCGGTTTCTTCGTCAAATCGGTATCCTTCGATAATAAGTTTGTCGAGGACATGTTTTTTATCAGCCAGTCCCTTGATCCGGAAATAGCCTGATTCATCAACTATGGCGTAAAATCTATTATTGCCCTGATAGGCGAGAATTGTTGTATCGCGGGCGGGGTAGTTGGCAAACAATTCTCCCTGTAGTAAAAGATTAGTCCGACCGGTCACCGAGACAAAGCCGTCCCGTGGAGAATTGTCGGTTTTGAGCTTGGGAGATCGTGCGAGTCCGAGAACAAGCCGTTCTACCAATTGCGCCTGCTCATAAAGGTAGGTCCAGTCAACCCGATCCGCAGTATCTGCAGGTGTCCCCCATAACATCCTCCCGTCTCCCGTTGTCACGAGGCTAAGGCCGAGATAACCGGCAACTGCACTGACTTCGCCACCGAGATTCGGTTTGTCGAGGAACCATGAGTCCCATGACTTCAGGTAGCTCGGGCGCAGGGTGTCCTGATAGGCGGCCCTGCCTATAGCAGGCTTGCCAAGGTCTTCGAGTATTTCAGCAATGGGGCTGTAAATAGAGGTTCGGTTGATCGTTTGTTTAAGGTTATAGAGCCATCCCTGATGAAAACCTCCCACGCCGTTACCGTGGCTTGATAAATGAAGACTGATAATTGCAGCGACCTCGTAATCCCGTACAATATTGCGGAAATCTGAAGCAGACTGTAAGGCGTTAAGCTGCCGTCTGGTGTCGCTGATGATCCGCTCGTTTCTCTGAATGGCTCTGGGAATTATCTGGTTGAGGAGCTCGATTTGCTTCTTGGGAAGATCGTGAAAGGTCTCCGCCCAGCCAAGTCTTCTGAAAAATAGCCGCTCGCTTGCCGTTTCTGCCGTCAGTCGTTTAGTCTCTTCTGTCTGTGATCCAAGTCTTAACTGCATGAGTTTTCTTGAGACCTGATCGACAGTTTCATCCAGACTGAGTTTAATGGCGGCCTGAATGGATTCATCTCGTTTGCGGTCTTCAGGCAGAGGGAAATTAAGATCCTGCAAAATGTCCAGATTAAATTCGCCGCGCTTCATTTCCTGCTGCAGCTGCCGCTTTCGATCCCGGATATCTTTTGATCTGGCATTGGCGCTCCAGATCATATCCCGCATTCCCGCCAAGGCCTGCGCCTGCCCGCTTGTTGCTATCAGCAGGACGGAGCGTTGCTGTGGCTGCTGAGTCAGAGCTTTTGCCGTTTCCAGAAAGGTGGCGATTGAAGCGGCAGCGTCGGCTCCGGGAGAGTTGCCGGCGATAAATTCTTCGTCATCAAAAAATGCTTCAACGATGAAGAGTTCATTTTTTAGTTGCGGATCTGTTCCTTCAACGAAAGCGTAGATGTTTTTAGCTAGATAATTTTCCCAGTTGCTCCGAGATTGCAGTTCAACCGCGGGGACAAGTGGTTTTTCCCGGTTTTGCAAAGGCCCGAAGACCTGGATTGCTTCCTCTCGTTTCATCCAGAAGCAGGGAAATTGCAGTGGCGTCAATTCATGTTTTTCCGAATAAAAAATACGTTCTTCAGTGTTGTCTCCCTGAAGAAAAATGGCAGCCTTGGCCCCTAGAGAAGCCAGCAGCTGCCAGTTCCTTCCGGAGTCGAAATCGATCAGGACTATGCTGTCCCGAATTTTTTTTCCATCGAGTTCTTCCAGGTGACCTTTGCCGACATAATAGAGCGGAGCCGAAAGTGAACCGTCGGTTGTTTGCGGGGTTATGGCATTATTGATAATGGGGACTAATGGAATTTCACGGTCGGAAAAAGTGAGACTTGCACCAAGAAAGCGGCGGACCGGAAGGTCATAGAAATACCTTTGCGGTTGAAGGCCCAGAGCTAGAAGTTTATTTTCTATAAATTCGGCGGCCTTCTCGTATCCAGGGGATCCTGTGGCTCTGCTGCCAAAACTGCTGAGCGTCTCGATGGTTTCGCGCAGGGAATGCTCGTCAACAGTTGTCTCTGCCCGGGCCGGAACGTAACTATGCACCAGCAGAAAAAGAATGAAGCTAATAAAATATAGCGCTCGTTTCATTACCTGAACCCTCATTCCCAGTTGAGGTTGTAGTTATAAGAGAGATTACGGTGCCACCAAAAAGGTTTTAGGGTATCAGGTTGTGGTGCTTTCAAGTCCCCCCGTTCTGATCTCCAATTCGTCTCGTTGTTGAATTTTATCTACCTGGCCGTCCCTGATCCAGACGACCTGATCGGACACATTGAGCATTTTGTAATCATGGGTTGCAGAAATTACCGTCACACCCCGCTTAAGACTCAATTCCTTCAGTAGCCGGATAATATCTTCTCCGGTGGTTAAATCCAGGTTTCCGGTAGGTTCGTCAGCCAGGATAATAGCAGGGCTGTTGGCAAGTGCTCTGGCAACAGCCACTCTTTGCTGCTGACCACCGGAAAGTTCTGACGGACGATGTGTATGTCTGCCGGTCAATCCTACCTGATCGAGCAGTTCCATGCCGCGCCGCAGGGAATCATCATTGGACACCCCCGCAAAGGTCATGGGAATGGTAATATTTTCGAGAGCAGTCATCACCGGAATAAGATTGAAGGTCTGGAAAATGTAGCCGATTTTGCGGCACCGCAGCCAGGCAAGTTCGTAAGCGTCGAGTTGGGCGATATCAACCTCGTCAATAAACACTTTTCCGCTGGTCGGTTTGTCGAGTCCACCTATCATGTTAAAGAGCGTCGACTTGCCGGATCCGGAAGGGCCCATGATGGAGATATATTTGCCCTCTTCAATTTCGAGATCGATGCCTTTTAGAACATTAACGACGATTTTACCGAGATCGAAATCCTTGGTTACTCCGGTGACCCTGACTA
>JBARUR010000276.1:0-63211 GCA_049645845.1 Desulforhopalus sp. | reverse complement strand
TGGTAAATGATACTTCGGCCCCTACCTCAAAACGTTCAAGTTCTGTAAGCAACTCTTCATAGGAACTGATTTGTGCTCCAGCCACCGCGAGAATAATATCACCGAGAATAATTTCTCCACGATATTGCGTCGTCGGCTGTAATCCTGCCTTTTCTGCAGGGCCTCCTTGTTCAACGTTTAAAATCAATACACCTTCAAGACCAAGTCTCTTGACTACCCGCTCATCGGCGATTGTTGCACCTATTCCGGGTCTAATAATTTTACCATGCCTTATAATTTGAGGCACAATTCCATTGACAATGTCAACTGCGACGGCAAAACCTATGCCGGCATAAGCCCCGGAAGGACTATAAATTGCCGTATTAACACCAATAAGCCTGCCAGCACTGTCGAGAAGTGGTCCACCTGAGTTCCCGGGATTTATAGCAGCATCAGTCTGGATCACTCCATCAATTATTCGACCGGTAATAGCATTTATCTCTCTATTAAGGGCCGAGATTATTCCCGATGTAATAGTTTGGTCCAGGCCAAAAGGATTACCGATGGCAAACACTTTCTGACCCACGAGTAAATCCTTTGAGCTTCCTATTACAATAGGCTTCAGCAAATGACTTGGTGCATCTATCTGTAGGACGGCGATATCTTTATCAGGAGCAACTCCTACCAGGACGGCCTTCCAGGTCGAATTGTCGGCCATCGTAACCTGGACCCGGCTCGCATCACTGATCACATGGTAATTTGTTACAATGCGTCCCAAGTTATCCCAAACAAATCCAGATCCTGTGCCCTGTGGAATTTCAACAGCATTTAAAGAAAAAAAACCACGTCGAAGTGCTATGCTTGTTACATGCACAACTGCAGGAGAATTTGCACGAAAGATATCAATTGTGTTCAACTCATCGGCGGCTAAATCACCACGGGCAGTGACCGCACGTGGTTCGGCATCGTAAGTACTTATAAATCGTTTAATCGGTGAAGATATCAGCCACAAAGCGAGACATGCAACTACGATAACTGCAAGAGGAGAGGTTCTCATGGATGTGTTTGGTCATAAATTCAGGAACAGTTTCGCAATATATAAAAACATCAGAACCCCGAGTATATCAATAGCGGTAGTGACAAAGGGACCTGTTGCAATTGCCGCATCAATATCAAACCTTTTCAGGATAAGAGGAATCATGGTTCCAAGAGTTGCAGACATAACCATACAAAAGAAAATTGAAAGTCCGACGACAACGCCGAGCAATGCCGGTTCTGAAAATCCAAGATATGCGACTATCCCAAGAAATATCCCGTAAAGGAGACCTAGAATGATTCCAACCCGCATCTCCTTCAGCACGACACGAAAAGATTCATCAAGATTAATTCTGCCCGTTGCAATTCCTCGCACTACGATTGTAGAAGACTGGGTGGCGATGTTACCTCCCATCCCTATGACAACCGGAATAAATGAAGCAAGCGCAATAAGTTTTGAAAGCTCCTCTTCAAAAGCTCCTATGATGAGCATGGCTGTTACCCCGCCAATCCAGGAGGCGAACAGCCAGGGTGCTCGGATAAGAGCGTTTTCTTTAGTTGATTTCAGTAATATTTCCCTATCCTTACCAGCACCGGCCATCTGTAGGAATTCTTCAGAAGCTTCTTCCCTGATAACATCGATAATATCATCAACAGTGACAATACCTACCAGTACATAATTTGAGTCTACGACCGGTACAGCCAGGATATTATATCTTGCAACAACATGGGCAACTTCGCCCTGATCAGTATCTGTTGTAACTGAGATGACATTAGGGTTCATTATTTCTTTGAGTTTTCGATCTGCTGGGTGCATTAATAATTCCCGCAAAGAAACAACTCCAGATAACTTATGATCGCCATGAGTGATATAGAGATAAAACACCATCTCTTTTTCTTCACTTCGTTTCTGTACACTTTTTATGGCATCAGCCACCACCATCTCTTCATCAAGATACATGAAATCAGGAGACATCAAACCACCAGCAGTCTCGGGATCATACTGCAGAAGTCCTTCGACTTCCTCCCGATCCTTTTTGCCCATATGTTCTCTGATCTCATCGGCAAGTGTGTCAGGGAGAACCTCTATAATATCCACAGCATCGTCAGAGGGCATATCGGATAGTATCTCCGCCATGTACTGTGGGGTGAGACCTTTAACCAGTTCTGTAACAAGTGAACCATCAAGTTCACTGAGGAATTCACCAACGGAGTCCGTTTTAACTATGATATTGAAAACTGCTGTCCGTTCAGACTCTGCTAAGTGCCTATAGACCCAGGCCATATCTGCTGGATGAGTCTTCTGAATAAGTTTCATCAGGTGCTCAATTGCTCCACGCCTGTTCAGCCTTCTGACCATATCAAGGATGACTATCCCTTCATTGCCAAACAGTTCCGTTTTATTTTTAGTTTCCATAACTTGCACCGTAGAACATTGAAATTAAAGGGATCGGAAAGTGAAATGAACAAAATGACTTGCATTTTACCTGGAATTGCTCATGCCGGTCAATTTCATTTTTATTAGCAGTCAACAAATTTTTTCGAAAAAAGCAAAAAAATATGATGTCATTATAGGGAAATACAATACTCAACAAGATCAAAATTGAAGCAAGAAGATTCTTTTTTCCCTTTTGAGAGATAGGGAGAACGATGTTACTGAAAGAGATCTGTTTTTTGAACAATAAAAACAATCGACAATCCGATTGCCATAGCGACCAACCCCATGGAACGTAACTGACCAGGGGAAGTTTCACTTATTTTCTTAAGCCATTCCTGCATTGCCTGAGGTGCAGCAACATAAGGCAAGCCTTCCAGAATTAAAATCAGACCCACAAGAAGTATAAGTAATTTCATAGCACAATTATCTAACAAAACATCTGAATAATTTCAACACGCACTTTGTAAAGAACACTCACTCATCAACAATTATCGGAATTGATGCAATTGCATTGCTTTTTCGGAGTTCTCTTAATATTATAGCGCGATAAAATATTAAGAGAACTGATCTATTTCCTGATCCTAAATTATAACAAAGACCACAATCTTTACTATGAGCGAAACAACGAAAAGTAAGTACAGTGAAGCCGGAGTCGATATCGATAAAGGCAATGCATTCATTGAAGAGATCAAAGAAATTGTTGCCTCGACGCATCAGCGAAGCGTCTTGGGAGGCATCGGCGGATTTTCTTCCCATATAGCCATTGATACCACCAAATACAAAAAACCGGTTATCGTTAATTCGACTGACGGAGTCGGCACTAAACTTGTGATCGCTCAACTTTGCAACAAGCATGACACTATAGGAATTGATCTTGTTGCCATGTGTGTGAACGACCTTGTTGTTGGTGGAGCCATACCACTGAGCTTTCTTGATTATTTTGCTGTCGGAAAACTTGAATTATCCATTGCTAAAGAAGTAATAACCGGGATTGCAGAAGGATGCAGGCAGGCGCAGTGTTCTCTGGTGGGTGGAGAAACAGCAGAAATGCCTGGATTGTATAAAGACAAAGATTATGATCTTGCCGGCTTTGTTACTGGAATTGTTGATCGGGATTCGATTATAGATGGATCTGATATTCGTGCAGGCGATCAAATTATCGGCTTAACCTCCAGTGGTCTCCATTCGAATGGTTATTCTCTGGTAAGAAAAATCTGTTTTGCCGATAATAAACTCAATGTCGAACAGTACATTGATGAACTCGGGTGCAAGTTAGGAGAAGAACTGTTAAGACCCACAAAAATTTATGTTCAGGCCGTTCTTAATGTTCTCAAGAACTATCCCCTGAATGGTATGGTACATAATACCGGTGGCGGTTTTATCGATAACATCCCCCGCATTCTCCCTAAAGGTTACAAGGCAGTCCTTGACACAACAGCCTGGCCTGTTCCTCCAATTTTTCCTTTCCTGCAGAAATTAGGTGATATTCCGGAAGACGAGATGTATCGAACCTTCAATATGGGGATCGGATTACTTGTTATTGTTGATGAAGCAAAAGCGACAGATATTCGTCACCATTTTGAAGCAGTTGGAGAAGAAGCATACATTATCGGGGAAATCGCACCAATGACGGCCGGAGAAACATTAACGGTCGAAATACGCCGCTAGCCGGAACCGGTTATTCACAAAACGCGATCAACAAATAAAAAACAAGGCGATGCAGCAACTGCATATACCTTGTTTCTTATTTTGTTTAAACTTAGAGAATACTTTAAAATTTAAAATATTCTCTAAGACTCTAAACCACACCGCAGTCGCTCTCTCCACCCATAATTTTTTCTAAAGCATGAGGAATAACAGGCAAAACCACTTCCAGGTTTTCTCTAACTGCCTTTAAGCTTCCCGGCAGATTAATAATCAGACTCTCCTTTCTGGTACCTACCTTACCACGAGACAGCATAGCCCGCGATGTTTTCAAAAGGCTTGCATTCCTCATAGCCTCAGCCATTCCGGGTATTTCCCGATCAAGAACAAAAGCCATTGCTTCCGGGGTAATGTCAGAAGGTGACACACCGGTTCCTCCCGTTGTAACAATGAGCGGAATTTTGTATACATCTACAAGCTCAATCAAACTATCTATGATGATTTGCTGGTTGTCTGGAATAACGCTGTAAGATTCTAATGTATATCCTTCTTCTGTCAGTCTTTTCTGAAGATAGAGCCCGCTGGTGTCTTGCCGTTCTCCACGCGAGCCTTTATCACTCATTGTTACAACTGCAAAAGGGTAATTTACTTTCATTTCAGGATAACCTTTAGTGTTCTGCTTGTGCTTCAGCAACAATCTTTTCTGCTATTTGAGCAGGTACTTCTTCATAGTGAGAAAAAGATATACCAAAGCTCCCAAGACCACCCGTCATTGAAGTCAGATCGGTTGCATACGACAAAATCTCTGCCTGAGGCACCTGCGCATTGATGACCTCCAGTCCGTCAGCAGAGTCCATTCCCATGACTTTGCCACGACGAGCATTGAGATCTCCCATAACATCACCGACATTCTCTTTGCCGACTTTGATTTCCATATTCATATAAGGCTCGAGCAGGACGAGTCCAGCTTCTTGAGCACCTTTTTTGAAAGCAAGCGATCCGGCAATTTTGAACGCCATCTCTGAAGAATCGACATTATGAAAGGAACCGTCAACAAGAACAATTTGTACGTCAATAACCGGATATCCCGCCAAGACTCCTTTTTCCATAGCTTCCTGAATACCTTTATCCACCGCAGGTCGATATTGTTGTGGAATAACACCCCCCACAATTTTATCGATAAATTCGTATCCACCACCCGGCAGGGGAGATATCTCTATCCAGCAGTCACCAAATTGACCGCGCCCTCCACTTTGTTTCTTATGTTTTCCCTGAACTCTGGCAGTCGATCGAATGGTCTCCATGTAAGGAATTTTCGGGGTACTAAGTTCCATTTGTACTCCGAATTTCCTCTTTATTTTAGAACCGACCACATCGAGGTGGACTTTTCCGACACCAGACAAAAGTACCTGCTGTGTTTGCAGTTCTCGAGTTAATCTTAAGGTCAAATCCTCATCAAGCATTTTGGTTATTGAGGAGAATACCTTTTCCTCGTCTCCTTTTTTTGCACTGACGGCAAATGAAATAACTGGTTTCAGCGGTTCGGGAGCTTCTAAAACGACAGGATTATTAGGATCGCAAAGAGTGTCTCCAGTGGCGGTTTCTTTGAGTTTAGCGACAGCGATAATTGCACCAGGCCCCGCACTGTCAACAGGTTTCTGTTCTTTCCCTTCAAGCACATACAGTTGCCCAAAACGTTCTGTTGTTTTCTTATTGGTATTATAGAACGTATCACCCTTCAGGATGCCGCTGAATATTCTCATGATAGTGAGTCGACCGGCATATGGATCAGCCATCGTTTTAAAAACCAGCGCTGTGAATGGTTCTTCTACAGTGGGCTTTATTTCAACGGTTTCACTTTCATCGGCTTTTGTGGCAGTTATAGGTTGACGATCCGCTGGGCAAGGTAATAAGAAATTGATAATATCAAGAAGAGGAGCTGTCCCCTTGTTCAGCGTGGCTGCGCAAACACATATTGGAGAAAGAGCTGCCGCAGCTATTCCTTGTTTTAAGCCTGACAATAGCTCTTCTTCGGTGAGTTCACCTTCTTCCAAAAATTTTTCTATGAGCTCATCATCGGTTTCAGCAACATTTTCCATCAGAGCTTCACGCAGAGAAGCAACCTCATTTTCCATATCTGCAGGGATATCAGTTTCCTTCACCTCTCCCTTGTCGCCATCAAACAGATAGGCTTTTTCGGTTATTATATCTACATATCCCTTAAAGTTATCTTCTGCACCTATAGGAAGTTGAATGATAACAGGATTAAAAGGCAGTGATTCTTTGATTTCATCGATTGTTTTTTGAAAATCAGCTCGCTCGCGATCCATTTTATTTATGGCAATTATCGTCGGAAGCTTTCTTTCTTTTATAATGTTCGAAAATTTGATGGTTTGCCCTTTCACTCCAAGCACTGCACCAATGGTGAACAAGGCGCTGTCGCAAACGTGCGAAGCAAAAATAGTTTCATTCAGGAAATTATCGTCACCAGGAGTGTCAATAACGAACACGCTGTGTTTTTTCCAGGTGTAATTATGAAAGCTATTGTTTATGGAAATATTTCTGGCAATCTCTTCTTCTTCGTAATCCATCGTCGCATTGCCGTCATCTACCTTACCAAGTCTGTTTATTTTTCCAGCCGTGAAAAGCATTGCCTCAGCAAGAGATGTTTTACCACAATTACCATGACCAATTATTGCGACGTTTCTAACCATATTTGTTTCCTGCATTCGTATCTCCTCTTAACGACGATTTATCGATGCCCTATCCAAATCACGACAATATTCTTGATCGATCCAGGTATCTTAAAAGACAGTACTCATATATTCAATTTCAAAATACAAAGTCAAGAGAGAACAGCTGCTGTAAAGTGTTTCAAAAAAAATATTTCCACAGATCGACCTGATTCAAATCAAAATGATGATTTTGTAGCATATTTTATATTATCGGAGTATTCTTGGCGAGCGAATTACTTTTTCAGATTTTTCCTGGATATTCTCAGTTGACCGACCAGACAACCAACAAAAACATAATTGCAAAATCGGCAGCCACTATTGGTATTGCCGTTATGTGCAGTCGAATCCTCGGACTCGTCAGGGAGCAGGTGTTTGCCGGACTCTTTGGCGCGGGCTATGCCTATGATTCATTCGTTGTGGCATTTCGCATCCCTAACTTATTGCGAGACCTTTTTGGTGAAGGCGCACTTTCTGCGGCATTCGTTACTGTGTTTTCGGCGTATGACGCAAATCGAACTAAGGAAGAAACCTGGAAACTGGCATCGAACGTTTTAACATTTTTTTTAATTTTCCTTAGTATCATTACTTTATTAGGGGTGTTTTTTGCCGGTTCAATTGTCTCACTTTTGGCCCCCGATTTCAGCCTGATCGAAGGGAAAACCGCCCTCACGGAAAAGTTGACCCGGATAATGCTGCCTTTTCTTGTATTTATTTCCCTGTCTGCCGTTGTAATGGGGATTTTAAATACTAAGGGGCGTTTTTTTGTTCCGGCTATAGCATCGAGTTTTTTTAATCTTGGTTCCATAATCGGCGGAACCAGTCTGGCCTTTATATTGCCGCAATTTGGGCAGCCTGCGATAGTCGGAATGGCTGTCGGCACCCTCATCGGAGGGTTATTGCAACTCGGAATTCAAATCCCCTCCTTAAGGGGTACCGGGTTTAGATATGAGCCCACCCTCGACCTGTCAGACCCGGGGCTCCGCCGAATTCTTAAGCTGATGATACCGGCAACCATTGGCCTGTCCGCCACCCAGATTAATATATTCATCAACACTAATTTTGCCGCCTCCTGTGCTGAAGGTTCAGTCTCCTGGCTTTATTATGCGTTTCGGCTTGTACAGTTGCCAATAGGTGTTTTTGGAGTTGCTTTGTCTGTTGCAATGCTGCCCATATTAGCTAAGCAGGCAGCAAAAAAAGATATTGCTGAAATGAAAAAGACCATGGTGTCATCTCTCACCATGGTCTTTGCCTTGACACTTCCTGCTACAGCTGGTCTCATTATTCTTTCAGAACCAATTATCCGACTGATTTTTGAACATGGGGCCTTTACTCCAAAGGACACCCTGGCTACATCTCAGGCTCTTGCTCTCTTTTCGATCGGGCTCTTTGCCTATTCCGCGAATAAAGTCCTGGTACCTGCATTTTACGCTATAGACAAGACCCGGTATCCGGTCATAGCCAGTTTTCTTGCAATTATCGCAAACATTATAATTATCAACCTGACGATTGATCGTTTTCAGCACCTGGCGATTGCTTTTTCCACATCTTGCACCATGCTGATCAATTTCCTCTTTCTTATAACAGTGTTATACATAAACCTGCATGGCTTCTCGCTTACCGATCTTGGTAAGGGCCTCATTAAAATAATTACCGCGACCCTTGGCCTCACTTGTTTACTGTGGTATGCATTGCCCTACTTCACACAATGGCTTAACGATACTGTCCTTTATCAGATTATTTCATTATCCATACTCATCCTGTCGGCAACCTTTTTATACGGTTTGACGCTTCAAATCCTCAAATTTGGGGAAATGAATATGGTGGTGAAGATGATCCGTACAAAAGTTTTCAGAAAATAATACCTGCATGAGTGAGCAATTACTCCTCATCTTTAGTTTTTAATGATGCACTCTGCAATAAGGTCATCTCTAAACGTAATTTTTCCACCTCTGCTTGTAGGTTCTCGATGTCTTCTCTGCTAGCCAATTGCATTTTGGCGATAGTCTTCCGAACAATTTTTTCCGTCTGATTATTTATATTTGTACGGGATTCTTCTGCACGATCAAGTATTTCCTGAACGAGTTTTTCTCCTTCCTGTTCAGACATTTTTCCTTTAACTACCAGTTCTTTAGCCAAATCTTCAATTTTATCTTTCGTTAGAGAGGCAATCCCGACACCTGTCAAAACAGCTTTTTTAATAAGTTCAATCATCTTGTTCTCCTTTAATGATGTTTTATCGGCACACAGATCCAGCAAAAAAAACAGCCGCCCTACTGCGTGCCTGTTCAATACTCTCACTATTCTGGATGGAGGCAGCAAGGTGATGACCGAATTGAAACGAAGCAGCAAAATATCGAGTAAATTGTTTCAAGCGCCCAAGTCGCCTTTCCGGCGCAAACCTTTGCTCCAGCAGAGTTATAAATTGCAGGTATATTTGAAATTTCTCTGTTCCTGTTTTTTCTATATTAATACCATAAACTTCTCTTGCAATATCACGACATAGCCAAGGTCGTTCAACAGCGCCTCGACCAATCATTACCCCATCAGCACAGGAAAGTTCGAGGCACTTCCTGGCGTCAGCTGCAGAAAAAATTCCTCCATTTGCAAAAACCGGAATGGAGACTGCGTCTTTCATTTCACCGATAGCTTCCCAACGGGGTTTTCGACAAAATTTCTCACCGTTCAGCCTTGCATGAATAGTAATCATGTCTACGCCTTCCGCCTCAAGAAAGAGGCAGAAGGATCGCAATTCATTGTTATCAAGATTGCGACCAAGACGAATTTTTACACTCATAGGCAAGTCAGTACTTTTTCTCAGCCTGCGGAGTATCTTACACAACTGCCTATGGTTTCCCGCCAGCACCTCCCCCGCTCCCTGCCGCCTTTGCGTAGGTGCCGGACAGCCAAGATTAAGATCAATACCATCAGCCTTAAGCTTGTGCAGTTTGTGCACCGCCGGCTCGATACTGTCTTCATTAGCAGCAATAATCTGATAAATGAGAGGTTTTTCTGAATCATCCCTTATCAATAGTGGTGAACAAAATTCATTGTCATGAGGTAATCGCTTTGCTGCCAGCATTTCAGTAAAGAGCAAGCCAACTCCACCCTCGGCCTGCACTAGGCTGCGAAAAGCAGAATGGGAGAGTCCTACCATTGGCGCAAGGAGAATTGGCGGAGAAATTTCCAGGCTCCGTATAATGATCCTTTTTTTAAAGAGTTGATCAGACAAAGAACCCTACTTCAATTGATTGATGTTTAATCCGGAAGCTGAAAGTATACTCTCAAACAGATTTTTATCTATTTTTTTAAAGAGCTTAACATGGATAGAATAATCCTGCATGATAGGTTCAAATAACCTCACGCCAACGATAACACCATTTTGCTGCGGCAATTCATCATCTCCGATAACTATTGTTGTCATGATATGTCTACCAAGAAGAAGCCTTGCATTACTAGAGTTTGAAATTCTTATAGTGAAAGCCAGTCCCTGCCTGGAAATATCGAAAATTTCGCATTTAAAGCTTCTTTTGCCTTTTATCCCAAAATTATCCAGCAAAATACTCCTGGCATGAAGTACTGTCGAATGGCGAGGATATTCCCGACGATCATCTCCTGACATTTTCAATAAATCAGGCACCTGACCGTGCTGTTGACAATATCGCCTGAGCTTGTCCCCAATCCCTGGATATTCTTCAATGATCTTTAGAAAAGCTTTATGGTCAAGAATATGGACCTCAACTTCGCTGAGTGCACGGAGTGTGACCGTCCATACCGAAGGAGAAAAAAACTGTTCCCCCCCGAGCACATGACTTGGCTGCATTCTTTTTAGGAAAATCTCTTTTCCATTCACATTACAACATAGGCTGATGTAGCCGGAATTGAGGAAAAACAGACTGTTGTCTATCTCTCCGCTTCTAACAATAGTATCACCTTTATGATAATTTTCCTGGCGCATGGAATAGTAAAGCTGGTTGAACTCTTCAGTTGTCAATTCCTCATAAAGCTCGCTCCATGTCTCAAGATGGTGACTGGTGATCGAGGTACTTTTTTGTTCATCAATGAACTCCCCCAGCTGAATGACTTCAGAGAAAGCCATTGAGTTAATTTCCAAGAGCCTATCTCTTAATAATTCTGCTACGGAAAAATCTTTCATTTTTGCTGCAGCGATGCCCTGATCATAAATTAATCTTCCCGCCTGCTCCATTTTGCCAGACTGAACAAGAGCCTGGATATCATTTTCTGTTTTTCTGACCTTTTCAAAAGCAATTTGCTGCTGTACAGGATCATTATCAAATGAAACGACATCCTGCATATTTTTGCTAAACTGGATATTGTGCCTGACTATCGGCTCAACTACCTTCAACGCTTCTTCTATATGGAATAATAGATTATCTGCTTCCTTTTTCCCCCTGCATTCATCTTGCATTTTTTTGAGTTGTTCGATTGCCCTTTCACAAGGAAATGCTTTCAACGCTGCGGTTATAGCGAGAAGAAGGTCTTCTTTCGAATCCTCAGGAAAAGTACTCTTTCTATCTGCCATTTCAAGAACAGCTGATAGAACATTTTCATCATTGTCTGCCGGCTCGACGAGCAGACGGAGAATATAAATTTTCAATCGATCATGAACGATACTGAGCCCCTCAATTAAACGTTGTTTCATTGCTGGTCCGCTCAATTTGAGGACACAGCCTATCATCTCAATTTGTACGCGTTGATCGGGGTGACCATAATATCGTCGAACTATGCCGAAATTTGCTTCATCTTCTATTTTAGAAACGATGCAGATAATGTTTCTCACAACTGCCCATGGTGGATCTTTTTCCAGACACTCTTCAAGAACAGGGATGATACAATCGCCAAATGTTGAAATCAGATCGAGCAAAGCGAGCCTTTCAATCCTGTCAGGACTATGTATAATCCTATTAAGCAGATAAAGAGCAGCTTTAGAACCAATTGCCTGGAGTATTTTTACTAGGAGGTGTTGCTGGTCGGTTTCGGTTAAGTATTCATCCGTGAGTTTTTCAACGATGGCTTTTTTTGCGAGGTTGTGCAAAGTTTTGTCGGTTATGTCTTTAATGGCCATGCTTTTCTTTAGTTTGCCTGATTGTATCCGACCAAGAAGTCCAATCACTTCCTCTGCTTCGCACCAGCATGAGTGTTCGAGGAACCAAACAAAAATATTCTCAAGTCTTTTACTCAATACGGGGAAAGCAGCAACCACTTCTGACTCGAATTCAAGCCAGTTACAAAGACTACGAGATATAATTATAAGAATCGATTTCTCATTTTGGTGCAGATGGATTTTCGCAATAGATGAAAGAAGCGACAAGGCTCTTTCTCTGATCGAGATTTCTTTAGATAATGCGCCGTCACCAAGACGATTGTAAATTTGATTTTTGGTTACGGTATTTTCACAAGAATGTGTTAAAAGAAATTTTAAACCTTCGAAAAACTCATCATTATTAAGAACTTGAAGATTTCCCTGTGCAAAAACATTAAGATTATAAGTGAACCGCAGTTCTTTCCTTTTCTGCTCAGCATCGGCGATATTCTTTTTGATATTTTGTAGAACATCTGAGTCCTTAACAGCTTTATTCTTCATAAAAAGTAACTCATAAAAAATGTGAACTTCAATTGAATTCACTCAATTGCGGCGTGACTTTTTTCATGCTGAAGCCATTATCGCTGAACAAAATGAATTTTCCCTCTGGTTTTTATATAGCCGGAATTTCATTATACCTCCATCTGAAATGTCACGGTTATTATTATTGTTGAATTTTCCAGTCAATTACTCTAGACTCCATGCCTTTTATGTTGACGCAAGGCACGAAAAGCCACATCATTACATGGTGCTCCATAGATTGGTGCGGCGCTTTTTAAATGCACTTTAATTCTTTCATATTCCTCAGCAAAAGACATTGTTTACCATGCAAAACCGAAGAATTGTTATAACCGGAATCGGACTCGCCGCACCCAATGGCGCTAATCTCAAGGAATTTAGAGAAAAATTAGTCAACGGGATCAGCGAAATACGCGATATTGAGCTGAGGTATTTTGGCAAGGCTCCAGCTGGCATATGTTCATTCCCCGAGACGCTTTACCGCAAAAAAAAGGAAAACAAGAAAGGCACCAGGGCCGGTTGCCTTGGAGTGTATTGTGCCAACGAAGCCCTAAAAAATGGTAATCTCGATATTTCGACCTATGATTCTGATAAAATAGGGGTATACATAGGATTGACAGAACATGGCACGGTCGAAACCGAGAATGAAGTATACAATATCAGTAAATACGGACACAATACTGATTACTGGACCCATCACCATAATCCGCGAACTGTATTAAATAACCCTGCCGGCGAAATCACCATGAATCTTGGTATTACCGGTCCTCACTATGTCATCGGAGCTGCCTGCGCAGCCGGCAATGCTTCCCTTATCCAGGCTGTTCAAATGATGAGGCTGGGTGAAGTGGATATGGCACTTGCCGGAGGAATTTCCGAATCAGTCGGATCATTTGGTATATTTGCCAGCTTTAAAGCTCAGGGAGCGCTTGGGGAGGCTGACGATCCGCGAATGGCGTCACGTCCTTTCGACATTGATAGAAATGGCATAGTCATCTCTGAGGGTGCCTGCGTGTATACCTTGGAATATCTTGAGAAAGCTCTGGAAAGAAATGCCCATATCTATGGCGAGATTGTCGGCTACGCAATGAATTCGGATGCCAAGGATTTTGTCCTCCCCTACGGCAAACGTCAGGCGGAATGTATGCGTCTAGCCTTGAAAAGAGCCGGTTTGCATCCGAATGAAATCGATCTTATCAATACTCATGCCACTGGAACGAAGCAGGGCGACATTGAAGAATGCAAAGCTATCCGGGAAGTATTTTCTGATAGCCGTACCACCTATATAAATAATACGAAAAGTATCATCGGGCATGCTATGGGGGCAGCCGGAGTATTGGAGTTGGCAGGCAACCTTCCGTCATTTGATGACGGAATTGTACACCCGACTATCAATATAGAAAACCTTGATCCCGAATGTAATCTCGAAAATCTGGTCATAAATAAAGCGGTACAGGTTAAATCTATAGGGACGATACTCAACAATTCATTTGGAATGGTTGGCATAAACTCCACTGTAATCGTAAAAAAATATACTGCGGCTTAAATTTTTTTTGATATTGGTTGAAATAAATATAAAAAAGAAAGCACAGGTATGTTATAGGAAGTGTTTTGCCTTAAATAATTAACACAATACACAACTCCCAATCATTTTAGGGAGTCTGAATATTTAAATCGTTTTAATCACACACGCTGAAGCTGGAGAATTTCATGACAAGTGAAGAAATCAAAGATCTAATACTGGAAATTATAGAAGACATTGATGACGAGGCAGACTTTGAAAGTCTGGATGCCGATCAACCATTGCGTGACCAGCTTGACTTGGATTCCATGGACTTTCTTGATATCGTCATGGAACTTAGAAAGCGGCACAAACTACAGATTCCTGAGGAAGATTATCCTCACCTCGCCACTCTTAACAGTTGTGCAGCTTATCTAGAGCCGCTTTTGAAAGACGCCTGATTTTGTGAAAGTTCCCTTCTTGATTATTGGCGGCGGCCTCTCTGGTTTAGCCGCCGCCATTCGAGCAGCACGATTTAACCCGCATGTCCTCCTCTTAGAAAAACATTCCCGACTTGGCGGTCTCAATTCTTATTTTTACCGAAACAAAAAATTATACGAAACGGGATTGCACGCAATTACAAATTTCGCCAAACCAAAAGACAAAAAAGCACCTTTAAACAGACTGTTGCGACAACTAAAACTGCAACGTAAAGACTTTACTTTCTGTGAACAATATCAGAGTGAAGTGATATTTCGTGGTTGTACTTCACTCAAGTTTTCCAATGATCCTTGTTTGTTCCAGTCAGAGATCAGCAGCAAATTTCCTGAAGCCAGCGAAAAATTCCATAAATTGCTGTTTTTTCTTGATGACTTTGATCCTTTCATCCCTGCACCCTTCCACTCTGCAAAAAAGTTTCTTCAGCAAATATTAGGGGATCCACTCCTTACTGACATGATACTTTGTCCATTGATGTATTATGGTTCCAGCCATGAAGACGATATGGACCTATCGCAGTTTGCTATAATGTTTCGCGCAATTTATCTGGAAGGAATGTTTCGACCTCAAGGTACAATTAAAGACTTCCTTGATCTCCTTATTGCTCATTTTCTCGAACTGGGAGGAGAAATAAAAACAAGCTGCGGAGTAAAAAAAATAATTCATCACAAAGGCACCGCTGTTGGCGTACTGCTCACTAATGATGAAGAAATTGAATGTGATTATCTCCTTTCAACTATTGGTCGGGACGAGACTATGAGCCTGCTTGGTCACGCTCCCAATGCTCCTGCGTGCCAAATAGAACGTTTGGGTTTTATTGAAAACATCTATCAAATTCCTGACAAATACGGTACTCAACTCTCAAGTGATAAAACTATCATATTTTATAATGAAGCTGAGCACTTTTCATACAAGAATCCCAATGACTTTGCCGATTTTTCGAGCGGAGTAATCTGTTTTCCCGGAAATTTTCATGGCTTGAAATCTAAGGAACTGATGGAAGTTCGTTCTACGCATTTAGCTAATTACTCGAAATGGAAAGAGCTCTCAAAAGACCCTGTACAATACAACATTCAGAAAAAACACACATCGCAAGACTCCTGCCAACGCCTTGAGAATATTATTGGAAATTTTGCCACAAATATTATATATGAAAACTCCTTTACTCCTGTTACTATTGAACGATACACTTCTAAGATAGGTGGAGCCATATACGGCAATCCGACGAAGACCAAAGATGGAGATATTGGTTTCAATAATCTCTTTCTTGCCGGTACGGACCAAGGGTTCCTTGGAATCATCGGCTCCATGCTTAGCGGGATATCAATCGTCAATCAGCACATCCTGCCCAAACTATAAATCAACCTTTAATCGATCCTCTTTAACCAAAGTTGTCATTATATGCCTGTTTCATTTTCTCAGTTGGATAGTAAATACGATGTCATCGTGATAGGTTCTGGCCTGGGAGGGCTTACAACCGCAAATCGCCTTGCTTATTGCGGACATAAAGTCCTTCTTCTTGAGCACCATCATAGATTAGGTGGCCTTTCTACCTGGTTTAAACGGCGTGGTCATATATTTGATATTTCTCTGCACGGCTTCCCCTACGGCATGGTCAAAACCTGCAAGAAATACTGGAATAAGGCGATCATGCAGTCCATCGTTCAGCTTCCAAATATCGTTTTTGATAATCCGCAGTTTTCATTGCGTACCAGTTTTGATAAAAATGATTTTACTGAACTTTTGAAGTCTCATTTCAAAATTCCGGTAGAGAGAATTAACAGCTTCTTTGCAACCGTTGCCGGAATGAATTTCTATGATGACCAAACTATGACAACGAGGGAACTGTTCGAACGTTTTTTCCCCGGTAGAAGTGATGTACACAGATTACTTATGGAACCAATTACTTACGCCAACGGTTCGACTCTTGATGATCCGGCAATTACTTATGGCATAGTTTTTTCCAATTTCATGAATAAAGGGGTATTCACTTTTCAGGGCGGCACGGATAAATTAATCACAATGATGACCGACGAGCTTGAAAAAAACAATGTCACAATCTGTACCAAAGCCAAAGTAGACAAAATTATCACCGAAAAAGGTAGAGTAAGAGGTGTCTCTGTTCATGGCACGACAATTTCTGCGAACGCAGTGGTTTCCAACAGCGGTATAACAAACACTATACAAAACCTCACTGATCGGGAGGCGTTTTCTGACGAGTTCCTTGAGAAGGCAGATAAAATTCGAGTCAACACCTCGAGCTGTCAGGTATATCTTGGAATACGGCAAGGCGACAGAATCGATGATGTCGGAGATCTCCTCTTTACTTCCAGATCACCGGAATTTGATTCGGAAGAACTTCTCGATATGAAGACCAAATCAAAAACATTTTCAATTTATTACCCAAAAACCAGGCCAGGTGCTGATCAATATACTATTGTCGCTTCCATGAACAGTCGTTATGAAGACTGGGCAAGTCTTGACGAAGAGACATATCAGCTGGAAAAACAATCCCTTATCTCCAGATCTATTTCTGATCTTGAGAAATACCTGCCGGGTGTAAAAGATAAAATTGACTGGGCAGAAGCTGCAACACCAAAAACCTTCAACAACTATACATTGCATACCCGGGGAACCTCTTTTGGGACAAAGTTTGAAGGACTGGATATATCTCGATCTATTTTCAAGGAGGTAGCCGGGTTATTTCATGTCGGTTCAGTCGGAATTATTATGTCCGGCTGGCTGGGGGCGATCAACTATGGAGTTATTGTCGCCAATGATGTAGACGGTTTTTTGAGGACCTAAGGAGCGAAATGGAAGATTTTAGTGACCGGACTGTAGTCGTCAGTGGTGCAACAAGAGGCATTGGGCGTGCAATTGCCGGAGAATTCCTTAAAGCAGGTGCAAATGTCATAGGAATCTACGCCGGAAACACCGACTTTGCGACATCTTTTGCCAAAGAATATAATGGCTATTCTTCAAAGCTTGATCTGTTGAAATGTAATATTGCCAAAGAAGAAGAAGTCACAGCTCTTTTCGGCATGATTGAAGAAAAATATCAGTCATTAGATGTCCTGGTAAATAACGCAGGAATCCGTAGAGATGCAGTACTGGCTTTAATGCAGACTGAACAATGGCAACAGGTCATCGATATTAATCTTACCGGAACTTTCTTTATGTCGAAAAAAGCCGTACCGCTTATGATGCAGAACAAATACGGCAGAATTATTAATATTACTTCGCCGGTTGCCCATCTCGGTTTTCCCGGTCAGGCAAATTACGCCGCTTCCAAAGCCGGACAGATTGCACTGACCAAAACTCTTGCAAAAGAAGTTGCTAAGAAAAAAATAACAGTGAATTGCGTATCACCTGGTTTTATTGCAACTGATTTTATAAATGATTTAGACAAGGATCAATTGGCTTCCTATAAGAAAATGGTACCTATGCGTAGGTTCGGGACACCTGAAGAAGTTGCACACGCAGTTCTTTTCCTTGCAGGGCAAAAGTCAGCTTACATAACGGGTACCGTCCTTGAAATAAGTGGCGGGTTATAATTATGGAATCTTTAGATGAAATTTCCACCCTTATCCCCCACCGTGCTCCTTTTTTATGGGTAGATACTATTATTTCCTTTGAAGTTGACTGCATTGTAACGGAGAAAACAATCCCAGCTGACCTTGAAATTTTTAACGGGCATTATCCTGGGCATCCTATTATGCCTGGCGTTCTCCTCTGCGAAGCTCTTTTCCAGAGCGGTGCCCTGCTTATTGGTAAAATAGCTCAAGCGCAGAAGTCAGATATGCAGGCACTACCTGTTTTAACCCGGATCAGCAATGCTAAATTTAAAAGAACTGTCAGTCCGGGCGCTACAATTCAAATGAAGGTACAGTTGATAGAAACCATATCGTCAGTCAGTTTCTTTAAGGGCAAGATGACTGTCGGTGGCAAAACTGCCGTCCAAGTGGATTTCGCCTGTGCAATGTCGGAGTCGGCCATCTAACCCACATTTTTCATGAACATTGTGTTGTTTTCCAAAATAATATCATTTTTTCAAGAACTTCGACATTGTTTTACTTATTCTCTTGATCAACACAATGTTCACCGAAGGTCAGTACATGCGGCGCCATCTTCCGCAGTATTTTGGTAGTGAACATAGCCTACTATGGTTCACTACCAAAAACTTTGAAGCTGACGCCGCCTGAACTGATGAGAAATGCGTGCTAATTATTTTCCCTGGAGACAAGACTTTGAAACTCCGCAGTATAAGATTCTTCCAGTAATTGACCTGTTGAATTTTTCCTAAAAGAGGGTAAGATAACTTTTCTAAAAATTCATTAAAGATGGCACTGAAGTTTGAACTGATCTTCTCTTTGAGAGGCCTTTATCACCAAACCTTTCCAGTAGTTCTTAGTTTGGTGTTTCCTTAGTCTCACACTCGAAGGGACATTCGTATCTTCACGAAATTCTTTCTAAAAAAACCCAAAACAAAGAATTTCCAAGCTTAAAAACGCCTTAACCGGCGCACGCAGCAAAGTTTAATTGCTCGTGTAAAACGTAATATTAAGGATCCACTCGTGCAGCTATCAATTATTGATATGATTTTAAGTGCTGGAGCGGTAGGCCAGCTGGTTATGCTGACCCTGCTCTTATTTTCGCTTTGGTCCTGGACTATTGTGATAATGAAAGCACGCCTTTTTAAAAAAGTACGTCTTGATTCTGAAGATTTTATTGAATCATTCTGGAGTTCAGTTAATCTTAATGAGGCACATGCAGCTGCTTCCGAGTTTGAATATTCACCTCAGGCCGCAGTTTTCATTGCAGGATTTAGCGAGCTCGAAAAAATTAATAAAATCCGTAATAGAAAAGATGACGGCCGGGCAATGGATACTCTCGATATGCAGCTTGCCACGATGGACAACCTTAAACGAGCGATCAGAAAAACAGAATCCCAAAAAATCAATCAACTTGGCAGCAACTTGCCATTTTTAGCTACAGCAGGTAGTGCTGCTCCCTTTATAGGACTTTTCGGTACAGTATGGGGAATTATGGTTTCTTTTCATGATATCGGCCAAAGGGGATCTGCTTCGCTGGCTGTTGTCGCTCCTGGCATTTCCGAGGCATTAGTTGCAACAGCAGCAGGACTTGCTGTTGCTATTCCTGCTGTCGTTTTTTATAATTATTTTTCTAACAAACTTGACGAAATTGATGCGGAAATAGCAGATTTCTCAACAGATTTTTTAAATCTCGTAGAACGAGATCTATTGGGCAGAGTGTAAAACAATGGGTCCGGTAAAAGGTAACGGCAGAAAAAGATTAGTCTCTGAAATCAACGTGACCCCTCTGGTGGATGTCATGCTGGTGCTTTTGATAATTTTTATGATAACTGCGCCAATGATGACTCAGGGAATTGATGTGGATCTCCCCGAAACTACTGCTAAATCGCTGAGACAGGAAGAAAAACCAATTGTAATTACTATTACAAAAGACGGTGAACTCAGCATTAACGAAATCCCTCTGGTTCATGCTCTCATGGTCCAGGAACTCGAGCAAAATTATGCTGCAAATAAAGACCAGTCTATTTTCATCAGGGCGGACAAGGACGTTGCTTATGGTCATGTGGTCACCGTTATGGAAGAGATCAAATCAGTTGGTTTTGATAAGGTTGGCATGATTACTAAACCACCTGAAAAAGAGTAACCGAGTGGAACAGGCCTATCGTATAAACGCTATGATGTCGAATGAATGGAAACTCCCTCTGAATATTGCTGTTGCAATTCATGTACTGATTCTTTTGGGAGCATTATATTTACCTGGTATCTTCAAAAGTAAGCCTAAATTCGCAGATATTTACACAGTAAGCATCATAAATATTGCAGAACCCAACACTCCTCCTGCTGCTGCCAGTAAACAGGAGACAAGTCCGCCTCCGGTGATCACGCCACCAACGCCAGTTAAATCAGAAAAAACCGCTCCCATAGCTGAACCTGTGGCACAGGAAAAAGCGGAACCTGTGCCACAAAAATCAATTTCATTGAAGCCGTTGAAAAAGAAGAAAATTCAAGAAATTAAACCGGAAAAAGAACCGAATAACCAGGAAGAGACCGATCGAAAAAACAGACAACGTCTCGCGGAAGCACAGAACAATCGCCAACGGCTTGCTGAAGCACTTAGAGAGGAAGAACTCTTGGCTGAAAGGGCAAAGTTAGCTCAAGAAGCTTTGGAGATCGAGAGAAAGCTACTCGATTCACAACAGCAGATAAATACTTCCCCTATACATTCAGTGGCAGGTTCCGGTAACATGTCTTCTACGTCAGCTGCCGCAGCCGGCAGCAGTTCAAATCTACTTGAGAGTCAATATCTCGCTGCAATTTTCAACAGGTTGCACCAGTTCTGGACCCCTCCGGAATATTTACAAAAAAACCCTGATCTGACGGCAGTCGTGATCGTTACAATCAATCAGAATGGGCAGATTGCCAATATGCACTTTGAAAGTAAATCCGGGGATAGAGTTTTTGATCAATTTGTCAATAAAACACTGGAAGCAGCAGCTCCTATGCCGCCCATTCCACCGGCTCTGAAAAAGCAACGCTTTGAACTTGGTTTGCGTTTCAGGCCAGGCAGCATACAATGATGTCCCAAAATCCGTATTAAAAGGTACGATCCAATGCGACTATTTACTATAAAAAATATATGTTTTCTAATTATTCTGCTCTGTTTTACGAGTACTGCAACTGGCGCGGAACGTATCTATCTTGATATTACCGCCTCAGAAACCAGAAAGATTAACATTGCAGTTCCCTTTTTTCAGAATACAGGTCTAACCCAGCAAAGTCAGGCTGGAAAAAATCTTTCCAATATTCTTGGCAAGGCGTTGACCTTTCATGGTATTATTTCCATAACTCCTATCTCAGAATATGGCGGCAGCAATAGTGCCGACTGGAAAAAACTTGGCGCAGACTATGCTATCTTAAGCCAATATGAGATTGCATCCAATACAATCAAACTTGAAATGAGATTGCTGGATGTAGCCTCTGATGAGATCATCATGGGTAAAAGCTTTTCCGGTCCGATTACGCAAAAAGAACAAATGCTGTTTAAATTTTGTGACAGCGTTATCGAGACATTGACGGGACAACCCGGAATTGCCTCTACCAGGATCGCTTTTGTTAATGGCGAAAATAACATCAAAGAAGTTTTTATGACTGATATCCTCGGAACAAGTTTCAGACAAATCACTCGACATAAACATCTTACCGTCTCTCCAAGATTTGTCCCGGGTGGAAACTTTATGACGTATACTTCTTATCATAGCGGAAATCAGAATTTGTACATTACTGACCTGAGACAAAATGAAACGACTCGGGTACTTTCCAGGCGAAAGGGATTAAATCTTGCTCCCGCCTGGTCTCCTGATGGAAAATACATGGTCCTCACTCTCTCGACAAACGGCAATCCGGATCTGTATCTTTTAGATGCTAAAGGCGAGATAATTGAGCAACTGACTGAACGAGCTGGAATAAATGTCTCTCCTACCTGGTCTCCAGATGGTAGACATCTGGTTTTTGTTTCTGACAGAAGTGGCAAGCCGCAGCTCTATCTAATGGAAATGCAAACGAGAAAAATTAGAAGATTAACTTTTGAAGGATCTGAAAATGCAGAGCCCTCCTGGTCGCCAACTGAAGATCTTATTGTATATTCCAGTTTACGGAATGGGATCTATCAGTTATTTACGCTCAATCCGCTTCGAAACACTCCACCTGTTCAACTGACAGACGATCAAAGTTACCATGAGTCGCCCTGTTGGTCGCCAGATGGTAACCAAATCATATTTGCAAAACGTGATGGCAAAAAGAACCAGATATACGGTATAATGAAAAATGGGTCTTTTCAAAGAAGACTGTTCACTCTTCCCGGCAGCCAGAATTATCCCCAATGGTCAAGGTAAGCATTTAGAAAATAATTTTAGCAGATGAATATATCATGAAAAAAACAGTATTAAATTTTCTTCTTCTTATTACGGTCACACCTTTTCTAATACAATGCGCAGCACAAACTGATGTCGATGATCTCCGGTATCAATTGCGTATCGTAAATAAAAAACTCGAGGATATGAAATCCACTGAAATGGGGCAGCTCCAGAAACGTCAGGCTGCTGCATTAGGCCAGTTCAATCAGGTTGAGCAAGATATCCTGGAATTGAAAAGCCAGCTTGAGGAAACACATCACTTAAACCAAAGGCTCAAAGAACAAAACAAAGAACTCGAAGCCACAATAACCAATGTTGTCCAAACAGAGGCCACAAAAAGACAAGAAGCGCTGAAGCAACTTGAAGAGTCACAGCGTGAGAAAGAACTAAGACTGACGGAAGCTTTAAATGAGAAGCTCAGATTGCAACAGGAAAGTGTTAAGGCAATTCAAGAAGCTCGAATAAAAGAAGCGGAACTCAGGGCTAAAGAAGCTTCTCTCGCTGCAGAACTTGCTAGGACGCGTTCAAAGTCAGCAAATTCTAATCTGCGATCCTCCGATTCAATCAAACAAATACAATTGGATCAGAAGAAAATCAAACTGGATGTCGATACTCAAACTGTATCTGAATCTCAGCCAAAGACTAGTCAACCTGAGCCAGTTGCCCAAGCAGCACCGCAGCAACAAGCTGCTGCACCTGCAACTCCAACAACTGTTGAGAAACAGCCATTGGATGATTATGCAAAGGCGCAGAAATTATATGAAAGCGGTAACTACAAGGAAGCATTCCAATTATTCGAACAGGTCGCAGCAAATTCATCCGGAAACAATATGGTGGATGCGCGCTTCATGATGGGCGAGAGCCTCTTTCAACAGAAAGAATACGACAAAGCGATCATGCAGTATCAAAACATTATTTCCCAGCACTCCGACCATACAAAATCTCCCAAAGCAATGCTTAAACAGGGGATGGCTTTTGAAAAACTTGCCGACAAAGATACGGCAAAGGTTATCTATAAGAAGCTATTGAAAAAGCATGCTTCATCTCCTGAGGCGGCAACTGCTCAAGAAATACTCAGCAAGCTTTAGCGGATGGATTGTTTTGATTTTGAAGGATCGTCTTGATCACATATTAATTAACAGGAAACTTGCGCCGACAATCGAAGCTGCAAGAGCAATGATTTACGCCGGAGAGGTTTATCTCGATGAACAAATATCAGATAAACCCGGGAGACGTTTTTCGAACGACGTTACTCTCCGAATCAAAGAGAAATGTCGCTATGTGTCACGCGGCGGTCTGAAGCTTGAAAAGGCGCTAGCCTATTTTTGTATTTCGCCTTCGGGTCTGGTCTGTATGGACATAGGTGCATCTACCGGTGGCTTTACAGATTGTCTTCTTCAGCACAATGCTCTGAAAGTACACGCTATAGATGTCGCTTACGGACAGCTCGCCTGGAAAATCAGGCAGGATCCTCGAGTTACTACTCTTGAACGATTCAATGCAAGAAATATCACCACAGCAGACCTCAACGGTGAAGTGATTGATCTCGCGGTTATGGATGTCTCATTTATATCCTTAACCACCCTTTTGCCACCCGTCTCAAAACTATTTGCCCAGAAAGTTGCGATCCTTGCACTGATAAAACCTCAATTTGAGCTTCCTCGCAGCGATATCGGCCCTGGTGGGGTCGTCAGTGACTCGGCATTGCACCAAAAAGCAATATATAAAATTGAATCCTTTGTCCAGCAAATTGGTTTAACTAGCCAGGGAACTGTCATGTCCCCTATTCTTGGGCCCAAGGGAAATCAGGAATTTCTGATTTATGTCACCTCATGACCATTCCCCCGACAGAGGTTGATCAAAAAGAAAGGGCATTTACATATACATGTAAATGCCCTTAAAATTTTCCCGACCTTTTGGAAAGGCCAGGTTTTAATCGACGCTTTAAATTACCTTAGCAACCAAAAGCTTTTTGCAGGTTTGGAACGGTTTGCTTCTTGCGGCTCATCATGCCAGGAATCCACATTGAATTACCATCAAGCTTACCATCGAATGCTTTTTCAATCAGAGCAGGATCATCGGAAAGAACCACCAGGTCGGTTCCTTCTTTTACTACATCAGTCAACATCAACAGCACAGTATGACGGCCCTCAGCTTTGACAGCTTCCATAGCTTTGACGAGTTCCTCGCGAACCTTGGCAACCTGGTCAAGAGTTGCAAGTTCAAGCTGACCAACACCAACTTTATTGCCTTTCATGTCAAAGTCTTTGTAATCACGGAACAACAGATCCTTAGCTGGAACACCATCAACAGCTGACTTGGCTTTTAACATTTCCATGAAAAGCTCTTCAGTATCCGTCACGCCTGCAATAACTTTGAGATCATTTACAGCAACTTTATCATCTTCAGTACAGGTGGGTGATTTGAAGTTCACAGTATCACTCAAGATTGCTGCGAGCATTCCACCAGCGACATCTTTAGGAATTGTTACACCAGCTTCTTTGAACATCTTATTTAATACTGTTCCAGTACAGCCAACAGGCTCTGCTCTGAAAAGAATAGGGTTGTTAGTGGTAACATCACCAATTTTATGATGATCAACAACTGCAACCAACTCAGCTGCATCTAAATTCGCCGGTCCCTGAGCAAGGTCACTAAAGTCGACCAGCGCAATTTGCTTTCCAGCTGCGTCATCAAGCAGTTCAGGAGCAGCAAGACCAAATCGTTTCAATACTGTGGTCGATTCCGGATTGAGTTCTGCAGCTGCAATTTGCATACATGCCTTTGCTTCCATGCCTTGGGCATTAAGCAGTGCGGCAAGCGCGATAGCAGAAGTTACTGAATCGGTATCAGGATTTGCATGTCCTACAACGGAAATAGCCATTAACGTTCCTCCAAATTAAATTAATATTAGCAACAAATTCTTTTCGCCTTATTCTATTATATTGTTCACTTAAATGATGCTCAGTTGATAATTTCGTGCCCCCAAAATAGTGTTTTCGGCGATATCAGTCAAGCATTAAAAACAACTTACATAGATGATTTACCATTAGCATGGACCAAGTTTACCTGTGGCAGGACATGTAATCATTCGTTTGAAATCTGCCTATTCTTCCGTGACTTTGGATAAGGGATGGAGTATCTTTTGAAATTACTCTTTCTCATTAATCTATCTGCTCCCGGTAAACGGGAAAGAAGCTGGCTTTTCAGTACCTTCTTGATTTTTTTCAATGTGAATAGACATGGATGAACAAACCCCAAGGAATATTCCACAATCCAGAGTTAAAAAAGGCACTTACAAATATAAATTTGTCTTCCTGGCTGCAGCTCTAATCATTCTCGGTTCTTATTTTTACTTACAAAAAGGACTGCCTACCTTTTCAAGCAACCAAGAGAAAATTACCACTACGGGTGAGTCAGAACTTACCAACCCAGCAGTTTCACATTCAGGAAATTCCGATCAGGATAATCTGGACATGCGGTCAGAGCAGGAAACACAGCTTCAAGAGAGATTTACTTCTTCAAATTTCAGCGAGAACGATTCCATAATTGCAGAGGTACAGATGTCTGCTTTAACCTCTGGAATGGATGTTTCATCTCTCATTGAACAGAGATTATCTTCAGGAGGTAATCATCTGCGGCTTACTGATGAAATTAATTCATTTTATACTCACCTTGACCAACAGACTTACATTGAAGACCTTGCTCTAACAGAGCCAAGCCAGGTATATTTTTCCGAACTTCTGCAAAAAGTTGCAGACAATCCACCAGTCGTTCATGGAGAAACGAATGACCTGTTTACCCTTCTGCAGAATACCGCTCATTTCTTTAGGATTCTTGGCAAAGATAACATAGATATTTTAAAGCGAGTGCTTGAGCAGGAAAAGAATTCTTTTGAACACGTGGTGAAAAGTTTCTATGGTCTTACTTATCAGCCTGAATCTTTAAAAGAAAAATATAAAATCTCCATACCCCCTGCTACTCTGACTGATTATGCAGCGTTTTTTCTTAACACTATGGGGGGCCGACTTTATCTTTATCGCCTTGACCCCACTTCGAGAATGGTAGTTACCTATTATGCCATTATTACCATTGATCGCGCCAACAGTGAAGGGAGAGGCGGTCACGGTATTGATATTAGACCCTTTATCTCTTCTTTGACATATGAGATGGAGAATGGGGGCGGGAATCTGCAACTAAAGGATGAGTATCTTGACGTTCTTTATGATCTCCAGGAAAAATATAATGTTAAGGGATCTTGATCCAATTTCTAGGAATTTTTAATGGTACTGAATTCGCCTTCTCCTGCCACAAGTAGCAGCGGTTATTTGGTTTATGGTAAAACCATGTCTTCCCGATCAGAAGATTCCGTCAAAATCCAGCTCCGGTTAATTGATAAGGTTACTCTCTCTCAGGAAGGAAAGGAGAGAGCTTCCCGGTCCGAAGCTCATGCTGCCGACGAGGAAGCTCCGTTCACAGAAGACGCTACAAAGCGTGATACGCAGGATCTTTCTCAACTGCAGCAACTTAAGCTCCGGGATACAGAGGTTCGGACCCATGAGCAGGCACATCTATCGGCTGCTGGTCAATATGCCAGAGGTGGCGCTTCCTTCACCTATCAGAAAGGACCAGACGGTGGTTCGTACGCAGTTGCCGGAGAAGTTAATATAGATGTAACGAAAGAGCCTTCTCCTGAAGCGACTATAGCTAAAATGCAAACCGTCAAGCGTGCCGCCCTGGCTCCTGCCAATCCATCCGGAGCCGACAGGAGGATCGCCGCTCAAGCAAATGTCAAGGAAGCACAGGCCAGACAGGAACTGCTTCAGATTCAGCAGGAGGAGTTTCTGGGTGGAGAACTCTCATCATCCGGCAATAAAACAATCCCTGCTCTAAATAATCCAGAAATAATTGCATCAACCTACGGTAGTTTAAAATCGATACTCGGCAGTTTATAAAGAACTATCAATCATAAGGATAGAACAGCTTTTATATTACATACAGACTATGGATCAATCTCATTACAATAAAAACTTATTCACTTTTTTTTCTTCCTCCCCTACCCCATACCATGCCGTTGCCGGTATTGAGGATTTCCTCCATTTAAATGGATTCATTCGCCTACAGGAAAATGAACATTGGCAATTAAAGAAAGGTTTTTCGTATTTTGTCACAAGAGAAGGAAGTGCGACTATTGCCTTTAATTTAGGCAGAAATGAAGAGCCTGAACAGGGCTTCAGGATGCTCGCCGCACACACAGACAGTCCTTGTCTGCAGCTCAAACCACGGCCGGACTTTAAAACCTTGTCATATCAACAACTGGGAGTTGAAGTATATGGAGGTGGCCTGCTCGGAACATGGTTTGATCGTGACCTTTCTCTTGCGGGAAGAGTAGTCTGTGAAATGACCGATGGCCATTTACAGGCATTGCTTGTTGATTTCAACCGTCCTCTTCTCACGATTCCAAGTATAGCAATTCATTTCAACCGAGAGGCAAATACCAACAACAACATTGACAAACAGAAACACCTCCCTCCAATAATTGCGCAATCAATCAATAGGCAATTACCCGAATTCAAATCAATTCTTTTGGATCAACTCAAACGTGAGCATCCTAAGGATGCTATACAGGAAATTCTAACCTTTGATCTCTTTTGCTATGATTTCCAAAAAACTGCCTATATCGGTATAGATAATGACTTCATAGGCTCAGCCCGACTGGATAATCTTCTCAGCTGTCATGCCGGAATGACGGCACTCGCTCATGCTGACAGAACACTGAACAGCCTTCTTCTTTGTGCAAATCATGAAGAAAATGGCTCCACTTCAGCGACAGGAGCATGCGGATCTTTTATCGACTCGGTTCTTGAGCGCATCATTCCCGCCCCTGAAGCCAGAAGAATATCGCTGAGTAATTCCTTCCTGATTTCTATGGATAATGCACATGCTGCCCACCCCAATTATCTCGACAAGATGGATCCGGCCCATGATATCCATCTCAATAAAGGACCTGTGATTAAATTGAATGCCAATCAGCGTTATGCTACCAATAGCCTCAGTGCGGCAGTATATAAACACATCTGCAAAGAGGCAAATGTTCCTTACCAGGAATTTGTTATGAGGAGTGATCTGCCCTGCGGCAGCACTATAGGTCCTATCACAGCTGCCCGGCTCGGGGTAAAAACAATAGATGTAGGTTCACCCAGCCTGGCAATGCACTCTATTCGTGAACTCACCGGAAGTTGTGATCCTTTCCTGCTGTACCGTACTATTGTACATTTTCTCAACAGTGATACTCATAAGCTATAATGAAAACAGGAAAATTGTTCGATTCAGGTTCCTTTCTACCCTGTTCGAGAAAGTGACCACACCCCTCACCTACGCACAACGAGTCATATCTTCGCACAATTCGCCTAACAGTGTTTGCTCGTTATTAGAGTATTATTCTTTAATCTGTTAGAAAATAATCAATCTCTTAATTTTTTTTCAGACACAATGTCATTTTTTGATGACATATCAAAAGCATAAGCCGTACAATGTTGCTACATTGTGGTATTTACAAAACATCTTATGACAAGTACTATGCAATTCAAATTACATTGTAGTACACCAAGATAACCTTATAATTATCGATTTTTTATCCTCTCTTATCCATATCATTACCTCCCAATGCGAAAGAATTCTCCGACTGATCATATTGCCACCTTGTATCGCTTTTGTGCCCAAAGTATGCAATACCCTGAACCGGAATGGTTTACTGATAACTACCTGTTAAGTCTCTATGGACTGCTTGACGTACTGGGCGGTGATGAGGAGAAGGCAGCTTTACAGGCGGAATTCGGACGAAGTGGCGATATTCTCGAAGATCTTCAAGTTGAACATACGAGACTTTTTATTAATGGAGTACCGCACGTTGCAGCACCTCCATACGGCTCTGTTTATTTGGATAAAACTCTTAGAGGACCATATTCTGACAATATTTTAATTTACTATCAATCACTTGGCTACAATCTTACCGAAACAGCAGACCTTCCCGACAGTTTAATACATCAGCTTGAATTTCTTTCATTTCTTGCCGAAGACAACAACCGAGAAAAGGAAGAGGAATTTTTGGCTCGTTTTTTTCTGCCATGGTTTTCAATTTTTGCATCAAAAGTTAAAGAAGAGGCGCAGCATCCTTTTTATCGAACTATCGTGAGCTTTATAGATTTTTTTACAAAGGAGGAACTGGAAGATGGCGTTCAACATAACGAGGCGTAAATTTCTACAATCTGCCTCATTGGCAGCAGTCGCACTGCCTCTTTCCGGAGCGATTGCATCCGAGAGTGGCATTAAACGTTCCCCCCTTGAACCAAAGGGTTCATTGAAAGATGAGACCGTGGTCGGGGGTGTTTGTGAAATGTGTTTTTGGAGATGCCAGCTCATTGGAAAAACACGCGGTGATCGTCTAATAAAACTTGAAGGTAATCCCAAATCAATTGACAACGGCACCTCTATATGTGCCAGGGGAAACGCCGGCATACAACTCCTTTACGATCCCGACAGACTGAAATACCCGCTCAAAAACATCGGAGAGCGCGGCAATCCTAAATGGAAAAGAATCAGTTGGGAAGAAGCGTTGGATGAATGCGGTACCAAGCTGAAAGCGGTACACGATAAATACGGTCCCCAGGGGATTTGTATGTTCCCCCATGGTTCAACCGCGAAATATCCCATGCACTTCATGGAAAGAACAATTGGCACCCATAATGTGAGCGAAGCGTCTTTTTTTCAATGCCGCGGTATTCGCGATATGGCTTACTTGGCAACCACGGGCATGCCACCGGGAGAATCTGTTGATATGCCGAATGCTAAAGTGATCTTCCTTCTTGGTTGTCATTTCGGCGAGAACGTTCACGTAAGCCATATAAAAAAATATATACAAGGATTGCAGAACGGAGCAAAACTCATTGTTGTAGACCCACGTTACTCAGCCTCCGCAGCTAAATCTGATATCTGGGTAAGAATCAAACCTGGGACGGATACGGCTTTCCTGCTCGCCATTATGAACTACCTCGTAACCAAAAATAAATATAATGTTGAATTTATTGATGAATACGCAGATGGTTTTGATGAATTCAAAGAAGGCATTAAAGACTGGAGTCTTGAAAAAGCAGCCAAAGAATGTGAAATACCAGCAAGTCAAATAAAGGAAGTTGCAGATATGCTGGCAGCTAATTCTCCGAACGTTTCAATCCATCCCGGTCGGCATGTATCCTGGTATGGTAACGACTTTCAACGTCAGCGCTCTCTTGCCTGTCTTACCGGACTACTCGGAGCTTTTTTTGTCAAAGGCGGCTGGGTACCTGCTAAAACTCCTAAAGTCGGCAAAACCAGTTGGGCAAAAAAAGACCATGATGGTGAACATAATCTCAATCGCAATGAAGATGAAGATCTAATTTACCCATACTCTCCTCCGGGAACGCCTACTGAACTGATCAGGGATGCTGCTTTAACCGGCAAACCTTACCCTATAAAAGGCTGTGTCATCTGGGGTCAGAACCCAATCCAGACAATTCCAGGCCAGGAAAAGATGAAAGATGTTCTGAAACAGATGGATTTTGTTATGTGTGTTGATGTCATGCCGACCGACGCTACCATGTGGGCAGACATTCTCCTGCCGGAGGCAAGCTATCTTGAGCGTTATGATCTTGTCAAAACCGGGACACAATGGGATTTCGCCGACAAACACCAGCAATATATCACAGCAAGAATGCCACTGGTCGCACCTATGTTTGAACGAAAAGACCATATCTATATCACCAATGAAATAGCCAAAAGAATGGGATTTGAAAAAGATATCCCTGTCCAGAATATTGAGGAGCTCGTTGAAAAAGATCTCAGCGTCGCTAATCTTTCCCTGGCTCAATTAAGGAAGGAAGGAGGAATCCACCTACTCGAGGGTAAAGACCCATATCAGATACCTGAATTTTTTGAAGTTTTGCTCTACAATGAAGACCTTGCCGACGCAGGATTTCCAGGCGTCCCCACCTATATTCCCGTAGAACAGGTTCCCGCCGGATATGCAAGACTCCTCTATGGCCGCGTTCCTGTCCATACCTTCAACAGGACGCAGAATAACATCTGGCTGAACAGCGCAATGCCTGAAAATCCGGTATGGCTAAACGATGCGGTAGCTGCAAAAATGGGACTGAAGGAAGGAGATGTTGTTAGTTTTATAAATCAAGATGGTATGAAATCCCGTACCACCACCACAGTTAAGACCACTCCTGGAATCCGAGGAGATTCTGTTTATATGGCCCATGGCTATGGTTCTTCTAACCCGCTCATGAGTGTTGGAGTTGATGCTGGGGTTGATGACACAAGTCTTATTACTAAAATTACAGTTGACCCTGAGACGGGCGCGCATGGAATGCGCAATAACTTTGTCAAACTAATCAAAGATGGCAAGGTTATTGATATTCCTGCTACAGTCTAAGTTCGGCTTTAAAGGTATAATTTCAGGAGGATACAATGCAATACGGAATGATTATCGACCTTGAACGATGTGTAGGCTGTCACGCCTGCACTATCGCCTGCAAAGCAGAATGGGAGGTCCCTGTAGAATTTTATCGCAACTGGGTATTTCGCATGGGCCCAAGTCTTGTCGGCAAGGAAATGGCTTCAACCTATTACCCGGGTCTGTGCAATCACTGCAATGAACCGGTTTGTGTACCAGAGTGCCCTGCAGATCTGGAGGAAAGGACTTTTACCAATATCAATACCGGTAAAACTACAACAATGGAAGTTGCAGCAACCTGGAAGGACCCCTTTGATGGTACGGTACAGATTGATAAAAATCGATGCATTGGTTGTGGCGCATGCGTTGATGCCTGTCCTTACAATGCGAGATATATAAATCCCTCCCTGGTTGACGATGTATCAGACGAGGGCAAAGCAGACAAATGTACCTACTGCAAACCACGAATAGACGCAGGTTCTGCTCCGGCATGTGTGCAAACTTGTATTACCGGTGCCCGAATATTTGGGGATCTTAATGATCCAAATTCGGAAGTCGCTAAATATGTAAAGAATGGTGCTATCGGTATCGAACCAAATGGTGGCGAACTTGGTCCAAACAGCAAATATTATGGCAAGAAAAAAGATATGGACCTCCTTTTTACCAGTCATACCCCTGAGCTTGCCGATCTAGGGCAGGTAAGAAGAAGAGCCATGCTAGCTTCCATGGTCAAACCAGCGATCAAAAAGATCAGAAACCTTGGTCTTATCGGTGTAGTGGGAGCCCTTGTCGCAAAAGAACTCTCAGGAAAACGGAAAAAAGATTAACCTGGCGAATTTAGCTGTTTTTTTTCGTTCTACCGAAAAGAGCCTCACAGAGCGCGATAATCTCTTATTTGATTATCGCGCTTTTTTTTGTACTATCCTACACTAGTGATTATTCTTCGCGACATCCAGACAATTCGGCAGGATTTCCCTGCTCTTTATACTGCACTCTTGATCAAAGGATTTTCTAATGAGCACAGACGATAAAAAAATCATCTATTCGATGATAAAAGTAAGCAAATATTATGAAAGTAAGCCTGTATTAAAGGACATTTCTCTCTCCTATTATTATGGCGCTAAAATAGGAGTCTTAGGGCTGAATGGTTCCGGTAAAAGTACCCTCTTAAAAATCCTTGCCGGAATTGATAAAGATTTCAACGGAGAAACTCATCTTGCCCCGGGCCATCGAGTTGACTACCTTCCTCAGGAACCCGAGCTAGACCCGGAAAAAACTGTCAAGCAGATTGTCGAAGAAGGCGTCCAGGAAACTGTGGATTTGCTCAATGAATTCAATGAAATTAATGAGAAATTTGCAGAACCTATGTCTGATGATGAAATGCAGGCATTGATTGACAGACAAGGGAGTGTACAGGAAAAACTCGACAATCTCTCCGCCTGGGATCTTGACAGCCGTCTTGAAATGGCCATGGATGCTCTGCGCTGCCCTCCATCCGACACAAAGTGCGGAATTCTTTCCGGAGGAGAAAAACGCAGGGTCGCTTTATGCAGAATCCTGCTCAAGAAACCGGAAATTTTACTGCTTGATGAACCTACCAACCATCTGGATGCTGAATCTGTCGCCTGGCTGGAACAACATTTACAAGCTTATTCCGGTACGGTCATTGCCGTTACCCATGATAGATATTTCCTCGACAATGTGGCCGGCTGGATCCTTGAGCTTGACCGTGCTATTGGAATTCCCTGGAAAGGCAATTATTCTTCCTGGTTGGAGCAAAAAGAAAAGCGGCTAGCCATGGAAGAAAAGAAAGAAAGTGACCGGCAAAGAACGCTCCGCCGGGAACTTGAATGGATCAAAATGAGTCCTAAGGGCAGACGCAGTAAATCAAAAGCCCGAATAAGTTCCTATGAGCAATTGCTTTCTAAAGAAACAGAAAACCTTGCCAAGGATTTGGAAATATTCATACCACCCGGTCCACGACTTGGCAAGGTAGTCATTGAGTCGGAAAAAGTAAGCAAAAGCTTTGGTGATCGCCTCCTAGTCGAAAACATGAATTTCAGTCTGCCTCCTGGCGGAATAATCGGTGTTGTCGGTCCAAACGGTGCCGGTAAAAGTACTCTTTTCAAAATGATCATTGGCCAGGAGACACCGGATTCCGGAACGATTCGTCTGGGTGATACTGTCAAGCTGGCTTATGTCGATCAGAGCCGTGATCAACTTGATCCGGAGGAGACCATCTGGCAGGCGATTTCCGGCGGACAGGATACCGTCTGGTTGGGCACCAAGGAAGTAAATAGTCGGGCCTATGTAGGAAAATTCAATTTTTCTGGGACAGATCAACAAAAAAAGGTAGGTTTACTCTCCGGCGGACAGCGAAATCGCGTGCATCTTGCCAAAACACTTAAAGAAGGCGGAAATGTCCTGCTTCTTGATGAACCTACTAATGATCTGGATGTAAACACCCTTCGAGCGCTGGAAGAAGCCCTTGAAAATTTTGGCGGCTGTGCGGTAGTTATAAGTCATGACAGATGGTTTCTCGACAGAATTGCCACTCACATCCTGGCCTTTGAAGGAAATTCACAGGTTGTTTGGTTTGAGGGTAATTATTCAGATTACGAAAAAGATCGTAAAAATAGACTTGGTGCGGCAGCCGATCAACCACATCGATTAAAATACAGGAGTTTGACTAGAGTCTAACAGGAAATTATGATCCAGCTATTCCAGGCAGATTTGCCTGGAATAGCTCAGCTGGATTGATATTTCAGAGAGCCTGAATCTTAGCTAATAGTTTTTGTAAATCTTCAATTTTTTGATGGGCAACAGCTAGTCCCCCATCCCTGCTGTCTTTCTCTACCTGCGTAGCTATCTCATTTATCCCAAGAAAACCAAGACTGGCAGCGGCACCTTTTATTGAATGAGCCGCTGCACTTATCCTGCTTGCAGAACCTTCTGCTAATCCTTGTTTGATGATCTGCAGATCCGACTGAAAAGAATCTTTAAATATGTCCAATAATTCTTTGAGCAATTCTTCATCATCGGCTGTTTGATCCAATGCAAAGTTTTTGTCCCACTTAAGTGTATCCATACCTTTTCCTATCTATTTTAACAAACTACTTGAACTTCTGAATAGTGGCCCGTTTATCGATCTTCATCAAAATCTTCAGACAATTCTATCTGCCCTGCACGGATAATGTGAAGCCTTCCCTGCAGCTGGGTTAGAACAGTCGAACACAATCCACCATCAGTTTCTCCACCATCGACGATATAATCAATTTTGGGACCAAACATTTCTAATACATCCTGTGCAGTTTGAGCAGGTGGGAAGCCGGAGATATTAGCACTGGTCGCCGTAATGGGTTTACCCATCCGCTTGACCAATTCCTGAGCAATTGGATGGGGTGAAATTCGTACGCCTACAGTCCCGGTATTACCAGTAACTTGACGATTAAGAGATTTGCCGGCTGAAAAAATCAAGGTCAGGGCTCCCGGCCAATATTTTTTTATTAGCGGCAAATAAACGAGAGGAATAGTTTCGACAATAGAATTCAGTTGCGTCTTTTCATCTATAAGCAAAAGTAAAGGCTTATCATCAGACCGGTTCTTCACCTTAAATAATTTCTTTACAGCCAGATCACAGTCAGGATCGACGGCCAATCCGTAATATGTTTCAGTCGGAAAAGCGACTATCCCACCATTACGTAAATGAGATACGGCAATATCCAGTGATTTACTTAAAACCCCGGAAATCGTTTTTTCAAACATTTACTTTTTTAGCTTTCTCTTCAATCTCCAGCACCATATCTTGTCTAAATTTAACAACTTTTTTAGCAAGATCCGGATCGGACAGAGCGAGAATTTTTAGTGCCAGCACCGCAGCATTTTTGGCGCCTGCTTTACCAATTCCCATTGTTGCCACAGGAACCCCCGGCGGCATCTGCACAGTTGAAAGGAGTGAGTCTAAACCTCCAAGAGAAGATGCATCCAGCGGCACGCCGATAACCGGAAGATCAGTATGGGAAGCAATCACTCCTGCAAGATGAGCCGCCATACCGGCACCGGCAATAATCAATTTCAATCCTCTCTGTTGAGCACTTTTAGCGTATTCAGCAGCTTTTTCGGGAGTTCGATGCGCGGAGGCAACCGTCATTTCACAGCAGATATCCATAGATTTAAAAAAATCAAACGCTACTTTCATGACAGGAAGATCAGAATCACTGCCCATGAGAATTCCAACCTGAGGCTCCTGAGCAGCAATCGTATTACGATTCAACGCCTTCTCACCAATATCTCTTCGACAATAACAATTGGTCCAACTAATTTTATCTACAGAACCGTAAGCTCGGGATATCGCATCTTTTAGGGTATTGCCCACAGCAGTTACCCCAAGGACACGACCTCCATTCGTAACTATCCGGCCTCGTTTTCGCGCTGTGCCTGCATGAAACACCTCCACTCCCTGGCATTCGGAAGCTTTAGTTAGTCCGGTTATGACCTTATCGTTTTCATATGGACCCGGATAACCACCGGAAGCCATGACAACACAGACTGTCGGGCGTGGATCTATCTTCATCTCAATTCGGTCCAGTTTCCCATCTATCGCTGCTTCAAAAATATCGATAATATCGCTTTTTAGCCGCATTAATAAAGGTTGAGCTTCTGGATCACCAAAACGACAATTAAACTCCAGAACATTAATTGTGTCCCCATCGATCATCAATCCGGCGTAAAGCATTCCTTTATATGGCCTGCCTTCAGCCTCCAGCCCTTTAATGGTAGGCAACATAACCCTGTTCATCACGAAATCGGCGATTTCATCAGTTACCACCGGAGCCGGAGAGTATGCGCCCATTCCACCTGTGTTGGGCCCCTCGTCTTTTTCGAAAATCGCTTTATGGTCCTGAGAGGTAGGGAGCGGAAGAACCGTCTTACCATCAGTAAAAGCAATAAAAGAAGCCTCTTCTCCGTTGAGACAGGATTCAATTATAATTTTATCACCTGCACTACCGAAAGCTTTATCAGCCATGATCAGATCTACAGCCTGTTTTGCTTCTTCAACGGTTTTCGCAACTATCACCCCTTTCCCTGCAGCAAGACCATCAGCTTTAACCACAATAGGGGCGCCGTGGAGATCAATGTATTTCTTGGCTTTTTCACTGTCTTTAAAAACTTCAAAAGCTGCAGTAGGGATATTGTATTTTTCGAGAAATACTTTAGAAAATACTTTACTCCCCTCAAGTTCTGCAGCTTTCATGGAAGGGCCGAAAATTCTTAAACCATTCTTTTCGAAAAGATCTACAATACCGGCAACTAAGGAGGACTCCGGACCAACTACTGTCAGATCAATTTTTTCTTTTTTGGCAAATTTGAGCAATTTTTTAATATCAGTGACTGAAATATCAATGCAATCGGCCATCCTGCTTATTCCAGCATTTCCCGGAGCGCAATAAATCTTATCTACCTTTTTGCTTTGCTTAATTTTCCACACGAGCGCATGTTCACGCCCTCCAGCACCAACAACAAGAATTTTCATGGGTTACTCCAGTCCATTTGTGATTATAATTTTCTTTTAGAAAACTTTTATAACGGTAAAATGCATCAATCATCTTTGCCATCTGGATTGAACATTGACAAAAGGAATGCGAATTATTACATGAATGAATAGTCATTCATAAATTCATTCTCTCTTTTTCCTATCGATCTTGCTATTTTTGGAATGAAAGCAGAAAATAAACATTCAAAAATTATCTCGGCAGCAACAAAAGTCTTTGCCAAAAAAGGATTTTTCACTGCCAGAATATCCGATATTGCCAAAGAAGCAAAGGTTGCTGACGGAACGATTTATCTCTATTTTAACAACAAATACGACATCCTGCTCTCCGTATTTGAAGAAGAGGTAGGAAAAATTGTCGAAAAAACCGATAGATTACTCAGTAATGAAGATGATCCACAGAAAATGCTGGAGATATATACGATCCAGCATCTCATGGCCATGAAAAAAAACAAAAACCTTGCTGAAGTAATTCAAATCGAACTCCGACAAACCAATAAAGTTATAAGGGACTATCGAAACACCAAGTTTAGCCTATATATCGGTATAATCGCTAACATAATTAAAAAAGGTCAAAAAACCGGTATCTATAAATCGGACATCAAACCCGATATTGCAAAACGAGTATATTTTGGTGCGTTGGACGAAGTCTCACGAGTTTGGAATGCATCTCTTGAAACACATTATACTGTAGAAGAAATTGCAGATCAGGTCCTTAGTATGTTCCTGGCTGGCATTCTGCAGAAACCTGCCGGCAGCTAGGATTACGGAAATGATCATGCACACCTTATGAAAAGTCAGAAGGTGTGATTGCTATTACTTCAAATTCCCTTTTCCCACCGGGAGTAACCGTCAATATTTCATCTCCAACCTCTTTTCCCAGCATACTTCGTCCCAAAGGTGAAAGCACGGAGATTGAGCCTTTTTTCACATCGGCTTCCTCAGGTCCCAATAACTGATAAGTAATCTCCTCGTCTGTATCAAGATCGAGCAGTTGAACCACAGTCCCAAAAACTATATTATTGGTGCTTACCTTCAAACAGTCTATTACTTCTGCTCGAGATAATTTATCTTTGAGCTCAAGAATACGACCTTCAATGTGACCTTGCCTGTCTTTGGCTGCATGGTACTCGGCATTCTCTTTCAGGTCACCATGCTCTCGAGCTACCTCAATGGCTTTGACGACCACCCCTCTCTCAACCCTTTCAAGGTGCTGCAGTTCTTCTCTTAATTTCTTGTTACCCGTCTTGGACATTGGTATTCTTTCAATCATATAAACCTCCATAAAAAAATCCTGCAAAGTACTCGACCCACTGAGTCCCATACAGGAATAATAGAAAAAGTAGACATCTTACCAGCGATAATGCAAAGACACAGACAATCCTTTTTCCTCGTAGTCATCGCTTACTGATAATGTAAAGTTGCCTTTTAATAGAAAACGAGGACTCATTTCAAGGAAAATATCAAAATTAGTGTTGAAGGAGATATTTTCATTGTCTTCAAACCCAAAGGCACTGCCAATTGCATAATAGCTCATACTTTTTTGAGCCCCCTGTTCAAAGCCAAGAAAATCATGCTGAAAGCGCACTCCAAATCGATGTTCTGTAAAGGATGAAGGACTCCAATACACCACTTCATCAGGAGTATTATTTGCGAAAATTTCCGCCTTGGTACTATTTCGATCTTCGTTAATCAGATACTGATAATCATAGCGTAAAGCAAATTGTAAGGAATCTCCAAAGAGAGTATACGATGAAAATGCGTGGAACCCGTTCTGAGCATTGTCATCACTATAGGCACGATGATACAGATCACCCCCGAAAGACAATCCCACGGGAGTTTCAATACTCAATCCGGTTTCGATCGACTGAAAAGATATTTGCTGCTCAATAGCTGCAATTGTATCGTACACCTGTCTTTTTTCAAAAAGCACATATGCGTTGACATAATCATCAAGCTGGCCTTTAAGCTCGATTTCATATTGATAGCTGGTATCATTGTTACCATTGAGTTTTTCAGTACCAACACCCAGGACTAATTCATAATCTTTGGTGAATTCATATATTGCCACAGCATAAACAAGATTGCTCCCCGACGACTTGTCAGTATCCAGGGATTCAAAACGATTGTTAGCGTAAAACAGCTGAATATCTTTACTAAGGTCGGGAGCAAACCAAAAAGAGGTTCCGATAGAAGTTTTTGCAATATCAATATTTCCGTTTCTACCATTTTTTTCTTCATACGAAGTATTGAAAATACTCTGGGGACTGATTAGCAGTGTATTTCTTTCTATGGAATCAAGTAAATCCGGCGATGATGTACCACTCCTTTGCATCGCCTCGTACATTTGTGCTTCCTTACGATATTTTCCTATTTTACCATAAATGGTTGCCAGGTCGATCATTCCTTCTGATGAATTTTCTTCCAGCAAACGTTTATAACTTTGTTCTGCATAATAATAATTACGATCGAAAATTGCTTTTCGAGCCATATATTCATTATTGATCAATTTTTGCCAACTATATTGTTCATAAAACTCTGAAACAATCCTTCCGGCTTCATTGCCTCGATTTTCAATGAGAAACTGCGGTTCCATCAACTCTTCAAGAGCCCCTGGTTCCGACTGCAATATGTTCATCAATGAGCTCCAGAAAGTATTCTCTCTGGTAAAATACGGATAGTTTATTTGATTTTCCCGAAAAGTATTACTCAACTCGTCTGATACTGGTTGAGCTAGCAGGTGTTGATAAATATTGAGTGCCTTTTCCTGTTGCTTGTTTCCCCACAAGAGTCTTGCTAGGGTGAGAAGCTCTTCGACATCATCAGTGGATATGAGTTCTCTTATCAATTCTTCCATGTCGACATCTTCTGTTCTATAGCCCTTGCTTTTCATCATCAGAGCCAAACCTTGTTCGTATCTTCCTCTGCGGGCTTCTAGTTCAATTCGTTTTTTATGAAAATATTCTTCTTCAGGAAAATCCCTTACTAATTGTGAAAAAGACTCAGCAGCGATTTCGCCGTGCCCTCTTACAGAAGTCAGTTCAGCCCAGAGTGTATTGCCGGCTACGGATTGTGGATATTTCTGAAGAACTAAGTCTAAATGATTTTCTGCAGAATCATATTCACGATATTCCATTTCTTTTAGGGCAAGAGCAAGGAGTCTAGCGATACTGTTTATCCGATTTTTTTCTATATCCCGGTCTTTTTGATTAAATCTTGTATTAAGAATATTAGACAACACCAGCAGTTCCGGGTCATCATTCCCATTTTCTATATTTTTTTTGCATTGCTCGTATGCTTCGGAAAGATGACCTTTATAAAAGGTCAGCCAGCAATGTTGGACATTCAATCGATTAAGATAAAATATCAGTTCGTCTGATATGTCGGCTTTAACATTCACATTCAAATAGTTGTCGATATGTGCAATAGCAGCTCCATAATTTTTTTCTGCTTTCAACATAGTTACTTTCAGCAGAATTAACCGACTTTCACGAATGTTAATGGAAAAATGTGAAGAATTATCGATAGAATTGTTCTGAAGTGCCTGGTACCAACTTTCTGCTGAATCATAGTTTCCGTCAAACAAGGCATTTTCTGCTAATTGAAAAAGAACCTCATCAACAAGAATGTCATTGTTTAGAAGTTGACGTAATATTTGTTCAGCTTGTCTTGTTTTACCAGCTTTTCTTAAGGATGAAGCCTTGTGTATGTCTAATCTTGTGATAATTTCCGGTACACCTGCAAAATGATACCTTGCCCAGGAATCGATTTTAGCATATTCCTGAAATAAGAAATTGAAGGAAAGTAAGTCCAGATAGGTAAAGACAAAATCAGGAGATACTTTATCTCGCCATTGTTTCAGGCCACCATTGAATAAGGCAATCAATGAATTTACATTCCCCGTTTCACCTGCTAATGTAAGGCACTTTTTTCTGAGGCTCATATCAAGCGGATCTAGACTCAAACCTCGCTGAAATGATGCAAGAGCTTCTAGATCCAGCCCTAACTGCTCCTCAGTCTTTCCTTTGAACAGGTGAAACGATTTCGTTGTGCTTTTTTTTCCAGTAACCATAGTCAGATAATTCAGGGCTTGACTATGTTCATCTATGTCAGAATACTTATCGGCTATACGTAGTGCAATGTCTTCGTCAGAAGATGAATGGGCATAGATAATCGTCAGAATCTCAATCAGTTTCTCAGTTTGTTCATTATTTTCAAGAATGTCAGCTAATTCAAGAAAAATAGGCAGTGGATTTCTTGTTAGTACTTTGAGATCTTTCCAGAGCTGCGAGGCTTCGCTATTTTCCACAGTAGCATGAAGGTCCTTAGCCAGGATCGACTGGATCTCTGCTATTCTTTTCTTGATTATCAGATCTTCCTGGTTCTTTTCATAGTATCTTTCAAAATAAGACAAGGCCAGGTCAGGCCTTGTCAAATCCCGCTGACAAAGATTGCCCGCCTTCAAGAGAAAATCATCATTACTTTCACTGTGGTCAGCGAGATATTTGAGTTGGGCAAGTGCTGATTCCGGCGCACCATTCTCAATATAGAATTGAACTAATCGTTGCCTAAAAGGCAAATAATCAGGATGACGTTCCAGATGCCTTAACCAAAGGCTATTTCTTTCTTTTTCATAACCTGGAACATCAAAAACCCCAGCTGCTTGAAAAATAATTTCATCATCAACCTCCTGGCCTTGCAATAATCTTGTGTAAAGTTTTCTGGATTTTTCAACTTTTCCAAGATCATATGCATCTGAAGCCAAGTAATGAATTATCGTGTTGTTCTCAGGATGCCGTATGCTGAGTTGTTCGAGAAGAGCAAAAGAAAGTTGCTTTTCCCCTTGGTTCCGAAGACTGGTTGCGAGCCCAAGGAGAGCTGTATCAGAATCTTGTCCGGTTGGATTGTGTTCTAAAACTTTTCCATAATAACTCACTGCTGTTTCATAATTGCCCCAATGTGCAGCAATAGCACCACCGGCAAGGAGATAATCAATATTGTTAGGATTTTCATCCAACAATATCCCAATAATCTTTGAGGCGGTTGAAAATTTCCCGACTTTCAGGAGAGCTTTACAGTATTCCCAATTGGCTTCCTCAATATTAGGCTTGACACTGTACAATTCAGCATAAGATTTGACTGCGTGCAAGTAATCTTCACTACGCGTCAAGTGCCTTGCTCTATCCCAAAGAATTTTCCATTCAGGCTGTTCCGGTTCACCCTGAACCATTGAAATATTTCTGTCAGGGGCAATGCTGTTATCAGCTAAACATTCTGAACCAGGCAGCCCCAATATAAAAGAAAAGAAGAACAAGAACTGGCAGATAATGACTGTCTTCAGACTAGATTGGATCATTGGCAGATGAGGACCTATGAAAAAGGAAGGTCTTGAGCCTGTGAATCCTTCCAGATTTTCCACAATTAATCTTTTCCATTACAGAACTGGCAGGATAGTGCTTCACAAGGCATCAAACTGTCATTTGAGCAATGAATACCAAAAAAAGAGTAATTGCAGTTGAAGTCAGCCCATCATGCTATACTGTCAACTATAAAACTGCACTATTTTCTCAACGACATATGCCTGCATAGCTTCAGTCAGTTCCGGATAAATAGGTAGTGCTATAGTGCTGTCAGCAGCTTTCTCCGCCTCAGGACAATGAATGGTGGAAACCTGTGCCCCCAGACATCCCTGTTTGTGCAGTGGAACTGGATAATATATCTCACAGCCAATATCATTTTTTCCAAGCCATTCCCTAAGTTCATCCCTGCGCTCAACACGAAGCACATATTGATTATAAATATGTACATTGACATTTGTGCCATCCTCACGGGAAGCTTGAGGATAAACATTTTTCGGTAAAACAATCTGTTTATTATCCACAAGCCCGGATTCCGACAGGAGATGGTCATAAAAATCGGCGTTTTCCCGCCGCTGTGTGTGCCATCGTTCCAGGTATGGCAGTTTTACTCTCAAGGCAGCTGCTTGAATAGGATCCAGGCGGAAATTTCCTCCAACTATTTTGTGGTAATATTTAGGCTGCGCTCCATGATTTCGCATCAAAACAAGGCGCTCAGCAAAATCCCTGTCCTGGGTGACAACCATTCCACCATCACCAATTCCACCAAGGTTTTTACTTGGAAAAAATGAAAAGCAACCGGCAAGACCAATAGATCCGGCTCTTTTATATATGGGCGATTCTTGTTCGTTTAGAGGATACTCGGCACCAATGGCCTGGGCAGCGTCCTCTATAACAGGTATGTCATAACGTTTTGCCACTTCCATAATTGCGGTCATGTCCGCGCATTGACCATACAGATGCACCGGAATGATGGCTTTAATTTTCTTTTCGGTATCCGCCGAAAGTGCTTCTTCCATTCGTACCGGATCAATATTGAAGCTTACCGGATCAATGTCGGCAAAAACAGGAGTTGCACCAACTCGAAGAATTACACCCATTGTGGCAAAAAAAGAATACGGTGTTGTGAGGACACGATCCCCCTGCCCTATTCCCAAACCCATCAAAGCTATCAACAAGGCATCGGTGCCGCTGGAAACACCAATTCCATAGGCGGCCCCACAGTACTCAGCTATTTCTTTTTCAAGCTCCTCAACCTCAGGCCCCTGGATATAGCGAGTGGATTTGACAACACGTGTAACTGCTGCCAGAATATCATCTTCGAGGTACTCCAGTTGTGCCTGGAGATCAAGCAAGGGTACTTTCATAATATCAGAGTTCTGTTGGAATTATTATTAGAGATGAGAACAATCAGTTTGGAGCAAAGTATGCAATCAGGAGGAAGAATCGATTACAATTCTTTCACCGTCAAAATAATCTACGATATCGGGCATTTCTGCTTCAAGATATTTTTTCATTTTTTTCAGAAGGTTGACTTCGATCTGCCGAACACGTTCCCTGGATATGTCGAATCTGTCGGCAATATTCTGCAAAGTCAGCGGCTCATCCGTCAATAAACGCTTCTCAAGGATCATCTTCTCTTTATCATTGAGCTTAACCTTCAGAGTATCCAGAAGTTCTGTCAGTTTTACCTTTATCTCCTTACCGGCGACCGTTGACTCAATACCAGGTCCATTACTGGGGAGGAAATTCTTCTGTTCGTCTTCAGAATCTGAACGAACCGGACTTTCCAATGAAACATCCCAGTTATCCATACGCTGCCCCATTTCAATGACTTCACGTTCTTTGACATTAAGACGTTCCGCCAAAAGTTTGGGTTCAGCTTGAAAACCTTGCCCTTCGAGGAGTTTACGTTCCTTGTTAAGGCTGAAAAACAGTTTACGCTGTGCCTGTGTTGTACCGATTTTAACCAGGCGCCAATTATCCATGATGAATTTCAGGACATATGCTCTAATCCAATAGGCTGCGTAATAAGAAAATTTAACACCCCGGTAAGGATCAAATTTTTTAGTGGCCTGTACCAGTCCGACGTTTCCTTCCTGAATAAGGTCCATAAAATTCTGCATCCAATATTTCTGGAAATCCATGGCCACCTTTACGACCAGACGGAGATTGGAACTTACCAGTCGGTATGCCGCATCCTGGTCTCCTTCTTCACGAAACCGCACTGCCAGTTCATCAGTCTCCTCTCTGGTCAAGAGCTCATATTGACTGATTTCCTGCAGGTAACGATGTAACGCCGGATTACTGAGGGCAGGAAGATTTTCTTCGTCAGAGACAGAAACCAAAGGATTCTCGTAGGCTTCATCAATGCCCCTGCTTTTGGGATCAAGGTCATTATCATCGACAGAATCTATTTCATTATCGGGATCGATTATAGTATTTTTGCTCATTTATTTATATCTCCGGAAAAATATACCCAGAAAATTTCGAAAGACTATGATACTACTACACCAAGCTGAAAGTGCAATCATATTGTGCCTGAGAGAGGCTAAATCAGAATACTGTCTATCTACTACTTTACTCTAAGTTGATCACAACAAATAGAAAATTCTATTTTATTAGTCAGTGGGATATGATAAATAACATATTCCGTAACCGTTCTTCAGGAATAATCACATGGTTTTGGTTAACTCAATTCCTGTAACATTCAGGTAAGCGACCGACAAAACTCCAGTGCATTTGATCGTACGCATATGGGATGATTGTGAATCTTTACCAAGTTCTACGGATACAACGTCTCTTATCATTATAGTTTATCTATCTCCTCACAGCTCATTCTAAAACAAAAAAAATGAATAACATTCGAAATTTTAGTATAATCGCACACATAGATCATGGTAAATCCACCCTGGCTGATCGTATGATCCAGTTTTGCGGACTCGTTACGGCAAGGGAATTCAAGGATCAGCTCCTTGATAATATGGATATAGAAAGAGAAAGAGGAATAACGATCAAAAGTCAGACTATTTGTCTGCCTTATACAGCAAAAGACGGTAAAACATATCATCTGAACCTCGTTGATACCCCCGGTCATGTTGATTTCAGCTATGAGGTATCACGAGCTCTCAGCTCCTGTGAAGGTGCTTTGCTTCTCATTGACGCAGCCCAGGGAGTCGAAGCTCAGACCCTGGCCAATCTTTACCTGGCTATGGAGAACGATCTAGAAATAATCCCTGTTATTAACAAGATAGATCTTCCGTCCGCAGAACCTGAACGTATAGCTCTCGAGATAGAGGAAGACCTGGGCTTAGACAGCGAACTCGTACAATTCTGCTCGGCCAAAAATGGTATCGGCATTGAAGAGATTTTTGAAGCAATTGTAAAATCACTCCCACCGCCTAAAGGTGATCCCGATGATCCTTTACAGGCTCTCATATTTGATGCCAACTACGATCCTTTTCGAGGGACCATAATCTCTGTCAGAATAATTAACGGCACTATAAAGCACGGTGATGTCATGCGATTTATGGCCACCGGCAAAGAATACAAGGTTGACGAAGTTGGACTTTTCAAACTGAATCGGGAACCACAAAAACAGCTTTCCGCAGGTCAGGTTGGATACATTTTAGCCGGTATAAAAACTGTTGAGGATACCAAGCCGGGCGATACTATTACTCTTAGCGAACGACCGGCAGCCTCGCCGCTTCCCGGCTTTCGGGAAGTTCAACAAGTAGTTTTTTCATCAATATACCCCATCAGCACCGATGAATACGAAGATCTGGCAGCTGCTCTTGAAAAACTTAAACTCAATGATGCGGCCCTCACCTTCGAAAAAGATTCATCTGCAGCACTCGGCTTCGGCTTCAGATGTGGTTTCCTCGGGTTGCTTCACCTTGAAGTCATACAAGAGAGACTCGAGCGAGAGTTTGACATTTCACTCATTCTAACAGTTCCGTCGGTTCAATATATTTTCCATCTGACGGATGGCAGCATCGTTCATGTCGACAACCCTGCACATTTCCCTAATCCTGCTCATATACAGAAAATTGAAGAGCCATTTATCAAGGCGACAATCCTGATGCCCGAAAAATATATGGGCACAGTGATGACGCTTTGCATGGAACGTCGCGGAGAGAAAACGAGCTTTAATTACCCCATGCCGGGCAGAATTGAATTGCAATGTGAACTTCCTCTTGCAGAAGTTATTTATGATTTTTATGACCGTTTAAAATCTGTAACACAAGGTTATGGCTCTTTTGATTATGAAATGCTCGATTATCGTAAAAGCGACCTCGTCAAACTCGATATCCTTGTGAACGGAGAATGTGTTGACGCTTTATCGCAACTGGTCCATCGAAGCAGCTCAAGAGCCAGAGGTCTTCATGCCTGTGAAATGCTCAAACTGGAAATTCCCAGACAAATGTTTAAAATAGCTATACAGGCGGCGATAGGTGGTACAGTAATAGCACGAACTACTATATCGGCACTGAGAAAAGATGTAACAGCTAAATGTTATGGAGGCGATATCTCAAGAAAACGCAAATTGCTGGAGAAACAGAAAGCCGGTAAGAAACGAATGAAGACTATCGGTAATGTGGACATCCCTCAGACAGCTTTTCTCGCTGTACTTAAATCTGAGCAATAGTCGGTATAGTTTAATTATATAATCTTTAGCGAGGGTCTTATGGATAATCGTTTTTTCATACGCCTTGACTTATTGGCATCATTCAGAAAAGTCTTCATCTTAGTAGCTCTGTGCACTTTCCTTAGCGGTTGTTCAACAGTGCAGGTCAGTCAGGATTATGTTCCGGATTATAGTTTTAGTTCTGCTTCCACCTTTAATTGGAATGAAAGGCTACAGAACGATAATAACGAACGGTATCAACATGATGATTTGCAAGCCAATCGCTTCAAAAGAGCGATAGAAGAAAATCTTGAAAGGCGAGGCTTTACCCGGGATACTCAACCAGACCTGCTGATATCATATACTTATACCGTATCCACTAAACTGCAGACCGATACTCTACATCCAAACTTTGGTTTCGGTTATGGATATTATAATAGATTTAACAGGTTTGGCTTTGACACCGGGAGTTATATACATCAATACGATCAAGGTAAGCTGGAAATTCAAATACATTCTGCCAATACAGGGGAACTTTTATGGAAAGGAACCGGAACCCGGGAAATATCCACTCACAAAACCCCCGAGGAAATCACAAGAAGAGTAAACGAAATGGTTGAGTCTGTACTTTCACAATTTCCGCCAGCAAATCAGTAATCTTTACTCTCTCTTCTGGCATTGGCAGGTTTACTAAGAGATTGAATTACCAATCCCCCCATGACTAAAAGCAGTCCAACCAAAGTAGATTTATAGATTTCCTCGCCTACTAGAAAATGGATAAAAACCAGGGAGGCAAAGGGTGCTATAAAAATCAGATTGGCAATCTTTGCTGTATTATCAGTATATTTCAAAGCTTTCAACCAAAGCACAAAAGCTACTCCCATTTCGAAAAAACCGATATAGACAGCTCCTAATAATCCATTAAAAGATACAGCTCTGATGCCCTCTGTAACCAAGACATAAATGACAATACAAGGCAATGCACAGAGAAAATTCAGAAAAAGACCGAGTATAGGATCGCGCTTGTCTCTGGTATTTAATATCCAGTAAAGTGCCCATATAACAGTCGAGAAAAGTGCTAATCCTACTCCAGCAGGATTTTCAAAATTCAAGGCAAACAGGTCGCCCCTCGTTGCTATCACCAGGACACCAATATAGCTAATTCCGATTGCCAACCATTGCCTTCCTACAACTTTCTGCCCAAGCAGAGGGATTGAAAGCAGCGAAAGAGTTATTGCCCAGGTATAATTAATGATCTGAGCCTGTTGCGCAGGAAGCAGATCATAAGCTTTAAATAGAATAAGATAGTATGCAAATGGGTTCAGTAATCCAAACCCAATTGAAGATATCCATTCTCGTCCTGAAAGCTTGGTGATGTTACGAATTTTTTTTTGAAGAAAGACAATAAGAAAGAGAACAAGCGTAGAAACAGCAGAGGCATACAAAAGCACTTCAGCAGGAGAAAGATGTGCAAGGGTAAGTTTACTGGCACTTGCAATTGTTGACCACAGGCCAACTGTAATCAAGGCATAAAGATATGCTTTTGTTTGAATTTTCATCTTCGAATACTACGTTCCCTACAAAAAAAAGTAAATGATTTTTATACGTTATTCCTCTTGCTTAGAGAGTGTTTGTCCAGGATGTTTAAGGTAGGATCAAAAATTATTTAATCCTACGACAATATTATGATATTGTTGTGAAAAGCCTTTGTATAAAGTTTCATTACAGGATTCATTAATGGATAGACAACCAACCGCGCAAAATCAAAATAAAACTAAAACACTTGAACCTACTTTTCATTTCATTTCGCAACTCGTCCAGATTGGTGAAGATGATACAGGTGACACTCTAACTGTTTCTGAGCTTGTCCATGCAGGACAGCTTCTCGCAGATTTCCCCAACTTTCAACGATTTGCTGCCAAAGGTTTTGTAAAAGCGGCTCTCGAAATCGGTGACTATGCCCATTTCTCAGAGGATGAAGAGTCGATTCTTGCTTCCGTGACAGGTTATCCGAAAATCAAAAAAATCCGTCGACCGGACTACCCAGATTGGATTTCAGTGCTTTCTGTCGAACCTCTCTTTATAATTTCTCCAGACAAAATGAAAGCAAGTATCGCTTTGCACCCTCCTTTAGCAAATGGCCACTCATTGCAAAAAGAAGATTTTGAGTCTTTGCTGGCTGAAGAAGGAATAATTTACGGCGTAAATAACGAGGCTCTCACTCAAGTGAAAAATTTTCTGGAACGCGAGGAAAATGAATTCAGAAAATTTCTCATCGCCACCGGTCAGCCCGTTGGAGAAAGCCAGGATGCATACCTCAGATATGAAATGGAAATAGGCCCTATTGCCGGGACTCTTCTTGAAAATGGCAGCATCGATTTTCGAGACAGACGTATAATGGTTGGAGTGAGTGCCGGTCAGGTTATTGCCACTAAGATTCGTGCCGTTCAGGGAGAACCGGGCATTAATGTATACGGAGAAAAAACTCCTGCACCTGAAGGACAGGACCTGAAAATTGAGGTACAAAATGATGCACGCTTTTCTTCGGAAACAATGCAGGCAACCGCTACCAAAGACGGCGTGCTTTCCATAGTTAATAACAAAATTATAAAAGTCCTCTCTCACAAAACTATTACCGGCGATGTGGATTACGAAACCGGCAACATTGAGAGCATGAATGCCATAACCATTCTTGGCTCTATCCAGCCCGGATTTCGTGTCACTGTAGCCGGTGATCTCAAAGTTACCGGAAGTGTCATGTCCGCATCGGCGATCTGCAACGGCAATATGGTTGTGAGGGGCGGCATTACTGGAAAGAACAGTTCACTTCAAGTGAAAGGTGATGCCGACATTAATTTTATTGAACAGGGATCATTAAAATGCGGCGGTATTGTCGTCATTCGCAAACAATCTTACTATAGTGATATTTTAACCGGATCAGACGTTCGCTTTCACGATTCTAGTATTGTCATGGGTGGAAGAGTTATCGCTGAAGGAAGCATTACTCTTGGTAGTGTCGGCTCGGCAAACAGCACTCCTTCACTTATCGCTGCCGGTACTATTGCTGAACGCCTGGAACATTTACAAGAGCTGAAGGATAATGTAATTGAGCAACAGAATGCGATCATTCAATGGCTGCAACGATATAGGGGAAGCAGCAGATCCAAAAAAGTTCGGCAGATGGAACAACAACTTGCCGAGGCAAAACTCCTTCTTTTGCGCGTCAACCTGATCCCAGGCACAGGAAAATACTCACGAGTTGCAGGCCCGGATGATCCATCCAATACTGACATGAAGGGTGAAGACTACAATAGTGCAGGTGGGATTTCTCTTGAAAAGATAACTATTGATGTAGTTGGAACTATTTTTGCCGGTACTATGCTACGGATCGGCAACTACGCTATGAAGCTTGAAAAAACAGTATCAAAAAGAAGATTTAAACTTCATGCCAGTGGAAAAAGAATTCTTGTAGGTCCTCTAAAACGTTAACGGACACACCTAATATCTGGAGTAATAAATCCCTTTCAGTTCATTATTCTTTTTCTAACAACCCTTTACGGTTGAGTAAGCTTATTTTCTTACCATTTACCTGGATAAGCCCTTCATCACTCATCTTTGCAAAGATTCGAGATAAGGTCTCGGGAATCGTTCCCAATAGACTGGCTAGCTGTCCTTTTGAAATATCCAATTCAACTTCGTCTGTATCTCCCTGTTCTTGACTGAGATAGACCAAATAGCCTGCAAGCCGTGCGGGCACTTCTTTCAAGCTAAGATTTTCAATTTGACTGGCGAATTTTCGTAACCTTTGCGATAAAACAGCCAGCATATTCAATGCAATCGAAGGATTGGCTTCTACCAATAGTACAAACTTATCACGAGGAAAAAAAATTGTTTCAGTTTTTACTAAAGCTTCAGCCGTAGCTGGAAAAGGTGCACCATGAAAAACAGGTACTTCTCCGAAGGGTTCTCCCTGACCAAAGATGTGTAATATATGTTCTTTCCCTGAGAATGAGACCTTAAATATTTTGACTCTCCCTTCTCCTACCATATAGAAACCGACTCCTTTGTCCCCCTCAAAAAAAATATTTTCACCTCTTTGAAAAATTTTTTCAACTGCGATATCGGCAAGAGCATCAACTTGCTCCGCAGGAAGACCTTCAAAGAGGATGCTTGACCCGATGATCTGTTTTTTATTCATAATATTTTAAGAAGTAATATATTAAAGGAAGAATCAATTTTGGTTGGTCATTTAGTTCTAAACTACCTTATTCTACCAATTTTTTTTAGCCACAACACCCTTTTATTCAGCATTTCCCATCAGTTCAGTCGGTGTCAGCTTCAAAGTTTTTGGTAGTGAACCATAGTAGGCTATGTTCACTGGCAAAATGCTGACGAAAATGGTGCCGCATGGACTGACCTTTGGTGAACATTGTGTTGATTAAGAGAAAAATTGAAAAATATCGAACCTCTTGAAAAACCAATATTTTTCGGAAGCCAACAGTATTCAAAAAAAAACAGTCACTTCAGAATATGAGTAAGTTGAAAATGTTCGTAAAATTCACTAAAAAGATCCAATATGAAGGCAAGCAAAAAGAGCTGACCAGCTTTCTCAAAAACCTTTTCTTTTGCAAAGTAATGACTCATCATTAAGAATAATGACCAGTAGAAGAAAAATTATTCACATAGATATGGATGCATTTTTTGCATCCATCGAGCAAAAGGATGTTCCTGCTTATCGCGGCAAACCTTTAATTGTAGGTGGCAAACCACAAAGCCGAGGGGTGGTAGCCGCTTGCTCCTACGAAGCACGCCGCTTCGGTATCCACTCCGCTATGCCCTCCTCCCAAGCAGCAAGGCTTTGTCCACAGGCTATTTTCACCCGGCCCCGGATGGAGCGTTACCGCGATATTTCCATGCAGGTAATGTCAATTTTTCGCCGCTATACGCAGCTGGTGGAACCGCTGTCTCTTGACGAAGCATTCCTCGATGTAACAATAAACAACCAGAACCATCCTTCAGCTACAATTCTTGCCGAAAGGATTCGCACTCAGATATATCAGGAATTAGGCCTTACTGCATCCGCCGGAGTTTCTTATAATAAATTTTTGGCCAAAGTTGCCTCAGATTTCAATAAGCCGAATGGTCTAACGACAATTCCTCCTGAGAGAGCCATAGACTTTCTCTCCCTGCTTCCTATTCGAAAATTTTTCGGCGTCGGAAAAGTTACAGAAAAGAAAATGCTTAGTCTGGGAATAAGAACTGGTCATGACCTTCGTAAAATGGAAGAAGAAAAACTCCTCTTTCATTTTGGGAAAATTGGTTCTTTTCTCTATCACATTGTTCGCGGTATTGACGACAGACCGGTTGAACCGGCGAGAGTCCGCAAATCCATCGGCAGCGAAACAACACTATCTTATGATACGGACGACAAAACTGAAATAGCCGCAATATTAGCAGATCTTGCAGAACAGGTTGAGCAGTCTCTGCTAAAGAAGAAAACCGGCGGATACACTATAACCCTTAAAGTCAGATATCAGGATTTTACCACCGTTACACGATCACTCACTGTTCGAAATCCCATCTATTCGAGTAGAGGTATTTCTCTTCTTGTCCCCGGATTGCTTGCTTCAGCCAACGCAGATAATCAAAAAATACGTCTCCTTGGCCTCTCCATTTCGAAACTCACAGGTGACAAAAAGTTTCCTCACCAGCTCTTACTTCCATTTATGCATCAAGACCGACTGTAACCAGTTGTATTTACACGCCGCTATGATTATCCTTATCGAAGCCTGTCTGATTCTTCTCTACCTATAACCGATAAATCAAATATAAATATTATGAAAGACCTCCTCATGTCGATCTGCAATATATTAAAATATGTTGGCAGATTTTTTACATTTATAAGAAATTTCTTCTTTAATATTCTCCTGCTGATCGTCTTTATAGCTATTATTATTGCTATAATCCCACGAGAAGAATCGACAATTCCGCTTGGATCTCTACTTAGGCTTGATATTTCCGGTAATATCGTTGAGGAGAAAAAACTTTCGAGTACACTTGAAAAATTATTTGAACAGTCATTTACACTCGATGCTGCTGAACCTGAAACTGCCCTACAGGACATCCTGGATATTATTAATGAAGCTGGAAAAGATGACAGAATCAAAGCATTAGTTCTCAATCTTAAAGACATGGGCCATGGCGGGATGGATCAATTACAAAACATTGGTCATGCCTTAACCCGCTTTAAAGAAACCGGCAAAATTGTTGTAGCAGCAGAAGACTACTATACTCAACCGCAATATTTTCTCGCATCCTATGCGAATAAGATCATTGTAAACCCGATGGGAGGCGTTGATATGCATGGTCTTGGTGTATACCGGCTCTATTTCAACGACGCGCTTGAAAAACTTGAAATTAATTACAATATTTTTAAAGTTGGCGAGTATAAATCAGCTCTTGAGCCTTTTACCCGAAATTCCATGTCAGTTGCAGATCAGCAGCAGAACGAATTATGGGTATCGGCACTTTGGCAGCTGTATACCGATGAGATAGCGAAACAACGCAAAATATCTTTGGATAGCATTCATTACTATACCAGCAATATCGACGAAGCTCTTAGTTCAACACAGGGAAATATAGCGCAGCTTGCGCTCAAGACCGGTCTAGTGGACAAGATAGCTACCAGAAATGAAATAGACTCCTATCTCACTTCATTAACACCAACACTTTCAGGAAAGGTGCATATTCTGCCATCCAGACAATATCTCGAATCAATAACACCGTCCTATGCAGAAGATACATCTCAAAAACTAAAAGTTGGGCTTATCATCGCTGAAGGAAATATCCTTCCAGGCAAACAACCTCCGGGAATGATAGGTGGTGATACCTTGGCAGAGCTCATCAAGAAGGCTCGTGAAAATATCGAAGTACAGGCATTGGTTTTACGCATAAATACGGGGGGAGGTTCAGCATTTGCCTCGGAAATTATACGTCAGGAAGTACTGGAGTTCAAAAAAAGCGGCAAACCAATTGTGGTATCGATGGGGACTGTTGCCGCTTCAGGGGGATACTGGATTGCAGCGGACGCAGATGAAATTTGGGCCTCACCGGCAACAATCACCGGTTCAATCGGTATTTTCGGTGCTATACCAACCTTCGAGAACACTTTGGCGTCCCTTGGAGTTTATCGCGATGGCATAGGGACAACGCCACTTGCAGCGGGCCTTGATCTGACTCAGCCTTTACCTGAACAACTCAAAAGTGTTATTCAACAGACCATTGTCTATAACTACGAACAATTTTTGCAAATTGTCGCCAGTGGAAGGAACCTTGAACAATCAAAAGTCGCAGAACTCGCTCAAGGTCGGGTTTACGACGGCATGACAGCCAAAACGCTTGGCCTGGTTGATAATTTAGGTTCTTTGAAAGATGCTATAGGGGCAGCCGCCCGACTGGCCGAGCTGGATACATACGCAACTGAATATATCCGACCGCCAGTATCCGTTAAGGAACGTTTCTTTCAATTATTTACTACAGCCCGGAATTATTTGGGGAATTCGTCTATAATGCAGAATCCGGTTATGGTTCGACTTAAAAATACATTGGTTAATCATTTAGATGACATTTTTCTTTTATATGACCCTCGGGGAGTGTATGCCAAATGCTTGGTGAATTTGTCCTGGTAGTCAAAAAGGAGCAGCAATTTTATTGATAATTGCTGCTCCTTTTTATCCACCAAATTTTCTTTAGATTCTGTCTGGTGTTATGTCGAGACAGTTACTGCAGATGTTCCAGGCAGAACAGTAGATTTTATCTCTTGTAGCCTTGTTCTGAAATTCGGTTCAAATTAAGCTCTACCCACTCCCAAGGTGCATCAAGGATCTTGAATCCAATATTTATATCGCTTTTCCCATTATACTTTTTCCAACAGGGTTTAACTAAAACCTTGTAATGTCTTTCTCTACCTGTAATAACAGCCACGTAAGTATATTTTCCTGCATCAAATGACTCTGGAAGATTGCTGAACTCAAACCCACCTGTTGATATGTTTTCAACAATTCCGCCTATTATTTTTCTTCCGTCGACAAGGTTTCCCATGAATCCGGAAATTCCAGCTCGTTGATGTTTTCGTTTGATGTGACCAAGTAATCTATAAGGCTCATCATTATTCCGGGTATCTGCCAAATGCATAAATTCTCCAATTTAATGACTTTTCTACAGTCCACGAATTTTCCATAAAAAAACAAAAAGATACAAAAGTATATACCTCTTATTTTATAGAAATTCATCTAGTTCTTTTGGTACTTTTATTTTTGTACGGACTCTTCAGTGTCTATAATTACAACGTCTTCGTGTGCACTTATTGTCTCATGGTCTGGCTTTGCCCTGGCAATAGCTGCTTTATCATTTTTAAGATATTTTTTTGCCAGTTCGCTGAGTTCTGTTTCGTTGATTGAAGTGTAGTCATCAATGATTGTTCTAGACCAATCTATTTGTTGCGGATGTCTCGCAGAAAGTGACAACACCGAATTGAGCCAGTATAGATTTGTTTGAGTACGTTCTTTAAGGGCTGTTAAAAGGGGATCTTTTGCCTGATCCAGTTCCTCGCGAGTAACTCCATCCTTTTGTAATTGATTACTAATCTTTAGGATTTCTTCAATAACCATGTCTTCAGATCCTGGTTTCACTAACATCTGTGAAATTATATAACCATAATCCTGGTAGGTCCTGCTGTTGAAACTCGAAACGTTCGGAGAGTAGCTTGCAGCCAATTTTTCCCTGATAACTTTTCTCGACCTATCGGCAAACACACTGGCGAGCAGCTGTAAGCGTCTTGTTCTCTGAATATCCCAAAAGTCATTAGTCGGCCAGGCAACTGTTATGAGAGATTTGTCAACTGAAGTATTTACAGTTACGGTAAGTTCTTTGCCTGTTGGAAATTTTACCGGAGGTGATATTGGAGCTTGCGGAGGTGTAAGTTCAATTCCAGAAAAATATTTCGTCAGTACCGGCAATACTTTTTCCCGGTCAAAATCACCGACAACTGATATTTCCAGATCATCGGGTCGTATTAGAGGATTTGCCCAGTGATCCATTGAATCAAAGTCGATTTTATCAACATCGTCCCAGTCCGGTAAACCAAAGTGTTCATTATAACCAGCTAAGAACGGCTGTATATCGAGTGGCAACGCACCTTCTATTTCCTGACCGAGTTTTTGATACATTAATTCGATATTTGACTTTATAGCTGTGAAAGAGTTTTTCCTCAATCCCGGATCCAGTAGCATGGTGTGCAACAACTGACTATATAATTCAAAATCTTTTGCGAGGGTTTTGCCAGTCCAGGAAAAGGCAGACTCACCTATCCTAAAGGACATATCAATTGAACTGCCGGCTTTTAGCTCCTCAATAACTGATCCTGGAAATTTACCGCTTCCAGATTTATTGACCACATATTCTGTGAGCATTGCCATTCCCGGAACCTTTTCATTCTGCTTCCCGTTGCCGAAATCGGCTCTAATCCATATTCTGTTTTTCTCGAATTTGGTTCTTTTCAGATTAACTATCAAGCCGTTTGGAAAAACAACTTTCTCAACATCAACATCATCAAAATATTTACTTTCCGGAGAGATATTTGATTGTGTAGGTAATTGAAGATAAGGAAAAGTATAGAGAGTATTATCTACTGTTGCCACCACAGGTTTTTGAATGGAGCTCTGGTAGACAGATGCTATTTCTGCCCGTCCATTTTCACCCAGGTGAACATTTCCTGTAACAGAGACCAGCCTGCTGTTATTATTCCATCTGCCGCTGAAGTAATCATTTACTTCAGCGGTTGTAATCTCTTTAGTAATAGGTTCATAGAGTCTTTTTTCCTGCTCAGCGGATTGATAAACACGATTATTATTGAGGTGATTGATTAGTCGGTGAGCAATGGCTCGCGAGTTTTGTGAATCAGCAGTCAAAACCCGGGCATCCAGTTGAGCAAGTATTTCTTTTTTCGCTCTTTCGACTTCATTTACTCGAAAGCCATGCAAAATCACCTGTCGCAAAAGCTGTTCAAGAAAGTTCAAGGTCTCTTTCCAATTCCCCTGCTTTACCTGGGCCGAAAGCGATCCATAACCAATACGATTCATAATATCGCCGGAGTTATAACCTGCATCGGCAAAAGGTACCTTTCCCTCTTCCTGCCATCGCTCCAGTCTATAATTTAAAGCCATTGCTCCTATTGACCGGAGAATTTTTTTTCTATTCAACTGAAGTGAATCATTTTCAACAGGAAGATCCCGAAAATTTTGGATTGAAACATTGGTCCTGCCGAGTTCAGGCTCATAGTGGTAAAAGGTTTCAAGTCCGTTATGTTCCAAATCACCAAAATCAGGGCATTGAGGTTTAGGACCTGCTGGTGAGAGCTGTCCAAAATGTTTTTCGATAAGATTCTTTGTAATTTCGGGATCAATATCCCCTACAATGACCAGAATCATATTGTCAGGTCGATACCAGGCATCATAATACGATTTCAGGAGATCTCGGTCAGCTTGCTTTAAGATTTTTTCTTTTCCAATCGGCATCCTCTCTGGATACATGGTACCGCGAAAAGCAAAAGAGGTGCTTGCGATATGTGTTCGGTACCCGGCGGAGTCCCGCGATCTTTTCTCGGCAAGAATCACTCCCCGCTCCTTGCCTATTTCACTTTCAAGGAGCAAAGCTCCCCTGGCGTAATCTGCCATTACCAGAAAAGCGGAATCGAATTCTTTCGCAGAATTGTTTGGCAAAATAATGTTGTAGACAGTTTCATTATGAGTTGTATATGCATTCGTATCGCCACCAAAATTCATCCCTAGCGATTGAAAATACTCAACAAGGCTTCCCGGTGGAAAATGTGTGGAACCGTTGAACATCATGTGTTCAAGAAAATGAGCCACTCCCTGCTGATTATCTTTTTCATGGAATGACCCCGCCTGCACATCGAGATAAATAGCAACACGGTCCTTAGGTTCGAGATTTTTTTTAAGGACATATCGAAAACCATTCTTCAATTTGCCGCGAATCAAAGAAGGATCAGGATTAAGCTCACTCCTCTCGGAGGGCCAATCCGTTGAAAAGCAATCGGGAATCAATTCCTGAGTTTCAGAGAAGCTGATTGCCGGGAAGCCTGCTAAAAATAATATCAGAAAAAATAGAATAAATTTCTTTTGATAAGACATGAATATCGGGTTCAATTGAAACACTTCTTCTCCGTACAATGGTTGTTGTTTAATTATACTCGTTCATAATAATGAAATCACATTCTGGTTTGTCTACTATTTGCCCTACGCTAATACTTGTCAAACTTGCTGGTAAGAATCCTGACTGACTGTTCTGCTTGCTTTTTCTATCCATGAATAGAGTAATTCTTTTAAAAACCAACTATTTTCCAATTAACCCAATATGTTAAGATAATGCAGGGATGTAGCCCAGATTTCTCATCAGTTCAGGCGGTGACAGCTTCAAAGTTTTTGGTAGTGAACCATAGTAGGCTATGTTCACTGGCAAAATACTGCCGAAGATGGCGCCGCATGGACTGACCTTTGGTGAACATTGTGTTGATTTAGAGAAAAATTAAAACAATGACGAGCCTCTTGAAAAAACAAATATATTTAGGAAAGCAACACAATGTTCATGAGAAATGCGGGGTAGGGGCGTTATGTTCTAAACCCGTCCGTGTTCTTTTTCCATGCAAGTTTCCGAAATCAAACACGAAACTTTTTTTGATGAGGTGATATTTCAAGTGGAGTTGGAATGGGCGGGCTTAAAACCCGCATTCCACGAGGCATTTATATTGTGCAAAGCTTTATGTTAAGGCGAAGCGTTACGATATAGATCTTATGCTTACAAGGAAATAAAGAGGTTTTACAACACCATCTCTATTCAGAATCAGTTGTTTTAGCCTTGAGCCATCCCAGGCGAATAAAATATTGTTGTCCGCAGTCCTTCCAATTGACACAATTATCATCTTTGCCTTTTGTCGGATAATTTTTATCTATCTCCTTATCTACACGACAAATACCATTATCTACACTCTCCAGTCGGAAGTATTTACAGCTTAAACAAATTTTTTTAACGCCCTTCATCAGATGTTCCTTTGTGAGTCCTGTGATTAATCAAAGTGATATTTAATCAGATCAAAACAATCGAATTTTTCTTTACCTTGCTGATACCTGGCATAGGGGAAAAGATCGATCACAGGACCTGAGAATCCATTTTTCTTCATGTACTTGATGAATATTTGTTTCGAATCTTTCTCGATCCTCGGATCTGATCCTTCAAAACAATTATAAATTATGGCTACAACTTCAATATTTCTCGATCGAGCCGCTTCCAAAGCGCATAGTGTATGATTAATAGATCCAAGCCGCGAACTGCTCACCAAAATGAGCGGATACTTTTCAGCCTGAAAATAATCGATCAGTGTCTCCTCTTCATTCAGAGGAACAAAAAGACCACCGGCACCTTCAAGCAAAACCAGGTCATATTGTGTAAGAAGAGATTCAGTTGCCTTTCGAATCACATCGCAGTTAATTCTATGGTTTTCGAGACTAGCGGCCAGATGTGGAGAACATGGCACGGGAAAAACATAAGAACAGGTAAGGCCCGAGAGATCAACCGGCTGCAATTCGATTCCCATAATTTGCCTGTGCTGAAGAATGTCTTCACTCAAACCGGAACAGCCTGTTTGAACAACTTTCTGGGTGATCGTCTTGATGCCGTTTTTCTGACAGGATTCGGCAAGAATTCCAGTGAAAATGGTTTTTCCGATTCCTGTATCGATTCCGGAAATGCAGTACACTCTCGATTGGGTCATATTCTGATTTAATTGATTACAGAGAAATTATCTTTTTTTAGCGACCACAAAAGTCGATGCATAGGTGACAGGATAGCCCTTTTCTGAGGCAAAACGGCTAGTGTATTGTTTTTCAAATTCCTTATATTTTCCCGGCATCCATTTTGTGCGTCCTAGCCCTCCCACCCCTGTCTGTCGAATATGCTGCAATACCGATCGAACGTTTGGGAAGAATATTTGGCGTATTTCATTCTGCATCGTGATGATATTAAAATGTTCCTCCAGCATCTCAGTAAGTCTCTCAAGGGAATGGTATTGTAAACTTCGTCCGGTCAGACTGCTGATTTCCTGCATAGTCCCTGGTCCGAATATAGAAAAAACCAGATATCCCTCTTGACACAGTGCCTTATGAATATTTTTAAACAGGGTCAACAGATCAGACATCCATTGAAAAGTCGCTGAAGAAATTACCAGATTAAGGTCTGCCGGCAAAAAACATCTCTCTATATCTCCAGGAATACATACCACCTGATCTACATATTTTTTTATCCGTTCGCTTGTTTTGGTGCAGAATTCGGGAACGATATCATTAAGATATATCCTCTTTATTTCTTTGGCCTGTACCAGCATTTCACTTAGTATTCCGGTGCAGCAGCCAATCTCCAGCACTGTCGAAGATTGCAAGGCATGACAATTGTTCAGATAATCGATAAGTTTCAGGCTAATTTCCTTTTGGACAATAGCATTTTCGTCATAGGTAGCAGCACTGGCTTTAAAAGAGTCTGCGACGAGTTGCTTATCAAGATGTTGAGGAGTAGTGGTTTTCAAAGTTCGATCCCCGGAAACTTCATTTAGTGCCTTACCCATAAAAGTCTGTCACTCAGTTGAATATCCCTTAGAAGGGAATTTAATTAATCCTGATGTATGTCCATTTACCGATGTCAGTGCTCTAAAACTGCATCGCAATAATCGAGCAGATGTTCCCAGCTTTGCCAAAGATTAAAAAGGAAATGGAATCCGGAGACCGGTGTTACAGGCCGTCCCCGCCAAAAGTCAAATTGATTGGCAGACGGAACGATCCAGTCATATTCTGAAACAATAACTTCAGAATATATAGACTCAGTGACAGGAAGACAATCAACCATTTTTTGCAAAGCAGCCAGTTCTTCTTTTTGTTCTTCAACGGACCTTTGCGGCTGTCTTTTAAGGAAAAATGTGAGATTTGTTTTTTCCCGACACATCCTTCGGTAAAACTTATAACGTGCATTCTCATCATAACCGGTGAGTGTGGCATTAAATACTTTTTCCGGAATACCAAATTTATCATGAATAGGACAGAGTGTTCCATTGATGGCTATGGTTCGTTGGAAAAGTTGCTTTTTATCAGAGAAAAGCTTTTGCCCGATCCAGACCCCCATTGACCAACTTACTAAATTGACACATTCATAATCTTTTGCAATAAGCTCAATATCTGGACAGTTAGTCAATTGACGGTAGTCATAAAGCATGTAAACATCATGGTATAAGCTGGTCAGGGCTTTAAAAGGAGTACCATCCATGCCCCATCCATTACAAAAGATGATAAGATTTTTACAATGATTTTTATGTAGCCAGGATGCTTGCATTTTCTATGATAATTGGGTCGAAAATCGTTGTAGAAGCTCTGCAGTTTCCTCTGCGACCCCTTCAATATCCGACCAGACCATATCAGCGGTAAGAGACAACCTGAACCGTGCCGTACCTTCGGGGACCGCAGGTGGTCTGACTGGAAAGATTAAGTATCCTCGCTTTTGCATAGCCTCGGCCAAAGCAACGGCAAGATTGTCATTTCCCAGCATAACAGGCACAATATTGGTTGACCCGTCGGTTTGAAGATTATTTTGAGTCAAACTTTGTCTCAATTTCGCAGAAATCTCCTTTAACCCCATTCTTTTGTCAGTATAGTGGAGCATTTCTTTAAATATAAAATGATTCCAATGCAACACAACTGGCGGCAGTGCCGTGGTAAAAATAAGGGAACGACTGTGATTGATCAGATACTCGCACAAGATCGAGGAACAGAGAACAAAAGCACCTACCGAAGCTAAAGCCTTACCAAAGGTGCCAACCAGAAAATCAACTTCCTCAAGTTGTTCCTGCTCTTCTGCCATTCCTAACCCTTGAAGACCATAAAGACCAATGCTATGGGCTTCATCAACATACAGCATACAATCATGCTCGGTTTTCAGCTTTACAAGTTGAGTCAGGTCGGCGACATCGCCGTCCATGCTGAAAACCGATTCGGTAACAATGATTACCCTTTGAAATTTATTGCGATATTTGGCCAGCAATTCAGCTAAATGCTCATAGTCACAATGACGATACCGTTTGTGCTGCGCCAGGCTGAGGCGCATACCGTCCATGATGGAAGCGTGGTTGAGCTTATCGGAAAGGATAAGATCCTTTTTGCCAAGCAGCGCTGGCAAGATCCCTATATTGGCATGATAACCGGAGTTAAAAAGGAGACATGCCTCTTTTTTGTAGGTTTTTCTTAAAGTAGTTTCTAGAAAATGAGCATTATCGCTGTCACCTGTCAAAAGACGCGAGGATGCAGACCCCAGACCGAAGTTATTCACCAGGTTGTCGTCTGACATGGTGGCGTAAAATTTTTTATGCAGAATTTTATCGCCAGCTAAACCTAAATAATCGTTCGATGTGAGATTGAGCAGGTTTCTTTCATTGAAAATGATATGGCAGCCGTTGCGGCCGGACAGCGGTTTAAGCTTTCTCAACCGTCCTTCAGCCTGCAGTTTTTCCAGAGCGACCTCGTAAGAGTCTTTCATAGCGCTGTCTCTTCCTCCACTACCCGGATGATTGCCTGGGTCAGGAAATGAAGATCATTGTTACAAATGATGTAGGGAGGCATTATATAAACCAGGCGACCAAAAGGTCGCACCCA
>JBARUR010000275.1:0-2640 GCA_049645845.1 Desulforhopalus sp. | reverse complement strand
TATGTCTTTTTAAGCCCTGGGGAACGGTTGGAGATATGGGCCGATTTTAGCGATAATCCGGTCGGCTATACAACATCCCTTTTAAGCCTTCCCTTCGACGCCGGCGGCATGGGTGGAGGGCGAATGGGCCGTGGCATGATGATGGGTGGAAGGATGGGCCAAAATCAACGTTTTCCAAATGGCGCGGCCTTTTCTGTATTCAGGGTGAATGTGACCCAGCCAGTGAAAACGAAATATCGTCTTCCGGACATGCTTACCGAGATCGGGCCAGCCAGGCCTGGCGACGCTGTGAACTCTTCTCGTCCCCGGCAATTTTATCTGACGATGCGGAATATGCAATGGACGATCAACGGCAGGGTGTTTCAAATGGAGGAAGTCGCAGACGACGAGATTGTACAATTGGGATCGATGGAGATCTGGGAATTCAACAACACCGGGGGTGGTATGATGAATATGCCCCATCCCATCCACCTGCATGGCAAGCAGTTCCGCGTTATTGAACGTAGCGGCGTTGCCCATCAAGGTTATGTGGATGAAGGCTGGAAAGATACGGTTTTGCTGATGCCCGGTGAGCGGATCAGAATATTGGTCAATTTTGATGATTATCCGGGAATGTTTCTGTACCATTGTCATAACTTGGAACATGAGGATATGGGAATGATGCGCAATTATTTTGTGAAGGCATAACTGCTATTATATGAAATACTATTGCCAGATCAATTTTCGATGAATACTGAGTGCGCGCTTTCGTTTTTTGCCAATCGTTCTGTACATGTTGATGACTGACCTGTAAACGACTCTGCGCTATTGTTGAGTCAGCCACCAATTGAGACGAAATAAATATTATGAGGTAAGGTTAACTGGCTGCCTGCTGGTTGACCTTACTACACAACCTTCTTCCCTAAAATTTTTAATTCATTTATCTAAGCTTGCAAATCCGTTCGGGAGGGAAGTATCTGTAGAAGGTTGTACGACCAATTCCTAAAACTTTTATAATGTCAGAGATCGCGGGATAGTTTTCTCCATCCTTCAGCATTGTTTCGGCCATCCGTATTTTTTCGCCTGTCATTGCTTTCGGCCTCCCTCCTACTCGTCCTCTTCTCTTGGCTGCTTCGAAGCCAGCTTTTGTGTTTTCAACAATTATTTCTCTTTGGAATTGATCAAAAGCGGCATTCATGTGAAAAAAAAGCCTTCCTTCAGGAGTGGTTGTATCAATTTTCTGGGTAATTACCATTAAGCTGATTTTTCTCTCTTCAGTGTCTTGACGGTATTAATCACTTGGGTAAGAGAGCGTGCAAGACGTGACAGTTTCCAGACAACGAGCGTGTCACCTGGACGTAAATAGTCTAAGGCCTTTTCGAGTTGAGGCCGCTCTTTACTCACACCGGAAATTTTCTCTGAGTAAACTTTTTCACATCCAAATTCTTTCAAGACATCAGCTCGGTATGGCTGTCGTGTCAGGTATTGTGAAAAGCCATTGTACCAACCGGATTGAAAAGAGAGCTTGATGAGCGATAAGAGAATGTTGATTGTCATTAAAAATGATATTGCCAATCTGAATCTTTTCTATTCCAGCTAGCACCTGATATTAACATGCCTACTGGAGGTGCGGAACCGATTCCTGCAATATCACGCAACATAGAATTTTGAATATCTAATTTCACCTGAAGATTCAGTCAGATAAAGACACCACAGGCAAACCAAAATCTATTACCATTTTATCCCTAAGCTCATCCAAGAAGTAAGCTCCGAAACGATTTATATTATCCTTACGATATGGAGCCAGACAGGCCGCTTGTTCCTTCGTAATCGGGTATCCTTCTTCGACAAGTTCATTCATGATTTTACTTTGGTCGTGAACATTCATGAATATAAGAATATTGGCAACCAGGTGTCCATATTTTATGATCTTGCGTTGCTCATCGCGAGAATTAGCACCAATAATCCCTTTATTACCGAAGGTTACAAACTGAATGAAGTCATTGAACCTTTCGCTGACGGTTGTCGCGTTATTAACGGTCCTTCGGAGTTCAGGTTTTCGCAGATACTCTAACAGGTAGGCACTGCGAATTACTTTTCCGAGTTCTTGAAAGGCATAGTATAATCTATTTTTGCGGGTGCCACTGGTTAATCTTCTAATTATAAACGACGGTGATATTCGACCTTCCAGAATGGATACAGCTACACGCTGCATATCTGGCAGGTGTTTCACAATCAATTGCTCGTTGATTTCTTCTACTGTGAATATTGGATCTATGCTTTGATAGGCTCTACCGGGGAATTTATAGATTTTGAGATCTTTCCACCGAGCAATACGGGGCATGAGCTTAATTCCGAGAAGGTGTGCCAATCCAAAGACCGTGAGGCTTTGAGCGTGGGTGTCTCCATAAACCGTATGAGGTTTAATGTCAGATTTATTCGGAAAAAACGGGTCCAAAATATAAGATGCTTCGTAAACACCACATGGAATAAACCTTGAAAACAGGGCAATATACTTATCCGAAACGTGATAATATCCGATGCCGCCGTAGGAACCGTAACGAACGTGATATTCTGAGACAAGGTTGTTCTCATAAACATCCCATCTGGTACCGTCAGCAGAGGCAGTGTCACCTGTGCCCCAATAGGAGGGAAGTGAAA
>JBARUR010000274.1:0-5997 GCA_049645845.1 Desulforhopalus sp. | reverse complement strand
TTGAAATGAAGGGTAGGGGGGAGGAGCCGTCTGAGAACTGAAGCTACATAGCGACCTGATGGTGAATTTCACAAGAGGAAACCCAGGTGCAAAAGGAAACTTAGCAAGGAAGATTAGAAGCCTCTCCCCTGGAAGGAAGCTTTAGCTGTCTGCCAGAGAATCCGGCGAAGATGCGACGTGACTCGATTCGGTAGATTTCATCAACTTTTTTAAGTACATGATTAGAATCGTTCATGTTCATTTTTAATGTTTTTCAGGTGCACCAGTTGCCTTCAATAAAACAAGAAAATAAACATCATCGGTAAGAGAAGGAATAAAAACCTGGATTACTTCATAGGGTTGGAGAGCTTGCATGGACAAAGAATATGGTGCAATTGTCAGAAGGTCCGGCAGCGTAAATTGAGCTGGGGCATAACTTCACTCTGCAAGAATTCCATGAATTTTCGTGGCCAGATCGCGTGTTGAAAATGGTTTTTGGATGAAATTGACGTCTTCATCAAGGATTCCGCGGTGGGCAATCACGTTTGCGGTGTATCCTGACATGAAGAGAGTTTTGAGGCCGGGGTATATTTTTCGCAGCTGCAGGGATAGCTCTTTGCCGTTCATTTCCGGCATGACAACATCTGTTATGAGCAGACCGATTTCGACAGTGCGATCTTTGACAAGAGACAATGCCTGACTGGGATTTTCAGCAGTAAGGGGAGTGAAGCCAAGGTTTTGCAAAATCCTTTTGGCAAGTTTCAGGATCGAAACCTCGTCTTCGACGATAAGAATGATTTCACCGTGGCCTTTGGGGGAATCGACCGGTGTTTCCATGATGGCATCAAGTGTGGGGGACTCGTGGCGGGGCAAGTAGATTCTGAAAGTAGTACCTTTACCTGGTTCACTGTAAACGTAAATGAATCCGTTGTTTTGTTTAACGATACCGTAGACCGTGGACAATCCAAGTCCGGTTCCCTGGCCGACTTCTTTCGTTGTAAAAAAAGGTTCAAAGATCATCGCCTTCGTGTCCGGGTCCATGCCGCAGCCATTGTCGCTTACCGTCAAAAGGACATATTCTCCCGGAATGAAACCGGGATGGTCAGTACAGTAGTCTCTATCTAAAGTTGCTTTGTCTGTTTCGATTGTAATATTTCCTACCCCGGTGAGAGCATCGCGGGCATTGACGAGGAGGTTAGCCAGAATCTGATCAACCTGTGAAGGATCGAGCTTTACAGGCCACAAGTTTGGCCCGGGCATCCAGATCAGGTCAACCTCTTCATCGATAAGCCTGCGCAGCATTTTGAGCATGCCCTCCAGAACTTCGTTGAGGTCAAAAACAACAGGAGCAATGGTCTGTTTCCTGGCAAAGGTAAGTAGTTGTCTGGTGATATCTGTTGAACGGACAGCTGCCTTACGGATTTCGAGGAGGTCTCCATAGAGTTTATCGGCGGGGGTGAGCTTTTCCAGGGCCAGTTCGGAATAACCGGAAATGACACTGAGCATATTATTATAATCGTGGGCTACTCCTCCGGCCAGCCTGCCGACCGATTCGATTTTCTGTGCCTGGTACAACTGAGATTCCAGATCTCTTTGTATTTTTTCCGCCCGAATCCTTTCAGTGATATCCCGGATAAGGCTAATGAACCCGGTTATCTCTCCCTCATCATTTTTGAGAAAAAAGAGGTTCACTTCCCCCGGAAACATTACACCGTTCTTTTTCTTATAATGGATAGTATACACGTGGTTCGCAACATCGACATGATTGTCAAGAATGGTACCAAGTTGGACAAATTCCTCAGTTTTGTCGTAGATAGTGAAGGTGCTTTTTCCTGCTACTTCATCAAGTGTATATCCAAACAGATCGACAAAAGCCTGGTTGCAATCCAGAATCGTTCTGTTCATATCAGAAACCAGAATGGCATCCCTGATACTGCTATAGAGTGATCTGTACTTTTTTTCCCTTTGCCTGAGAATTTCCTCGGTATGCTTTCGAGACTGGACCTCGTTTTGGAGTTGCAGCATTTTCTGTTCAAGCTTTCTTACCAAGCGATCATTATACAGCTTGAGGACCTCTTCTTCCTGCGCAATAGAAGAAGAATGTGATACGATATTAAGGTCTTTTGCCGTTGAAAATGTATCGCGAACAGCCTTCATGAATACGTCAGGCTCACATGGCTTCTGGATGAATTTACTGCCGCCGATCTTCATGGCCAGGGCTTCGTCCTGCGGGCCGGTGTAAGTGGCGGTATAGAAAATGAAGGGGATATGACACAGATTGTCATCACCCTTTACTGCGCGGCATAACTGAAAACCGTCCATGACCGGCATAAGGATATCGCTGATAATCATGTCAAACGTAGCGGATTGCAGTTTAACAAGTGCCTCAGCCCCATTTGTCACCGAGACAACATCGTACCCGTTTCCGTTAAGCAGGGTTTCAACTAAGTACCGGTTCTCATCCCTGTCGTCTACGCTCAATATGCGCATTCTCTGCCTCAAAAATTCCAATATTAATAGTGCATTGCATATAGTTTCTTGTTCTATGCAAGAGGATTTAAAACTTTCTTCTCACCTATGTACCAATACCTGGTAAATACTCCATGATTTCTGCCACAAATGTTTCGGGATTGATGGGTTTTTCAATATAACCTGTGGCGCCCGCAGCCAAAATATTTTCCCGATCCCCAACCATGGCATAGGAGGTCACCGCGATAATCGGAACTTCTTTGAGTTGATGGTGTTTTTTCAGCTCCGCCGCCACTTCATAACCATCCATCTCGGGCAACTGGATATCCAATAAGATAGCTTGAGGATTGTATTGCAATGCCATTTCGATACCTTGTAACCCATTTTCAGCCCCAAGGATGGTGAACCCGTTCATCTCCAGCAGAAAACGCATCATGTAATGATTTTGCTCGTTATCCTCAATAATGAGGAGTGTATTATGCATTCTGCACCTTTTTCCTGTTGGTGGGGGATACGAACTATAAATGTACTTCCTCGTTTCCATTGGCTTTGCACCTCGATCGAGCCGCCCATGAGATCAAGAATCTTTTTGCATATCGAAAGACCAAGACCGGTACCTTCCCTTTTGCGAGCAAGGCCTGAATCTATCTGGCGAAATGGTTGAAAGAGATTTGCAAGGTCCTGCCGCTGAATGCCGATACCTGTATCGGTAAAAGACAAGAGCAGATTTTCCTTTTCGCTTCGTAGCGTAACACCGACATGGCCAATTTCGGTAAATTTAATGGCGTTGTTCATCAAATTGAGAATGACCTGTTCGAGCCGACGTTCATCGGTGGTAATTGTCACAGGAATATCGGGAAGGTCAACCTGAAGTTCGATATTCTTTTTTTCGGCCAGGGGGGCGACCAGGGCAGCGATTTTATCGACAGATGATCTCAAGTCAAATGACGTGTAGGAAAAAACCAGTTGACCAGCCTCAATTTTGGATATATCCAGGACATCATTGATCAGGGACAAAAGGTGTCGGGAACTATTTTGAACCATGGTCATTTGCTTTTGCTGCTCATGATTCAGTGGTCCGGTAAGGCCCTGAAGCATAATTCCAGTGAAGCCGATGATCGAATTCAAAGGTGTGCGCAGTTCATGTGACATGGTAGCCAGAAAAGCAGATTTGATATGATCAGCAGCCTGTGCTTCTTCCATTGCTTCACGTAGTTTTTCAGCAGCTTGCCGTTCCTCCGTGATATCCTCGACAATACCGACAGCGCCTTTAAAGGGGGCGTTTCTGTCAAAAGTACGGAGGCTTAGGCGCACCCAATACAGAGAACCGTCCTTATGAACCATTTGTTGTTCCTGACGAAAGGTTTCTCCCTTTGACAGTTGCGAGAATACCATTCTGCCGCCGGCGATGTAGGATTCTTCATTCGGATACCAGATACGTGTCGATTGCCCCACAAGTTCATTAGCTGAATAACCGGAAATTTCTTCCATTTTACGATTGCATCGCATGATGACTCTATCCCGCAAAAGGACGATTCCGGTACCGGCTGATTCGAAGACAGTACGTTGTTCGTCATTAATGGCCGCCAGTTCTGCAGTACGTAAGGCTACTTGTTGCTCCAAGGTATCCGCATGGCGGCGCAGGTAGTCATGGAGCCGTTGGACCTGTTCTTCGGCAAGTTTGCGATCGGTTATGTCGGAACCGATACTCAAGATCTCTTTAATTTCTCCATGCTCATCGAGAACAACTTTGTTGGTCCAGTCGATCCAGACACGTTTTCCATCGCGTAATATGTTCTCGTTGGTGTTTCTCTCGAATTTTTGAGGGTCTTTGGATATTTCATTGATCAAGGTATGCATATCCCGGCCATTGCCCTCAGTTTCAGGGACAATTGTTCCGACCAAGTGCCTTCCTGTGATCTCCATCAACCTGTAACCGAAGAATCGTTGGCCAAACTCATTGAGAAAGGTAATCCGCCCTTCAGGTGACCAGCGCATGATGATGCTGTTGGCCAGCATAACAAGTTCCCGATATTCACGCTCACTTATCCGCAGTGCTTCTTCCACAAGCTTTTGTTCGGTTATGTCCCTAACAGTCTCTATCGCACCGGATCTCTCACCATTTTGGTCATATAAGGGGGAAGCTACTCCCAACAGATAAGCGCCATGACCATCTCTTAAGTGCGGGATAAATGATTCGGCATACAGCTTGTCGCCTTTTCGCTGAATATATCTATAATTTACTTCAACTTCCGGAATTGATTCATCCAGTAAGTCAATCAGGATGGGACGTCGTTCGCCAACAAACGGTTCGGCATAGGCATAATTATTCTGTCCCAGCAATATCTCCTTTTTGATGCCGGTCATAATTTCGCAAGCCCTGTTCCAGGCAATTATCTTTTTGTCCTGGTCGATAACAAAAGTTGCATTGGCAAGAAATTCGATAATATCCATCAACCGTTGCTGTGCTGCTTGTCTTTCTGCATTCTTTTGGAGTAATTCTCTTGTACGCACATAGACCTGATGTCTCAGCAGAGCACTGACTCCGAGACTCATAAGCAGGAGCCCGATACCTCCAATAGCAATAACCTGCAAATAGAACGGGATCTTCAGTCGCACTTCTTCGGAAGTCCATCGTTTTATCGAAGCATAATAGATCGATTGGTGATTGTTCTTCAGCTCTTCAAGATGTTGGTCGATGATATCCAGCAATCGTCCGGCATCGCCTTGAGTATCTTCCCTGGTTGCCGCGTAAAAGAGGTCGGAAGGTTCAAAAAGAACAGCTGTATTTTCAAGGCCATGTTTTTTTGCATGCATTTTTCCGTAAAAACGGTTTGTTATGGCGGCATCGGCCTCGCCTGCACTTACCATTTCAAACATGGTTTTATAATCAGGCACAGCAATGAGGGAGCAGGTCAAACCAAAACCCTGGCTGAGCCGAACAAAAGCTCCCTGCTGAACCGAGCGATCGAGAACAAGAATTCGTTTTTGGTTTAGGTCCAATAGTGATAGTATTTTGCTTCCTTTCCTTGCATACACTTCATACCAGGAGGATAAAACAGGAGTTTTATGAAAGGCATATATTGTCTCACGGGCAGAATTATAAGCCACATCGGGCATCAGGTCTATTTCACCTTTGGCCAGGCGATCTAATCCTTCTCCCCAGGTTCCTGATATATATTGAAGATTCCAGCCTTCCTTTTCGGCGATATGCTCGATGATGTCGATAAAAATTCCTGCGGGACTACCGGACTCGGATATAAAAATCTTCGGGGCATTTTCATAAACGCCGATTTTAATTACCTGGTTTTCGGCTTTTGCAGAGAGGATTCCATGACAAAGGAGAGTAAATAAGACAATGAGCAATGTTGAAGGGAAACGGTCGCGACAGGCAAAGACGTCATGGGCTTTGGTCGATGACCTGCTGGAAACCTTGTAATTTATAGTGCCTTACTCAGATAAACCAGCTACTGAGTTCCGTACTTCCTTCCTTGCGGAGTGATGGGCAAACAACAGTACACTTTGATTATCTCACATCTTACTTCTGAA
>JBARUR010000273.1:0-22860 GCA_049645845.1 Desulforhopalus sp. | reverse complement strand
CATCCGGATTTCTGGCGATTAAAAAAATAATATTCACAAAAGATCTTACAAAGGTCTGCCAAGAAAACAGTCAGGCATTTTATTCACTTAAACGGGAGAGTAGTTTATGACCACCTACAAAATTCATCCCATTGTTCTCGGGACAAAGATCTTTGATAAAGGCATGATGACCTATCAACATGATTACGGCACTCCATATACCATCCCGATCTACGCTTGGTACCTGGAAGGAGGAGATAAGAAAATATTAATTGATACCGGAGAAATGCATCCCGTCCAGTCTGCCGAAAGAGAGGCGGCGATAGGCGGAAAGATCAATACCATCGAAGAAGGCCTTGCCCGATTCGGTTTTACTCCGGCAGATGTCGATATAGTCATCCACACTCATCTTCACGCCGACCACTGCGAAAATGACTATAAGTTCAGCAAGGCAAGGTTTTTTGTTCATGAGCAGGAGTTGGTTTCCATTAAAAATCCGCATCCCCTCGATTTCCGCTATGTGGAGGATTTTATCATGGAGATAGAGGAGAACGATCAGATGGAGATCGTAAAAGAAGACCGGGATATCCTTCCCGGGATACGCGTCATGCATACCCCGGCCCATACTCCCGGCGGGATGACTGTCTTTGTCGATACAGCAAAGGGAAAGGCCGCTATAACAGGTTTCTGCGTAATCATGGAAAACTTCGAACCCCCGGCAAATATCCGTGCCATGGAAATGGAAGTCATCCCCCCAGGGTCCCATATTAACACCTATGAAGCCTATGATATGATGATCAAAGTAAAAGAAATGGCCGATATCATCCTTCCGCTGCATGAACCTCGATTTGCGAGTATTGATACTATCGGTTGATGGACTTGGACTTAATTATTGTAATTTTCGCTTCTTAAGACAACCTTGAATGCTGAAGAGTAATTCTTCAACCTCGAAGGGTTTGACGAGGAAATCGTCTACTCCCAGCCGAATGGCTTCTCTGGCAGGTTGTGAATCATCATAACCGGTGATGATGATCACAGCGGTCTGCGGTGCAACTTTTCTTGTGGCCTTGAGTATATCAACTCCATCGATTCCTTCCATCGTCAGATCGGTGATAACTAAATCATAAAGTGTATCTCCCAGCGCATCGATCGCTTCATTCCCACTGGAGACTGCGGTTACTGAAAAATTCTCTGCCCTCAATTCACGGGACAAGACTCTCCGGATAACGAGTTCGTCGTCAACTAATAAAATTGAGGGGGCTAAGGTCTGTCCTTCATCAGAAATCATGAATACCCACTAAAGTTGAGTTAACTGCTATGTTTGACAGGTATTAACTTTTCCCAGATTTGTAATTTTCACCAGTGTTGACTTGCTGCCACGACTCTTTGATTATTTTCGTCGTTTATATAAACGTAATCATTCCGCCTTCCTTTGAACAGGCAATCTCATAGTATATCTTCAACATAATTCACCACCCAAAAAAAATTCTCATAAAATCACTTTGTGGGCCTAGCTTGTCTGTGTAGTCTATTTCTTCTTGTAGCAAACTTAAAAATGATTAAAATATTAATTCTTGCTAAAAATTGATAGGATGATATGGTTACCGGATGTTCCTCGCTATTGCATTCTGATCGAATCTTTTCATTTGAGGATCTGAATGAACGAAAGTGACCTCTCGACACACGTTAAAGACCCCGCCAGGCTCGCAGCATTGCGTAAAATCGCTCTACTGGACACCCCCACCGAAGAAGCTTATGACAGGCTTACCAGGTTGGCTGTGACCTTTGTTCATGCCCCGACAGCATTGGTTTCCCTCGTTGATGCTGATCGTCAGTTCTTCAAGAGTTCCCTGGGGTTGCCTGAACCATGGCGCACAATTCGCATGACACCTCTCTCTCATTCCTTCTGTCAACATAATCGGGTTGCCAATCAACCTCTGCTCATTGAGGATGCACGAGTACATCCGTTATTCAAGGACAATCCGGCTGTTCCTGATCTCAATGTGATTGCTTATCTTGGTTTTCCTCTGGTTACTTCCGATGGTTATGTGCTGGGCACATTTTGTGTCATTGATTCGAAGCCAAGGCGATGGACAAAGGAGGAAATCGCAGTTGTCCAGGATTTGACCGCAACGGTTATGACTGAGATCCAGTTACGAACCGAGATATCAGCGAGAAGCACTGCCGAGGCGGAGCGAAGTGATCTTACTGAACTGAATGACCTTTTACGCCTGGAGATTATTGCGCGAAAACAAGCCGAGGAGCAGCTTCATACTCTTAAAGATGAACTGGAAGAAAGGGTTAAGCGCCGAACCAGCGAACTTCAGAAAATCCAATCAAAATACCTGCATGCAGAAAAGTTGTCGGCGATCGGTAAATTGTCGGCTTCAATTGCCCATGAATTCAATAACCCTCTTCAAGGGATTATGGCAATTCTCAAGGGGTTGAAGCGAAGAGTGAAAATGGACGAAGAAGATGCCGAATTGCTGGATCTTTCAATCGCAGAAAGCGAAAGAATGAAAAAATTGATTCTTGATCTTCAGAGTTTTAACAGGCCTTCTTCGCTTATGAAAATTACGATGAATGTGCATGATTCTCTACAAGCCCTGTTGTCAATGTATAAGAGCGATTTCAAGAAAAATGGAATTACTACAGTACTGAATTATGCTGACCGGTTACCACTAATCCTGGCAATTCCCGACCAGATTAAGCAGGTATTTCTCAATTTGTTAAATAATGCAGTAGATGCCTGCAACCATAACGGTGGGGAGATAACTATAAGTACCTGGCAAGAGGGAAAGAGAATCGCCGTGGCGATTAAAGACAATGGCATCGGCATTGAACCTGAGAAAATCGATTTAATATTTCAACCATTTTATACAACGAAAAGTGAAGTTAAAGGGACCGGTTTAGGATTATCTGTCTGTCATGGTATTGTCCAATATCATGAAGGCGAAATTCTTGTTGAGAGCAGACTTGGTGAAGGCTCAACTTTCACGGTTCTTTTGCCGATCTATAAAGCATGATGAACGCGTAAAAACCTGAAATTTCGGATGGCTAATAAGGGCCACCCGCTATCATCCTCCCTTGAAGAAAGGTCTTGTGATAACGGGTGGAGAGTTGGCTGTACTTTGAACTCTATATGGTGAATTTGGCAATTAACTGTTTGAGGTTATTGGCGATACCTGCCAGATCGCCTGCGCTGTTTTTTACACGGGAGCTGGCTTGATTCATCTCATTGGCACTGTTATTTACTTCAGCTATATCGGTGGCTATCTCTTCAGACACTGCCGAGCTCTGTGCAACATTTGAATTGACTTCGGATATACCGCTTGAGGCCTGGCTGACATTTTCGGCAATTTCCCTGGTGGTTGCTGTCTGTTCTTCAATTGCTGTGGCAATGGTCGTTACTATCTGGTCTATATCGGATATAACCGCTTGAATCTCATTAATCTCCGTCACAGTAATGCCTGTGGCTTTCTGGATTCCCTGGATTTTTGTTTTGATATCCAAGGTCGCCTGTGCGGTCTGTTTCGCCAGATCTTTTATTTCATTGGCAACGACTGCAAATCCTTTCCCTGCCTCGCCGGCCCTGGCCGCTTCGATAGTGGCATTGAGTGCCAGTAGATTGGTCTGTTCAGATATCTCGGTAATTGCTTCGGTTACTTTGTTGATTTCGTCGGCAGCATTACCTAATTCATTAACTCTTTCGGATGCTCTCTTTGATTTATCCACCGCCTGAGTTGTGATACCTTTTGCGCGATTAGAATTTTGTGCAATTTCATTGATTGTGGAATTCATTTCTTCGGTTGCGGCTGCCACCATATTGACGTTGACTGAAGCCTGTTCCATTGCTGCCGCAACAGTATTTTGGTTTGCACTCATCTCCTCGGCAGCGGCCGATACCTGGCTGGATCTGGCAGCGGTATCTTCTGCACCGGATTGCATCTGGTTGGAGATAGCCGCTAATTGGTTTGATGAGTCATCGACACTTTCAACTCCTTGGCGAACATCCGTTATCATTCTGCGAAGATTCCCGGCCATTTCGTTTAATGAAGATGCCAGAACACCTATTTCATCTTTTTGATTTACGTCCATGGTTTTGGTCATGTCGCCTCCAGCCATGGCTTTGGAGAGTTCGACACCTTTTTGTAATGGCCTGATGATAATAAAAGTGAGATAAAAACCAAAAGCTAAAGCCAATGTCACTCCGAGACATATACCAATAATTATGATGAGCTGACTTGTTTCGGCGATAGTTTCACCTGCTATGACTGTAGCGAGAGCTCCTTCCTCTGCTTTTTTGACAATTTCGTCAATGGCTTTGAACGTATTTTCCTGGTGTATCGCTGCATCATCCAACAGAAGACTGTTCATTTTAACAAAAGAATTATATGCCACATCACTTACGGCTTTCATTTTAGCGACAAGTTCAAAAACTTTTTCAGAAACAGGGTACAGTTCGTTAAGAGTGATATCTTGAGCTTCAATGGTACTATTTTCCGCCATATGTCCTTTTATCGCATCGACATGCGTATGCAGTTTCAGGTGAATTGGACGTAACTCAGAGACGATTTGGACAATTTCCGGATTGGTTGTATCCATATTATCCATCCACTTACCCAGGGCACAAGCCGTTCCGTCGGTGCCCCCTGCGAAAGATTCGTTGAAGGCAAGAAGCTTTCCGGTTTTTGCAAGGAGTGACTGGTGGGCTATTTCAAAATGATTCATATGATCATTGAGAGCGGTAGGATTGGTCATGTCGGAATCAATGAGGCTCTGGGAAATCTTTACAGCTTCGTTGTTGACTGCTACCCATTTGCTTATATGATCTGAAAAAAGCTCCAGTTCAGGTTTTACGGTGGCGGCAAAATTGAGAGCCAAAAATTTGTCTCTTGCCTCACCATAAACTTTCCGACCATCAATCAGCCCCTGATGCGCTTGTTCGCGCTGATCCCTGGAAGCATAGGGGGTAAGAAGGGTACGCATCTGGCTGGCAAGCGCTGCAGTCACGCTTTTTATTATCAGTATATTTTCTACAGCCGGCAAACCATCTTCAGCCATTTGTTCCTGGAGGTGGTGCAGTTTTCCTTGCTGTATAATCGCGGTAATGCCAACAGCCACAATAATCACGGCAGTGAGGATAAATCCCCCCACTAATTTCACTCCAATTTTCAGGTTTTTCACACACATACTCCTTAAAGTTTTTGCTTTGATCGAATTTGTTTTGAAGAAAATTACTCTGGGAACATAAAAATACAGGACGGTAATAAAGTGTTATTGCACAAGTTGAGGTGCTACATTGTCGCAGATATTCAGAGCTGAAGTCAAGAAAATTGAAGGCAGGGAAAAGCGAATTGTGAAAGAGACCAGAGGAAGTCAAAGAATTTATTTTTGGAGCGAAAAAGTTTACAAAAATCTCGGCTCCTGATAGGATTAACAGTGTGAACGTCATCACCTTGACCGGTTTCTTCCGTTCGATTTGACCAACGTCTTTGAATTATTGACTCTATTTATTATTACCATTGCCATGGCTGAAACAGAATATGCATTGTTCCGCGAATTAATTGGAGTAGCGGCAGGAATAAAAGCCTTGGATAGACAGGAAAGAACAGCCCTTTAAAATATGAAAAGAACAAAACATGTATGCTCTACCTGCCTGATGCCGCTTCCAGAAGATACAGGCAATTGTCCGCATTGCCAATTTCAAGGACATTCTTTGATGAAGATTCAACGGAAGGCTTTTGATTACAGCAAACTCTGTGGGCTTTCCGGTTCGTTGCTCCTGGCGATAGGTGTTTTTTGTCCGGTTATCAGCGCTCCCTTTGTCGGCGATATCAATATGTTTCAGTACGGGGAAAGCGATGGGTTTGGCATACTCATACTGGCGTTATTGTCTGTTGGTTTTATTCTCACCAACGAAACCAAAAAATTATGGTATTCAGCTATTGGCACCTTGATCATGATAGCTGTTACATTTTATCAGTTTAAATCAAAACTTGGTCCTATTCTCGCTGCTATGAACACGGATCTGGCAGGAACTCCCTTTCATGGATTTGCCGATGGGGCTATGCAAACCGTAACCATGCAATGGGGATGGGGGGTTTTGATAGTAGGCTGCTGCCTTGTTTTGGCAACTGCCTGTTACCGGTCAAAGAAAGGATAATTAGATAGTTTTCCGACCGTACTACTTTTCTGGAAACCTCGGTGTTTTTCAAAGGAAAAGTTACTATGGAAAAAAATCTACTTCTCAAGCGAATACACCATATAGAGTTCATTGTCGGCAATGCTCTGCAGGCAGCATACTTTTATCGCAAAACCTTCGGCTTTAATCAAATAGCACTTCCATTTCACCATGGGTAAGTTCCGCTCGATGCCTTTGACCCTTTTCGCTGTAAAGGTCCGGAACAGGCACCGCTGCCGCTGGCGTATCTGCAGACAAAAGGAGAGCTTGCCTATGACATTAAGCTGGAAATTTACCTGCAGAACATGCGGATTTACTCTAGTAAATTCAAGTATATGTATTGGATTCTTCCTGCTCCGGAGTAAGAAATTCGATATATGGGCCATTTTCGCAGTATCTTCTTTTTTATCAATAACTTTATTCAAACTTCATTATAGTAATGGGACAAATTATGTCCTGTTCCTGTCCCATTTATACCTGTTGTATTCTTTGAGTTCTCTGTGAGTATGTAGACACCTCAACTACTACAAAAACAATGTTAGGTCGGTTCCTGTTGATAAGCAGAATTGCCTCAAGGGAAACCCTGAATTGCTGCTTTTTATTACTATAATGTGTCTCTGTGTCATCAAAATCATGATTGAAAAGTTGTCCTACCAGCAATTGGAATCCAGGATCAAAGAACTTGAGAAAGAGCTTAACCTGAAGCAGCAAATAATCGACACCATGCAAACGGGTGATGCGCATCATTCTTTTCATGAAACACCAAATGCCCCCCATCACATGATGCTTGATAAAATGATGGGAGAAACGGAAACGGATGTACTCCAGCAGAGCGATTGTCTTTTGCGTTCTGCTTCAAAACAAAGAACACCCGATAGTTCCAGGCGCAAAGCAAGAGGCATGTGGACCCGCACCATTGACGGCGTCAGTGATATCGTCACGATTCAAGATAAAAACTTCACCATAATAAGAGCCAACAAGGCAGCTCACCAGCTTTTCAATGCCAGCCATGGCGATCTCATCGGTAAATCCTGCTATGAAGTCTTTACCGGTAAGTCTGAATCATGTCCTAATTGTCCGCTGCTGGTCACACTGAGGACCGGAAGAGGACATGCTTCAATTATCAGGCATGACAAACTGAACAAGGTTTTTCATGTCAACTCTTCTCTCATCCCGGCCGGCAGAGGTGGCGAACAGTATCTTGTGCATGTTGCTCATGATATCACCAAAGAGATGGCGATCGAAAGAAATCTTCAGGAATTAAACGAATGTTTTTCCAAGGCTTTTGAATCAAATCCCGCGCCGATGGTGATTTCCGAGATTTCTTCCGGCCTGTTAATAAATGTCAACCAACGCTGGGTCGAAATGCTCGGATATTCCAAAGAAGAGCAGATAGGGAAAACTTCATACGAGTTGGGTATATGGAGTGATCCGACGATACGGGATCAAATGGTGGCGGAATTGTTTTCTCAATCATCTTTCAAAGACTATCCGGTCAAATTCAGGACAAAGGGTGGTGAAACTCGCTCTGTACTCTGGTCTGCCTAGAAAATTACGATCAATAGTCAGGATGTCATGCTGTCGCTTGTCAATGATGTTACCGAAAAGGAAAAAGCCGAAAGAAAATTAAGGGAAAGTGAGGAAAAGTTCGCACTGGCGTTTAACAGCAGCCCTGATGCAATAAATATCAATCGACTGGAAGATGGACTCTATGTAAGGGCACTGGCCTCTGATTATCCGTCTGTCATGGTATTATACAAAACCATAACGGTGAAATTCGTGTTGAGAGTAAGCCGGGGGAAGGATCAAACTTCACTGTTGTCCTGCCTATAGCAAGCAAGCCATGATGAAATTGGAATGCAGATTTGCAAAAGGACGGGTTCTAAACCCGCCCATCCATGGTTCGAGATCCACCAAATATTTACATATTCAGGAGATAGGCTCTTAAGTTAAGCTTTGAATTTTTCAGATTCAGCCGCTGGCGTATACGCTTTCGATAGGTTTCGACTGATTTAACGGAGATACCTAATAAAACTGCAATCTCTTTATTGGAGACACCTTTTTTGATTAAATCGGCTACTTGTATTAATCCAGGAGTAAGGGCAATATCAGGTGAAGCCAACTGTTTCGCAAAAGAGGAAGTAATACTTTCAAGATTGCTTTCGAGAATGCTCAACTGAGCCATTTGCTGCCTGTCCAGGCTGCCGAGCTTTAAACGTTCGATGCAGGGTAGAACAAGCTGCCGGATATTGATCAGCAGGCTTTGATCATGCTCCGCCAAATCATCTTCCCTATTTCTGAGTAACACTTTCAGAGCACCATTCATCTCCTCAAGCTCCATTTGCTTGGCTTTCAAATTTTCTTCCGTGAGGCGTTGGGCAACTGCAACAGAGATATGGTCGGCAAGACGTTCCACGAGAGAAATGAATCGTTGGGAATAACGATCCTTCTCTTTATTGGTTCGCCTGCTCTATAAATGTATCCAAAACAATTTTTTGGATTTGACAATCACCACAGGCAGGACCCAAACCGCAACCATCAGGGTGATCAAGGTGATGCAGGCATCGTAAGGCTTCGCCACACGGTAGGCCAATCATCTCAACTTCAGTGCGATCACCGAAATTGACTGCAAATTCATTTACTTTCCTCACTCGTCGGTCACTATCCACTAGAATCATTGTAATCGGAGCATTTTCATGAATGGCTGCAAGTTCCGCCAATGCATTGCTAAGCTGCTCTTCATTCCGCTTATGGCTGGTGATGTCATCAAAGGTCATAATTACAGCATGTTGATCGCCTGCTATTATTTGGTTTGCCTTGAATTTAACCCAGATATTTGAACTTCCCGCGTCACGTTCCAGGTATGCTTCTTCCTCTTGAGTGTGCTTAAAATTGTTGGGAGCACAGGTTGATTTTATTGCACGGAAAAGAGGACAGCCTGGACAATCGGTGGTGTTGCCACATCCTTTAGGATCTAAATGGCGATTGCTGCAACGGATAAAGTCTCCGCATTTGGGGTCTATCATTTCTGCAGCATCTCTATTGAATAGTTGCTCCACCAGTTGATTTGTGTAACGAACCCTGGAGTCGCAGTCAAAAATTATCATGCCGACAGGAGATGAGTCCAGACAGATTTTTAGAGCCGGGTTCGTGAGTTCGGTTGCGAAATTGTTTTTTTCCTTCATTACCATGGAGACTCCGGTGGTAAATTTTGAACAAGAAGCAGTGTGCAATGATGCCTTGACAGAAGGAACGGTTTAGTTCATGCTTAACTACTTTGCAAGTTATGATGTAAATATTTAGAAGTTCGCTCCGTTGGCCACTTGAGCCGATGGACAGTTTATGTATTTTGTGGAGATATTATGAAGAAGAGTACCATGAAGAAGAGTAGTATCCTTGTTAGTGTCATTGCTTTGACACTTGCCATTACCAGCCCTGTCCTTGCTGACAAGCCATCGTGGGCCGGCAAGGACAAAGGAGAGAAACACGGACAAAAAGAGTCTGGCAAGCAGTATAAAAATAATCACAGTTCTTTAGAGAAGGATCGGTCCGATGTCAGAGTGAATGTCTATTTTGGTGATCAACATCGACAAGTTATTAATCGCTATTTTACCGAACAATACCAATCAGGCCACTGCCCGCCAGGACTGGCTAAGAAGAACAACGGCTGCATGCCTCCCGGTCAAGCCAAAAAATGGCAGGTGGGGCATAGAATTCCCAGGGACGTTGTTTTTCACGATCTTCCTCCTTCAATTGTGATCCAGCTGGGGACACCGCCTTCGGGACATCGTTTTGTTCGTGTAGCATCCGATATACTGCTGATTACTGTAGGAACCGGACTGATAGTAGATGCAGTTCAGGATTTGAACCGCTTGTAGTGTGCACTCCCCACATAAACGGAAAAGAAAAATTATCCATTTATATGGGGAGTGCTGGAAGGGGGGATGGTTGAAAATAGGCTATTGAGCTATAAGGTTGTCAGGAACATTGAGTCCGATTTCTTTAAAATATCTTGCTGCTCCGGGATGTAAAGGAATGGGCAAGCCATCAAGGGCTTTTTCAGGGCTCATTTCCAAAGTGGCTTCATGAATATTCTGCAGAAAGCGAAGATTTTCGAATATAAGTTTGGTTATACGATAGACTGTATTTTCGTCGATATCTGCACGTACTGCAAGAAAGTTTGGCTGGGCGATTGTCATTGTGTCTTTATCGAGGCCGGGATAGGTATTTGCGGGAATCAGATAAGGTATCCATAAACCTAATCCTCCATCAGCCTGACGAGCCTGTTCTTCGGTAAAACTGAGGAGAGTGATTTTATCAGGCATTGATCGGAACGCGTATGAAACAGCCATCGCGGGAACACCCGCTGGAGTAGCCATGCCTTCAATTTCTCCGGCTTTCAGAGCATTGACGCTCTGGCCATATCCGCCATACATGAGGTCATATGTGTTGTCGGGGTCGATATTCATGTTTTTAAGAAGAAGACCATTTGAACCGATAGTACCGGACCCTTTCTTCCCAAGTGAAACTTTAGCACCTTTAAATGCTGCCATATCTTCGATGGTGCCGCTCTTGGCCTTTTCTTTCGCAACGACAAAATGTTCGACATTTTTCCATAACATAGATATTGATCGAATTTCTTTTTGAGGTCCATCTTCAGCAATCGGGCCCTTACCATTCCAGGCATAATATCCATACAGACCTTGAAGAATTGCAAACTGTGCCTTGTTCTCCCGTAGTAATTGTATATTTTCTTTTGAACCGGCAGTATTCATAGATGATAAACCGATTTTTTCAATGCTCTGCAGTTTAACTTTGGTAAGAGTCGCAAGTGCTTCGCCAACGGGATGGTACGTTCCTCCTTTGGTGGCTGTGGCTAATGTGAAAACGGTTTCGTCTGCATAGGTAGCTTTTCCTGTGCAAACGATGCTCAGAAATAAGACAGCAAGACAGGTGGAACGAATGTAGAAAAACATAAAAACTCCTAAAAAAAATATGATAATAAGTAAATAACCGCTCGTCATGAGCGATGAACAATGTCGAATACAATGAGCCCACACGCCATCATCAGTGTTATCTGGAGGAATATAAATATTGGAGAGATATTAAAGAATTGATGCGTTTGAGAGAGTTCGACCAATAATGATTATTATGTGCACTTGATTGTGTAATATGTTGAAACCCCAATGGAATTCAGGAAAAAATATGATATCAAAAAAGAGAAGTGAAGAAAAGGAAATATCCGGTTTTCATAAAATTTTGTGATGATTCTGGGCTGTTGGGTTTTGTGGCTGCACAAAGTGGTTTCTGAGCAAAGCTGCATTTGAAAGATGATTCTTCTGTCTTATCTTACAATGTATGAAAAAGGATAAGCTGCATATAGGCACAATTTCATGGAAGTATGATTCCTGGCAGGGAATAGTCTATCCGGAAAACAAGCTATTTAATCACCTTCTGGAGTACAGTAGACACTATAGTACAGTCGAGGTAGACCAATGGTTTTGGTCATTATTCAGCGGAGATAAGGCGGCATTGCCGAAAATACCTGTGGTAGAAGAATATGTCGGATCGGTTTCAGGTGATTTTTCCTTTGGAATAAAAATTCCCAATAGTATTACCCTGACGCATCACTACAAAAAGAAGAAAAGTGATCCTCTTACCCCAAAACGCCGGGAGGTAGAAACCTTTGTTTATGTGAAAAATGGTTTCGAAGGATCTGCGCCGATGACGATTGGCCGGATTGAAAATCGCTTAAAATCTCAGTAACTCACTTTTTATTTTAAGGTAACACAAAAAAGGAGTATTGTTTGGTTCTGTTGTAAAAATATTCCGTATGTGGGAGGAGACAGTAAAGATGAACACCAAAAGTTTCCATGAAAAAAGATCATGTCCTCGTCATCGTGCCAAGGACAGTAGCGCAGTCATGTTGGCACCTGGAAATATTATATCCTATTGTCTTCTTGATGTGAGCAAATCCGGATTGTCTTTTTGCTACAATTGTCAGGCTGATGAAACTGATGTGCTAAATGATGCTATTCTGACTTTCTTTCCTGAAAATGGCGGATCAACTGACATTGCCGTTCAGATTGTCTCAGATTCTGAATTGCATGAAGAAGTTTTGCGGTCTCCAGTAGACGCCGATCACTCAACTCTTCCCTACCTGAGAAGGTGCGGAGTCAAATTCAACCTGTCCTCACAAGCCCAGGAAGATACGATAAATGCTTTTATTCTGAACCTAACTTTGCATTGAGAGAGCACTCAACATTTATTACAGATTGTTTTGTTAAATATTAAACTCCTCTCAGCAGTTCGAGAAAAATGCCAAAAATAAAACTCATAGAACAGCCGCTTTATTCCTTTCAATACCGGACCTTTTTGAAGATTCGGGATATTAACTATGGTAATCACCTGAGCAATGATGCCGTCGTTGGCCTGATCCATGAGGCTCGAATCGATATGTTTAATAAAATCGGCTGTTCTGAAGGGGATTTAGGTGATAAAACTGGGATTATAATTGCTGATTTGGCGGTTAATTACAAAAAACAAGGCTATCTGGGTGACGAAATAATTATTCATCTGGAAATTGATGAAATAGGTAAAAAAGGTTTCCGCATATTTTACAAAATCGAAAGAGGTAATGATACCATCGCCCTGGCTGAGACAGGGGTAGTAATGTATGACTACCAGGCTGAAAAAATTACAGTAGTTCCCAAAGTCTTTTTAGATGCCTTATTCCAGAAAACCTGTCACTTAGTTTAGTCTCCTCAGAGCATGGAGATTAAAAAGAATCCCCTTCAGAGCATGGAGACTAAAAAGAATCTCCCTCAAGGCATGGGGATTATAAAGAATAACCCCCTGAAAGTAAGATGGAGTGGCGCAGTGGAAACAGAACCACCAGGTTAGCGTGAAGTAAGCTTAATCTCGATACGACGGTTCTTGCGATAAGCTTCCTCGCTATCCCCTTGATCGATAGGATGAAATTTACTGAACCCGGCAGGGGCCATCCGTTCCTCGGGAATCCCCTGTTCAGCCAGATATTTGACTACAGAGACGGCCCTGGCCATAGAAAGCTCCCAATTGGAAGAAAATCTCGATGAACTAATCGGTATCCGATCAGTATGTCCATCCACCCGCAGAATCCACTGCAGGTCGTCGGGAATGGCTGGGATCAGCTCAAGTAATACCTTCGCTACCTGCTGCAGCTGTTTTTGTCCCTGTTCCCCAAGTTCGGCTGTTCCGGAGGCAAAAAGCAGTTCCGACTGAAGAAGAAAGCGATCACCTTCGATTCGGATCACCGGATTATCACCGATAATCTCCCGTAGTCTACCGAAAAAATCGGAGCGGTATCGTTCAAGTTCGTTGACACGTCTCGATAATTCGATATTGAGACGTTCTCCGAGGTGACGGATTTCTTCCTCTTGCTCGGTTCGTTTAGCCTCAGCAATGCTTAATGCTTTATTTATTTCACTCAATTGACTGCGCAGTTCGGACAGCTGTGTTCGGAGCAGTGCAACCTCGGCCCTGGCGTCGGCGGTAAGGCGCTGTTCCTTGTCGAGACTCTCCTGTTGTTCACCAATCAATGCAGAGAGCGCTTGGATTCTGATATTGCTCTCTTCAAGGTTTTCCTGGGCGAGCAGGGTTTTCTCCTGCTCGTCGGCCAAACGGGCCTGAAGAACTTTGCTCCGGTCCCGGAGCGACATGGTCAATTGTTGTTCCTGATCAAGTTCGGCCACAGTTTTAGCTATTTTATCCTCGAGCTCCCGGCGCAGAGTCTGTAAGGCGTTGATGTCCTGTTGCAGACTGGCAATGGTTTGCATCTGCCGCTCTCTTTCTTCTTTTTCCGCAACGTTTTGTGAAGTAAGTTCGGCGACTTGTCCTCGAAGCCTGGTTCGATCGAGAGTCAACATCTCAATCTGTGTTGAAAGAGTGGCAATCTGTTGCCCCATCTTTTCATTTCTGTCCCGCTCAAGGCCAAGTAATTCTGTGATTTCAGCTATCTGTGTATGGAGTGATTCCAGTTCGCGGTTCTGACCGGAAAGAATATAGCTGAGGATAAATTGAGAAAAGGTGAATATCAGCAGGACGAAAATGACGACCATCAGCAAAGCTGACAAGGCATCGACATAGCCTGGCCATATGCTTGATGACTGTTGGGAATTACGGTCTCTGGATGCCATATTTTCTCCTACTTATGATCATCCGGACCCGGAGCATTGGAAGGCTTTTTTAGATCCTCTTTGAACTTTGCCTCCAAGTGACTGTTTGTCCGGCGCAGTTCGTTGATGAGAGCATCCAATTGCGCCTGATCCGGTCCGGCAGATACCAAAAGCCCCTTATCTTCAAGTTTTACCTTCGTTTTTCGGTCTACCAGTTCGGTCACGCCTGAAAGCCACTCTTCAAGCTCATTAAAGAAGCGGTTCTGCGCATGGTTGGCCTGGATATCGAGAAATCCTAGGACCAGGGAACCACCCAAGCCAAAAAGAGAGGAGCTGAAGGCAGTTCCCATGCCCTGCAATGGTTCCTGTAAACCGGCCTTCATGGATTGAAACATCAGGTTAAAATCTCGATCCCCAACTTCCAGGGCGCCGATGACTGAGCTCACAGCACCAATGGTGCCAAGCAGTCCCCAGAAAGTACCGAGCAACCCGAGAAAGACCAGCAGGCTGATCACATACCTGGAAATCTCCCTGGATTCATCCATCCGCCCTCGAATTCCATCGAGAACAGTTTGCAGGGACAAAGCCGAGAGGCTAAAGCGATCACGGTGCAGGCCTTCAAGGTGTTTAGCCAACGGTCTCAACAGCTGGGGACTTTCTGCTATCGAAAGACCTGATGAACCGGTCCGAAAAATTTCAATCCAGTTTATTTCAGTTCTGAGAACTACAACTCTTCGAAAATTAATGAAAACACCGATAGCCAATGCCCCGAATATGACCATGTTAAAACCCCAGTTTGCAAGAAAAGCTCCGCGTAGCGGAACATAAAGAAGGGCGCACACTCCGGCGACGAGGGCAAGGTAGGAGATCATCATCAATAGATAATAGCGTGGTTTACTCATGACCTGTTCTCCAAAAGACAGATGATTGATATAAAAAACATAAGGAAAATTGAGAGGAAAAAGGAATTCTTTTAATAATACCGGTATGCAGTACTTTTTTTGACATCAACTTGTACATGCTATTCGTGCGATAACTGCTGAAGGGGATATACGAGTTGCTGCGGATGTGCTGGTTTTTGCGAAATTGTAAACTTATTGTACTGGCCAATGAACAATCATGCCAGTACAATTTGAAAAACTTTTCAATTCAATCGAAGTCATAGTTGTCTTCATTCGTTGTAGTCTCTTGCCAGCCCGCTCAATAACCAGTTCCGGGATACCTTCCCGTCGCTTTAACTCGAAAGGGTTGTTTCTGCGCGTAAAATATCTCTGATGATGGTTTTTAATGGATTGCCGGAGTCATTGAGTTGGTGTAGAAATATTGTAGATAGAGAATTAAGAGTTTTTACGACGTCATAAAAATTAACCGGATACTTACTGATAGAACCGGTTAAATAATAATCCATCCACTTGCTTGCTTAGTTGTAGATTTCTGTCATTGTGTCCGATAGTTATGAGAGACTCTCAAAAGGGAGAGTACCGGTAATTCAACAAAGGAGGAATCAATGAAACTGGCGTTCCGTATTTCAACCGCAATAGTTGCCCTTGTTCTGCTCGCTTCTCCAGCTCTGGCTGCGGAAAAAGTGCGCTGGAAACTGGCTATGACCTGGTCATCAACCCTCACTCCGTTCGCAACAGCACCAATAAATCTGGCCAAGATTGTTGAGGAAATGAGCGGCGGTAATTTTACAATCCGAGTTGAAGGCGCTGAAAAACATAAGGCAGCCCTTGGTATTCTGGACATGACCAAGGGCGGTCAATATGAAATGGGACACTCCGCTTCCTACTATTGGAAAGGCAAAGACATCACGACCGTCTTTTTTTGTACCGTCCCCTTTGGTATGAACGCCGATGAGCAGTATGGCTGGTTTTATCATGGGGGCGGCATGGAATTGATGCAGAAAACCTATGACAAATTCGGGGTTATGAGTTTTCCCGGAGGCAATACCGGAGTACAGATGGGTGGTTGGTTTCAGAAAGAAATCAAGTCAGTGGAAGATCTGCAGGGCTTGAAAATGCGTATCCCGGGAATTGCCGGTGAAGTATTCGCCAAACTTGGTGTGAATGTTACCAACATTCCCCCAGGCGAACTTTATACTTCTCTTGATCGTGGCACCATCGACGCTCTGGAATGGGTCGGTCCTGCCATGGACATAAAGATGGGGTTTCACAAAATAGCTCCTTACTACTACACCGGCTGGCATGAACCCGCAACTGAACTGCAGTTCCTCATCAACAAGAGAGCCTACGATAAACTTCCGAAAGAGTATCAAACCATGCTGGTAACGGCGATGAAAGCAGTAACCGCCGATATGTTCATCGATAACTTTGCCGGCAGTGCCGATGCCTGGGAACAGATGAAAACAGAGTTTCCCAATATCAAAGTCATGACATTTCCTAAAGACGTTATACAGGAAATGAAAAAGGCCTCTGACAGTTTGATGGAAGAATATGCCGCACAGGATCCCAGCTTCAAGGAAGTTCTCGAATCACAGCAGGCCTATACAAAAAAAGCCCGCGCCTGGACTGATATCTCTGAATTCAACTATATCAAGATGTTGCAGGAATTATAATCCTGCATGAGCTGCAAACCGCCGGGATCATAACATTGCCGTTTAGTAGTCTGCATCGAACGGCAATGTTGGCGGGCTTGTTGTTTTCAAAATCAACTTGACCTCAGGACTACCGTGGCAGTATCTTCTTTTTCAGAAATCAACAAGTTGTAAAGAAATATATCAACGAGTTGTAAAGAAATATAAATACGAACTATATATTTCCCACCGACTCCTCATTTTTAAAGTGAAATAATTACATGCTTCAAAAGATAGACAAAATTATCAGTGTTTTTGTGGACGGAGTTGGAAAAATCCTGGCCGTTGTTTTGCTGTTGATGGTCCTGAACGTCACCTTCGACGTCATGATGCGGTATGTTTTTCATGCCAGTTCGGTAGGTATGCAGGAGATGGAATGGCATCTGTTCTCCATTATCATTCTCTACGGCGTAGGCTATGCATTACAGCACGAAGCTCATGTCCGTGTCGATTTTCTCTACGACCGAATGAAAATAAAAACCAAAGCAATCATTAATATCTGTGGAACCCTCCTTTTTCTGGTGCCCCTTTCGCTGCTTATCCTGTTTGGCTCGTTCCATTTCGTAAACGATGCCTACATGATCAATGAAATTTCCGAAGATCCGGGCGGCCTGCCTTATCGATGGATAATTAAAGGCATGATTCCGCTGTCCTTTCTGTTTCTTCTGGTGAGTGCGGCCGGTTATGTGTGCAGAAATATTCATCAGATCAGGAGCGCGAAATGACAGGAATAGTAATGTTTTTTGCTGCACTGGTGCTCCTGGTAGTTGGGTATCCTGTAGCTTTCACTTTTGGTGCTGTCGCACTTTTTTTCGGGGCGATTGCTGCCTTTGTCGAATTATCGCCGAACGCCGAATTTGTTCTCGTTGCAGAAGAATTCTTCAACATGTTTTCGATGATGCCGTTCAGGATCTATTCGATCATGACCAACACCATCCTTATGGCCGTTCCACTTTTTATTCTGATGGGGATTATCCTGCAGAAATCTGCACTGGCGGAACGTTTACTTGAATCAATGGGGATACTGTTTGGCAGGGTTCGCGGCGGACTGGCTATCAGTACGGTTCTGGTTGGTACTCTTTTGGCCGCTTCAACGGGAGTAGTAGGAGCTTCGGTAGTGGCCATGGGCGTTATCTCGCTGCCTGTCATGCTGAAATACGGCTATTCTAAAAGACTGGCCACCGGCACTATCTGTGCTGCCGGAACCTTGGGGCAGATCATTCCACCCTCAATTGTACTTATCATTCTCGGCGATGTATTCCAGCTCCCGGTCGGTGATCTCTTCAAAGCGGCGTTGGGGCCAGGATTGGTTCTTGTTGGTTGTTATACTCTTTACATTGTGATAATTGCACTGCTTGATAAAAAAGTCGCTCCTACAGTAATTGTTGCCGAAGAAGATAAAAAAGGTTCGGTATTAAAGGCCTTGAAGGCGATTGTGCCGCCGCTTGCTTTAATTGTCATGGTGCTTGGATCAATTTTTGTCGGTATCGCAACGCCAACCGAATCCGCTGCAGTAGGTGCTCTTGGTGCAATGGTTCTGGCAGCCTTATACCGAAAGCTCAGTTGGCAGATCGTCATTGATTCATCCCAGCAGACGGTTATGATCACCGCCATGGTTTTTGCCATCCTCATTGGTGCGACCGCTTTTTCCATGGTCTTTGTTTATACTGGTGCGGATCTGATTGTTGAAGATTTTATGACCGGGCTGCCTGGAGAAAAATGGGGCTTTTTAATTCTTGCCATGTTGTCGATCATGCTGCTGGGATTTTTTATCGATTTTATCGAGATATCCTACATCGTGGTGCCGATCCTGTTGCCCATCGTCTATACAATCGGAATCGATCCAATGTGGTTTGCCATTCTGATTGCGATGAACCTGCAGACCTCATTCCTGACCCCGCCTTTCGGTTTTTCTCTTTTCTATTTGAAGGGAGTTTGTCCGCCGGAGGTTCGGACACTTGATATATATCGGGGTGTCATTCCTTTTATCATCATACAGATACTGGTTCTCGCCTCGATTGTCATTTTTCCGCATCTTTATGGTTTTTCCGGATGATGACTGCATCCGGCCGGAAATTACCAGCTCGTAACTTTCACTGAGAGTTTCGAGCTGGTAATCCCATTATCCTATAATCCTGATTGTGGCAGGATGGCTCCCCAACGCGGAGTTGGAATATTGATCAGGATTGACATGTAATGGATCTGCTGACATTCTCGTTTCATAATGTTTTTGCTCTCCTGCAGCAGATGTCGGTGTACCTGGTTATAGCCTATCTTTTCACCAAGTCGCCTTTTTTTAGATCTTTTCATATTGATACCCTTCGTCCACGGCAGCTCCTGGTCCTCTATTTGGTTTTTTCCACCTTTTCAATTCTCGGCACCTATTTTGGGCTGCAGGTAAGTGATGCCATCGCGAATACCAGGGCTATTGGTGCTGTGCTGGCCGGTATAATCGGTGGTCCGCTGCTTGGTGGGGCTGTAGGGCTTACCGCTGGCCTTCATCGATTTTCCATGGGAGGTTTCACCGCAGTTTCATGTGGTATTTCTACAACAGTAGAAGGACTTCTCGGCGGGCTTGTGCACATTTATCTGATGCGCAGCTATCAACAGCACCGCCTCCTCAGTCCGATGGTCGCCTTTCTCACGACGTTGGCTGCGGAAGTTACTCAAATGATCATTATTCTCATCCTCTCAAAACCTTTTGACCAGGCAGTCGCCCTGGTAAGAATTATCGCTTTGCCGATGATTCTTGCAAACAGTTGCGGGGCCGCAATATTTGTCAGTATTATTCGTGACCAGCGGAAAATGTATGATGAATTAAGTGTGACTTTTTCAGCAAAAGCATTGAAGATGGCAGAAAGAACCGTTGCTATTTTAGGCCGGGGGCTTGATAACGAGACAGCTCAGGAAGCTGCAATGGTTATTCAGGAGGAAACCGGGGTAGGGGCGGTAGCGATAACCGACCGGGAAAAAGTCCTGGCTTTTGTCGGACAGGGACATGATCATCACCTTATCGGCACGCAGATAAGCTCATCACAGGTCAAAATGGCTATCCGTGAAAATCGCATAGTTTATGCAGACGGAGGAGAAAAGAAATGGCGGTGCAGTCTTTCTGATGATTGTCCACTCGGCTCCATACTTTCCGTACCGCTCAGGGTCGATAACGAACTTATTGGAACCATAAATCTCTTTGAACCGAAGAATAAGATTTTTCTTGTCACCAACCGTACCCTCGGTGAAGGGATAACAGCCCTGCTTTCTGATCAACTGCTCTATGGCCGTTACATTGAACAAAAAAATCTACTGACCACAGCTGAGTTGAAACTCGCCCAGGCTCAGGTAAGCCCGCATTTTCTATTTAATGCGCTCAACACCATCAGCGCCATTATTCGTAAAGATGCCGACCGTGCCAGGGATCTGATTCTGCATCTTTCCAATTTTTTCAGGAAAAACCTCAAGCAAACCGGAGATCTTGCTACCCTGGAGGAAGAACTGAATCATGTGCAATCTTACCTGGTGATAGAAAAAGCCAGGTTTGAAGATCGACTGCACCTGGAGATGGACATAGATCCTCAGTTGATGTCGATCAAACTGCCGGTCTTTACCTTGCAGCCAATTGTCGAAAATGCTATTAAACATGGTATTTCCACCATGCTTGGTCAGGGAATTATTCGACTGACCGTCGCTCGGCAGCCAGGAAAAATCCGTATAACCGTTGAAGATAACGCCGGTAATTTCATTATGCGAGGCAGAAAAGGCCTGGGATTGAATATTGTCGAGAAGCGGATAAAAAATCTCTGCGGGGAAGAGCATGGCCTTGAAATTACCTGCATTCCGCAGGAGCGGACGGAGATAGCCATAACAGTTCCGGAAGGAGGGTGTGGGAAGTAATGATTCGTGCTCTGATTGTCGATGATGAACTCCATGCGCGGGAGGAGATGGCGGCCCTGGTTGCGGAAACAGGGGCTATTGATGTCATCGGTACCTGCGGCAATGGTATCGACGCTTTGAAGCTTATCAACAGGCTTCGGCCGGAAGTGCTCTTCCTTGACATTCAAATGCCGGTTGTTGACGGATTCGAAATGCTCAGTATGATTACTCCGGAACTTATGCCGCATGTGGTCTTTGTTACCGCCTATGACCATTATTCGCTTAAGGCATTTGAAGAAAAGACTATCGACTATTTGCTGAAACCGGTTGATCCGGTTCGGCTGGCTAAGACCATTACTAAACTGCAGCAGATCATTGTCGACAACTGCAGACCGGTCTATCAGACGGAGGATATCCGCCGGATTCCATGCCTGCTCGGCAACCGAATCAAACTCATCGATCTGGATGAAGTGGAATTTATCGCCACCTCGATTGCCGGAGTGCATACGGCAACGGCCGATGCTGAATATTTTACTGAAGTTACCCTCAAAGTACTGGAAGAACGTACCCCGCTTTTCCGGTGTCATAAACAGTATCTCGTTAATCTCGACCATATCGGTGAAATTATTCTGCTTGAGGCCGGACTGGCGAAAATCGTCACCCGATCCGGCAAGAAAGTGCCGATCAGCAGACGCTACCTCAAGCTTATCAAGAAAAAATTGCTTATCTGAAATTCCATTCTAAATTAATTCCTGACAGTCGGATGCTTGTTAGTATTTTTATATGTATCTGATTTAAGGATTTTATTTATCAAAGTGATACAAGAATGAGGCTGATCCTTTTTTCTTGACATTTGCACAGTAGCGTGGAATAGTCACACGAAATATGAAAAAGTGTTACCGATTTGATTCCTCTTTTCAACAAGGAGCAAGGTATGCGTTGTGTCAGTTGTATTTTTTCCCTCTTCATTGTTCAGCTCACTCTTTTTTGTCAGGTACAGGCTGGAGAAGCAACTGAGCAAATTAAAAAAACAGTAGATGAATCGATCAACATTCGGCAAAACATTCAAAAATCAGAAGTACAATGGCAGAGCGATAAAGAGAAGTTGCTCGCTCGCTACGACGAGTTGACGGAAACAGCCCAATACTTGTCAGGTAAGCGACAAGCACTCACCGAAAAGATAGATAATACGCGCAGCCGTATTGCTGTTAAACAGAAACAACTTGACGATATTGAGCAGATCCAGAGTGAGATCATCCCTCTTATTGCCTCTCTTATCGTAGAAATTGAACAGTTTACTGCGACTGATCTGCCCTTTCTTTCGGAAGAACGAAATGGACGCCTCAAGCGCCTTATCGAAATACGCGATGATCCCGAAGTTGCTGTCAGCGAAAAGTACCGCAAAGTAATGGAGGCCCTTTTGGTGGAGATGGAATACGGAAACACCATTGAAGTCTATCAGGAAACCATTGCTGCGGATGATCGCGAGATGCTGGTGGACATCTTCCGCCTCGGCAGGATCGCCCTGTTCTTTCAGACCCTGGATCGTAAGTCCTGTGGCTTTTACAATGTTGCATCGGCAGCATGGCAGCCGCTGCCGACCGCCTATAATCGAACGATCGAAGCGGCAATGGAAATCGGAGCCAAGCGCCGCCCTGTGGAACTTTTAACCCTGCCCCTCGGAAGGATACAGCTTTAATGAAAGTATTTCTCATCGTACGTTTTTTGCCTCTCATTATCATGCTCACCATCAGCGCATCGTCAGCCGTCGGCAGCGAGGATATGCGCATACTTCAGGGAGAATTCCGTGAAGCACTGCACAACCTCAAGCAGAAAGCTGCAGCCGAAGAAGAGACAGCCAAAATCGAGGCTGCAAAAAGCAGGGAACGGATCAGCGCCGATCGCGCTTCTCTTGAGCAGGCAGTCCTCCGGGTTGAAACAGAAGTGAAATCGCTTGAGGAGGCAGTGACCGGCCTCGAAACCGAAGACCGCGAACTCGACGCACAGGAAACTGAAATCCTCACCAATCTTGCAAAGACCGACAGCGTAGTCCGTGAACTGGTCGGGGTGATTCGCAT
>JBARUR010000272.1:0-70400 GCA_049645845.1 Desulforhopalus sp. | reverse complement strand
CTTTATTTCCCCAATTCTTCAACTTTGATGCGTAATTCAATTTCTTTAATATCATTGCTGCACTTGAGGGTCTTAACAAAACCATGGACGGTTTCTCCCAAGGCTTCCTGGATAAAATCCTTTAAGGGAATTTTATTTCCATTTACCAGCAGTGCCATAATCTCTCTGCCCTCTTTTCTCGTAATAAATCGTTTTTCGATGAAAAGAGCTATTTCCGCGGCTTCATCCAGACGAAAAACATAATTCCCGGCTACTCCTTCAATATTGGTGGCTACAGCAATGACGCCGTGAACTTCATCCCGAAGTTTCTGGTCGGAGTTCATGAACACTTCAATTTTGGGAATTTTCTTGGCTGTCTTAAAACCTTCCCCGATAATGATATCTACATCGGGAAAATATCTATGGGCGAGTGTTCTGAGAGAAAGTCCGTTATTTTTTGTCTGGAGCACCATCTGATCCGGAGCTACCAGCATCACGCTGTCTGCTCCAGCCTGTTTGTGCAGAAAGGTATCGGTTCCGGGAGTGTCGAATTCTATCCCGGAATCATTGCTTGATTTGATGACGGCCACTCTGTAGCCCAGCTTTTTGAGCTCGGACACAACCTGCCGTACCAATGTGGTTTTACCGCTGTCATGCCAGCCGATGAATGTCACGATAGACGACATATTTCTTCCTTTTCTTCTTGATATAAACTGTTCAACATTGGCCGTTTTCTTTTATGAATCTGAACATACTGATTTACATCAAAATTGAAAAGTTTCTTTTTCAAAAATCAAGAAAACAATCTATAAGCTACAGATTTAACCAGAAATTCTGATCGAAGCGTAGGGGCGGGTTCTAAACCCGTCCATCCCAGATTGAAATAACCTGATGTTTATAAACTTGGCATTGTCTCATGCATGTCATTCGCGGCGATTATGCCAATAATAATCCTGTGGGTTGGCTACTGGTTGGAATTTATTTGGACAACCTAATTGCAAAAGGGCAGGTTTGGAACCTGCCCCTACGCGGCCTTCGACTGAATTATTATGCTAAAACAATTAGTTTCCTTCGATTTAATCAGTAATAATTACCGGTGCCTGTGCCGTCACAATTTTCAGGTTCCACTTCAAAAGGCACAATCAGGTAAGGGGCGGGTTTAGAACCAGTCCTTGCATTACCGAAGTTACTGAGTTAATAGGACTTTGACTCAGTATTTGTAACGGCTATGGAGAATATCCACTTCATCCTTGGATTTGTATCCTGTTCTAATGCTCTCCAGTGATCCCGCGATGGCAAATACCGACATATAGAGGTGGGTCAGATAGAAGGCAACGAGGCCCATTCCGAGGACATTGTGGATGATGGCATACAAACGTACTGTATCTATATGCGCTTCCATTTCCCAAATGATATAGCCGGTATAAGCCATAACACCGCCACCAGAAGTGGCGAACCAGAAGTACATTTTCTGACCTGCATTAAATTTGCCGGCGGGAACGGGTTTCTTCTTTTTACTTAAGTAGCCGCCAAATATAAAAATCCATGCGATATCATGAAATTGAGGCAGCATATTTTTCAACCACATGACAAACATCACCATTACCGGAAGAACAACAACCATCGCCGACACCAGATGCACATATCTAGCCAATCGGATCGGTGTTCCTCCACCTAGATAACCGCCAAAAACTATCATCAGCCCGGTGAGAACGAGCAGAGAAAAACTGAGGGCTACAATGAAATGGACTACTCTTACAGGGAGCGGAAAAAACAATATCTGCTCTCCGGCGTGATCAAAATGTTTAGGGCCGATAATCAGATAGTGAAGCAGGAATACTCCGGGAACTGCAGTGATAACCACCAGGAAGGCTTTCCAGAACCATTGTCCCTGAAGGGTGGTAAATAGTTGACCATATTCCTGCCAGTTACCGGAAATAATGCTGATAAGCGAATGGTAGTAATCAGCCGATGATCCTGTTGAAAAATCCGCCAAAACCTGGTCACTCCCGGCGGCAACTAAATCGGCTGATCCTGTCACAAATAAAAGAATAATTGTGAGCAAAATACGATTCATTACTTCTTGTACGCCTTATTCCAGCCCCAGGCGTTAACTCCTGATCCCCGCTGGAAAACCCGTTCACGATATACATCGGCGACCACATCGGCATCCCCTGCCATAAGCGCTTTGGTTGAACACATCCCGGCACAAAGCGGTACTTTACCTTCTGCGATTCTGTTTTGACCGTAAAGACGTTTTTCCTCGGCACTGAAGTTCTCTTCTGGGCCACCGGCACAAAAAGTGCACTTATCCATTGCCCCCCGCGCTCCGAAGACATTGCCTTTCGGGAATTGCGGAGCACCGAACGGACAGGCCATAAAGCAATAGCCACAGCCGATACACTTCTTTTTATCAACCAGTACAATTCCGTCATCACGCTGATAGATTGCATTGACAGGACAAACAGCTTTGCAAGGGGCGTCGGCACAATGCATACACGATACCGAGATAGATTTTTCCCCGGGTTTCCCCTGATTGAGGGTAATCACGCGACGCCGGTTCACACCAACGGGGATATGATTTCCTTCTTTACAGGCGACGACACATCCGCTGCAGTCGATACAGCGTTCGACATCACACAAAAATTTTACTCTGCCCATTTCATATCCTCTTCATCAAGCCTTGGATCGCCCTACAGGGCGTGAGGTGTTTAATTTATTGTAATAATATCCTGCGTATTAATGTTTATCGGGGCTTGTTATTTTGCACAGCCCATCCTTTGTTGCCTGAATCTGGGTAATTATGTCATATCCATAGTTCGTGACAACATTGGCAATTTCACCGACGACAAAGGGGACGGTTCCCTCCGGATATTTGTCGGCATAGGATATGCCCTGCAGCACGCCGGCAAAATGGTACGGAAGGAAGATGGTTTTTTCATCCACTCTTTCGGTCATAAAGGCCTTGACGGTAATTTTACCGCCTTCCGGCGACTCGATTATCATCATCGATCCATTACGAATACCAAGATTGTTGGCCAGGCGAGGATTGATTTCTGCGTACATTTCCGGTTGAAGTTCAGACAGATACTGGTTGCTCCGGGTTTCGGCCCCAGCGCCCATATGCTCTACCATTCGACCGGTGGTAATAACATACGGGAATTCCTTGACCAGATCAGGGTCTTGCTCAGACTCAAACCGCGTATCGACCCGAAAGTGATCCGGCTGATCCTTATAGGTCGGGTATGCATGTATCAAATCCGGACGGGGTGAATGCAGAGGTTCACGATGAATGGGAACCTGATCGGGAAAGTCCCAGACGACGCAGCGGGCCCGGGCATTGCCAAACGGCGCCATGCCGCGGGCAATTGCTTCTTTTATGGTTCTCTGGGAAAGATCTGTTTTCCAGTTGGTTCCCGGAACTGTTTCCTTAAATTCAGGATATCCCCCGCGTATTTCGCTGCCCGGAGTGAAGATACCGTCGGCTGCCAATTGATTTTCGTACCGGCCACTGGCGTCATAGATCTTTTCATCACCAAAACGATTTCTAAATGGCAGCCCGCCGTCGGCGATTGATTTAGAAACATCGTAGAGTATCGGTGTTCCGGGATGTTCTTCGGACCAGCAGGGCCAGGGCAAACCGTAATATTCACCATCACATGCACCCCCCTTTGCCTGCAGATCGTCGATATCAAAGGTATGCCAGTTTTCCATGTGTTTTTTGATACGTTCGGGAGTCTGGCCGTTATAACCAATGGTCAGCGACCCTCGGCCCAATTCACGGGTGATATCTTCCGGTACCTGTTTGATATTCTTGTAAAAAGGCTCAGCAAAACCAAGCTTTTTTACCAGGAGTTCCATGATCTGGTAATCGGCTTTACTGTTATGAACAGGCTCGACAACCTTGTTGCGCCACTGAATCTGACGGGAAGTCGAGGTAACACTCCCGGAGGTTTCGTACTGGCTCCCGCTCGGCAATAAATATATATTATCCGTTTCACAGGCCACGGCCGCCATGGTTGGAAAAGGATCGACAACAACCAGCAGGTCGAGAAGATCGTAAGCCTGTTTAACCTTATGATACTGCGAGGTGGAGTTTGAACCACACCCCCACTGGATCAAGGCCTTGAGCGGAGTATACTGATGAATTTTATCTTGCTGAAGAACACCTTCATACCAGCGTGCCAGGGTAAAGCCCTTCCTGTTCATCCATTCTTTTTCCTTAAATCTGTCGACCATCCATTCATAATCGACATCCCAAACCCGACACCAATGCTTCCATGCCCCGTCCGCAAGGCCATAGTAGGCAGGCAGGCTGTCGGCAAGCACACACATATCCGTTGAACCCTGAACATTATCATGGCCGCGAAAAATATTTGTGCCGCCACCCGATTTACCCATATTCCCCAGAACAAGCTGGAGGATGCAAAAACTACGGGTGATGGAACTGCCGATCGAATGCTGAGTTCCCCCCATACACCAGGTTAGACTTGTGGGACGATTATTGGCAAGAATTTCTGCGATGCGTCTGGTTTCAGTTGCTGGAATACCGGTAATATTTTCCACCTCTTCGGGAGTGTATGCCTTTGCTACCTCCACCATCTCTTCGTAACCGGCGACCCTGGTTCTGATGAATTCCTTATCTTCCCAGCCGTTGATAATAATCGCGTTGACCAAACCCATTATAAAGGCGGCATCGGTCCCGGGACGAATTCGCACATAATCCGTTCCCTTGGCAGCAAGTTTTGTCCGCCGCGGATCAACGACAATGATCGGTGCGTTGTTTTTTTCTTTGGCATGCAGAATATGCTGCATGGAAACAGGATGGGCCTCCGGTGCATTTGATCCGATAAAGATCATGCTCTTGGCATGCCTCATATCGTTCAGGCTGTTGGTCATTGCTCCATAACCCCAGGTATTGGCGACACCTGCCACCGTTGTGGAGTGTCAGATACGGGCCTGGTGATCGACGTTATTGGAGCCCCAGAAGGCAGCAAATTTTCGTTGCAGGTAGGCCATCTCGGTGGAAACCTTGGCACTGCCGAGAAATTGCAGCGCGTCCGGTCCATCTTTTTCACGCAGGGCAAGCAGTTTGTCGCCGATTTCCCCTATTGCCTGTTCCCAGGTGAGATTGGTCCACTTGCCATTCACTTTTTTCATCGGGTTTTTGAGGCGTTTAGGGCTGGTAACCATATCGATCGCCCCCGCCCCTTTACAACAATGTCCGCCATAGGATACAGGATGGTCGGCGGCGATTTCCTGGCGGACCCACACACCGTTATGCACCTCGGCTTCAATTCCACAACCCACGGCACAGTAGGTGCAGATTGTCCTGATTTTCTTCGAACCGGCATATGGTTCATATAGCTCATCGCGCTCACGCGGGCTGGCTGCAGCATTGGCCCTGCCGGTTAACCTGGCGGTCATGGCTACTCCGGTGAGAGCAGCGGTCGCCGCAGATAATTTTAAAAACGATCGCCTGGCGATCTGTGGATTAAGAGTTACCCTATGGCCTGCGGATGAATTGTTTTTTTGAGAGGGTGTCTTTATTCTACTTCTTGCCATTTATTTCTCCTTGTGCCGACCATGGTAAATCCTGATTCGATGTATGGCTTATGCTCGTAAGTTTTTATAGTATTGTTTAAAACTCTCACTCTCATGGTAAAGCGTTTCATTTGGCAGGTTGATCGTGGCCGCAGATTTGACTTTCACGGGCCTGATAATGCCAACAGTCCCGATCACAGCCGCTGTACCGGCCAGAATATGTTTAAGAAATGAACGTCTTTTATCCTCTTCTTTTTTCATCATGAACTCTCCGTTTCCTCTCATCATTAAAGTCCGATGCGCAGTCCTCTCCTAACCCGCTTTTCTCATGAACATTGTGTTGGTTAAGAGGAAAATTGAAAAAATGTCGAACCTCTTCAAAAAACGAATATATTCTGAAAATCAACACAATGTTCATGAGAAATGCGGGCTAACACCGGTATGTGTAGGACAGGCTCTTTTCAAGGTCGAGATAACCACCAAGAACCTTACTGCACAAATAATAAAAATCGGCTTGTCCGTTATCTTTAAGAACCGCTGTAAATTTTTCAGTAAAAGGTTCAAGAAATTCTTCCAGCAATCTTTCCTGGTGGTGCCTGCTTTTCTCACAGTCTCCTCCCTTTTCTTCCTCGATAAGAGAAACAAAGGTATCAAGCATAACCACCAGGGAATCTTCGGGGTCGGTCAGTCCTTTTTCTTTTTGTATCCCGGCTTCTTTCATTAAACTGCGAATATCGACGAGCGCCTGATCGTAACTACGGCCATTCAGGTAATAGGAGGCAGTCGTTTCCACCATAAAGCCATCAAAAGGATTAACGAAGAGCTTGTAATATTCTTTCTGAAGCTCCCTTAAATTTTTGTCATTGAGTGCCCGGGAAATTTCCTTAACAGCATTATCAAAACGGGGACTTACCTGCTCACGGGAAAGCGCGGCAAAAGTTCCTCGCCATCGGCTCATTGTTTCCGAATCAGGCTCCAGAGCGAAAAAGGATTTGATAAGATCGAGAAAACGAAAGCGTACCCGAAAAAGCTCCCGATCATTGAGTTCATCCATATAATTCAATCTCCGGGTTAGACTGTTTCAAATATTTTCACGACTCGGCACACGTCACAGAATTCAAAATGACGTGTATCAACAGTTTCTTTTTGAGCCAGGATGGCCATTACACGATCGAAACTCTTTTTGGTCCCAAACACCTTGCCACAGCTTTTACATATCATCGGCTCGGCTATAGCCAGTTCAATAGGCACAAAAAAATCACTCTTAAGGATGAACTCAGAAGATATGGACAACGCATTTTCCGGACATATCTCGGCACAAAGACCGCATCCCACACACAGAGCATGTAGATGATTCAGGGTGAATCCCTGTGGATTGGATTTCATGGCTTCAATTCGGCAACTGTTGAGACAAGCCATGCATTGGGTGCACAGATCCCGGTCACAGCTCACAGTCGCAAAAGGAATAAATTCATCGGGCTGAAGCGTTACTTCTCTTCCACTTTTTTTAACAAGAGATTCAAGAGCCGCTGCAAGCGATTGCCTGCGATTGATAAAAGTACCCTGTCGCCCCCTGCCAAAGCTGCCTGAAAGCCGGGCAGTCATCAAAACATCAAAATCCTGAAGTCTGCAGCTAACAACAGCATCCTCAATATCAAACAGTTGAGACAGCAGGTAATTGGCCAAATTAAGCTGCTTTTTGGCTTGAGTGTCAATTTGACTACAACTCTCCAGAACAACAATCCGTCTTGCGCCGCTGTTCAGCAAGAACATGAAGTGAAAAAGAGAAAGGCTTGGCACAGTGTCGTACTGGAGAAAAAAAACATTCTCCCGCCGCCTGCCCTGCTGCCGCCACCAGAGTCTGTGCAGTGTGTCCTTATCTCCTATGACAACAGTCCCGTCCCGGGGAATGTAAATGTTTCGAAAGTAGTCGCAAAAAGAACAATCACCAAACCGCTCATTCTGCAGCGCTCCTGTAGGACAGGCAGCGACACATGCACCGCATTCCTCACATTTAAGGGGGTTGATAGTTACGCCTCTGGAATCCCGGGTAATAGCCGAATGAGGACAACTGGACAGACACAGATCACAGCCCAGATTGCCATTGAACTGACAGAGATTTTTGTTCCAGGTTACAATTTCATCGATTTGACTTGGGAAAAGCGTCTTAAAATAATCATGGAGATTTTCTTCGTAAAAAATTCCATCAGCTCCTGCCGGTACATCCATTTTGAAATCACCAAGCATGATGATCACTGGAATATTCAAGACGTTGTTTACGGCACCGTGGATATCAATTGCTTTTGCTCCGCAGACCTTTTCACATTCTTTACAGAAGGTACAGGTTGAGAAATTGACAAACAAATTTTCTGTAATGCACTGCTCAGGACAGGCCGGTCCGCAATGACCGCAATAGGTACATGTTTCGAAGTTGACAGGAGAACGGACTTGATAATCCAGACGATATCCAGACCCATAGCCGGTAATTTCACATTCCGTCACAGTCGGGATTTCCGGGTGATAGCCATTAACCAGCAACGGCTCAATATCCAGCAGACCCGCATAGGTATCTATAAAGGTTGTTAATCGTTTTGAATTATCACTGATTACGCAGACACGCTTGTCGGTTTCTGCGGTATAACTGCGGTAATTGATCTGATTTATGCGTTTGAGCTCTGCCAGTGCTATGTTTTTCAGTTCTTCTGCATTAAAGGCGGCGAGGTCATAATTCAGCTGAAGCGTTGACGACAGGGGGAATCCGCTTTCCGGTGTGATGGAGGAAAAACCCCCGGCAAGAAGAATGGTTTTTCCCTGATCAGGGGAGAAATCAATACCGGGGTGGAGGTTGACCTCAGTCATTACAAGCTTGGTTACATTCGAGCTTTCCTGAATAAGCAGACACGTAGAAAAGAGTTTACTCATGAATACCTAACACCCCACAAGGGGGTACTCAGTGCCCGTGCTTTGCGGGTATAAGTGCCTTGGAGGTTACTTTAAGATTTTAATTTTAAAGCTCCAGGTTTCTTTTTTTATACCCAGTGATATATTATCTGGAGTAAGGCACTAACACCTTAACTTCACGTTGTGCAGGATCCGTCCCTGCCATCAACTAAATCCGGGAAACGGGATAAGGAAATAAGCCGGGATTCATTATACTTTCCAAGATTTTTTAGCCTTCTTGTAAGGCGTGGTTAGTATAGGAAAGTTTAGCGAAGAAAAGAATCAGCTCAACCCCTTTTGTTTTGTAAGCTGAAAGCAGGAAAAGCTGTAAGCAACTAACTTACATCGTCAGGCCCGGATGAGTTGAGAAATTCCTGTTCGGTCCATAATACAGCCCGTCGGATGAGCTCTGCGGCCGTCTTGATACCGAGTTTTTGTTTGACCCGATCCCGATAGGTACCAATCGTTTTAACACCCAGATTCATTCTATCAGCAACTTCACGGGTGGAAAGACCGGTTCCAAGCAGTCGGAATACTTCAAGTTCCCGATCAGTCAGTATGTCTACTGTGGAGCTGGCCGGGATTACCGATTTCATCTGCAATCTATCAAGCAGCCCTTCCATAATCCTCGCACTGACGTGGATTTTACCGGCGCGAATATCTCTTAGAGCAGAGATGACATTTTCACTGGCTTCTCTTTTCATGATATAACCTCTGGCGCCTGCTCGAATAGCTCTCTCAGCCCAAACCTGTTCGTCATGCATGGAAAGAACCAATATGGGAAACGATTTCGTTCTGCCGGACAGTTCCTTCACCAGATCAAGACCGTTGTCACCGGCAAGGGTAATATCAATAATCGCCAGATCAGGAGCATGTTCATGGATAACTTTTCTGGCACTGGCGATATCTTCCGCTAGTCCACAGACTATAAAGTCTTTCTCCTGATTAAGAAGTTCCGCCATGCCCATTCTGAATATGGGGTGATCGTCTACAATTATTACCTTTGATTTCATTCCAACCCCTCGCCTGTCACTGTAATTACCGTACCGCCTTCTTTCCCCGAGCCGATGGATAATATTGCGCCTATCGCTTTGGCTCGATATTTCATGGTATGAAAGCCCAGCCCCGTTCCGGCCGTGGAGCCATCATAGCCGATCCCGTCATCAACGATCTTTAATAAAAAGCCGTCATCCGCAAGCCGCATATGCACCCCAATATATTTTGGCTTACCATGGCGCGCTGCATTAAAAACCGCTTCCCTAATAATATAATACAAATGGGTGGCGGTATTTTTACCGAGTGTCATCTCTCCACCTTCCCATGAAAGATCGAAATACACCTTAAAAATCTTCTCTACCTCAACAACCAGTTCGTCAATCGCCGATTCAAGACCATACTCAACGACATGGACGGGATAAAGTCCATGTGAGAGCCGCCGGGTCTTTTCAATGGCATCCCTGATCAGATTTCGAATGGTGCACAGTTGTTTTTCCCGCTCCGGCGCTTCTTCTTTGAGCTGTTGCTGGAGCACCTTGCTCAATAGTTCCACTCCGGTGAGATGAGACCCAAGATCGTCATGCAGATCCCGCCCGATTTTTGATCGTTCTTCTTCACTGATGGCGATAATCTGCCGTTCGAGCCGGGCAAGTTCTTCCTCGGCGCATTTATTTAATACATGCAGCCACATGCCGTCCAATAGCATAGTCATCTGCCGGATATCAGAATTGTCATATTTTTCTTCATTATTACAGACTCCTGCCACGACCACTATTTTTCCGTCATTGTATATAGGCACATCAAGATAGCGGGAAACTGCATGGCAGTATGGGAAATTGTCATCCTCCTTCACAAGATCGGCAGAGTTGGCGATAACCGCAGTTTTCTTCAAAACAGCCCTGCCCGGAAGCCCCCCATCCGCGATGGATCGAGCAGTGGTCAGCTCTTTTCCATTTTTTTCATTTTGGTTATTTACTACGAAATGAGAGCAGATTGTTATATGAGATTGGGCTGCATCGACCAATGCCAAATACCCCTCCTCGCTTCTGGTGATCTGCACAATACGCCGGAGAATAAAATCATATTTTTCCTGCAGAGAGTATTTTTCCATCATCCCGAGACGGAGCAAAGTATCGAGGCGCAGTTCGTCCCGATGCAGGAGAAGCTCGTTTTTAATTCGCTCATCCACCATCTGATTGGCCAGATGTCCAAGATCCTCGAATTCCCGGAATACGAGATCCTCATTACTTATTTTCACGTTGGCGTCGGCGGCTTCCCTAAAAAAATTGGTGAAAAGATTGATACCCTGTTTAATCTTGAAAGAATAAAAAAAGGCACTGAGGAGCAGAAAAATAACTGCAATGGCAAAGAAGATTATGAAGGTGAAGACATTTTTAAAGGCGATCCGTTGATACATTTCTGTTTCGGCCGCAATCGTCTGCTCCATAGCGTCCATAAACATAGTCGACCCCAGAACCCAGCCCCAGTCATGGTATGATTGGACAAATCCTAGTTTCTGATGGTTACTCCCTGTCGAAGGCCTCTGTACCGAGTAGTGTATATACCCGCCTTTATCTTCATTTTGAGCGGTCAGAAGAAATGATTCTCCATAATTAAATCCTTCGACATCTTTCAAATCCCTCACCGAACGGCCGATTAGCCGTTCCTCACGACTGCTCAGGATGGTCCCGTCGGTCCGAAAACAAAATATTTCTCCATCCTTTCCAAAGGTTATGTTTTGTATTCTGCCAAGCAGCTCATTCTGCAGGGTCTCTTCGAGCTGTTCAGTATAGATACCTGCACCGATAAACCAGTCCAGGGGAGGGAAATATTTGACGAAAGCGATCTTCTGAAAACTCTTGCCGCGAAATTGGGGTTTAATGAGATCATAACTGTATACACCGGCTTCTTTGTCCCGAACAATGGAAACAATATCGCCTATCACATCCACCCCGACTATCTTCTGGAATTCAGCCGCGGATTTCCCTTCAAAATAAGGTTCATCGGCAAAGAGATCGATCAGTCCGCTATGGACCCTGCCTGCAAAATAATAGCCTCGCCCGTCATCCCAGCGCATCGGCCGCAAAAGTTCAATTACCATGGAGCGTATATCCGCAATGCTCTTTTCATCTTTATAGAGCCGGTAATTATGAGAGGCGAGGGTATAGGCAGCCTGAACACGTTCGCGAATATCAAGCTCAACTTTCAGTTCATTTTGCTGCTGCCGGTAATCTATCAGTTCAACAACCTTGACCAGCTCTTCTTTTACCCTTCCTTCATACTGGAGCCTGTATGTAGTGCGGATATTATCAATACTCTCCTGATATGCCTGATACTCGTTAACCGCCCAGAAAATGCCGATAAAAAGGGCAAGTGAAGTAATTACCACCAGTGATGCATAGAAGGGAGCTGAAGAAAGAGATATTTTTCTAAATAAATCCATCGAAGGTCTTTGCATATATTTTATTTCCTTCAACAGATCATTGGTCGTCTTTGAGTTTTTCCACAACCGGATAGATATTGGTCAAATAGATAGTATCCATTCCCTGATGGTCGTCCGGGCCAAATTCCAGAAGGAGTCCGCCCAGATCAAACAGGCCGATCTCCTGCATGGTTGATATAAATTTTTCCCTTGTAAGCTCTCCTTTTACCGCCATGGCAATCTTGCCGAATAATTTCCCGGCAATAAAACCCTCAAGAGAAGTAAAACTTATAGGTGCATCGTGCTGATACTTGGCCATGGCCCTTTTAAAATCACTTATAAGAGAAATTTCAGCAACATATGGAGAAGGTATCACCTGGGAGACGATCACATCCTGCCCATAGCCGCCGAGAACTTCCCGAAGGCTTTCAGTGCCGACAAAGGATATATTACAAAAGACGATATCGCCGGAAATTTTAGTTTTGCTCAATTTGATAAATTCAGCACAGGCTGAGTAAGCGCCCACAAGCACTACAGCCTCGGGTTCTTCTGCATAAATATCCCGCATAGCGCCCATAACAGCGACGGTATTTCGCTCGTAGCTTCCCTTGGAAACCAGCTTCATACCTCTTTTGGCCAGGGCAATTTCAATACCCTGCAGGCCGGCATAGCCATAGCTGTCGTTTTGATAGAAACAGGCAATCCTGGTAATCTTCTTTTTATCAACCAGATAGGAAGCCAGTTTTTCCATTTCCTGGAAATAACTTGCCCGAACATTTATGACGTATCTGTTAAAAGGGGTGCGGAGAAATTCTGCTCCGGTGAACGGTGCGAAAAATGGGATTTTCACTTCACTGATTATTGGTGCTACCGCCATGGAAGTCGGGGTGCCGACAGCGCCTATGAGTGCGAATACCTGATCATCGTAAATCAATGCTTTGGTATTTCTTACCGCCCTGTCCGGTTCATATCCGTCATCACGGCTGAGCAGGATTATCTCACGTCCACGAATCCCGCCCGCATCGTTTATTGAAGAGAATGCGGCGAGTAAACCAGCCCGCATCTCAAGACCAAGGTTTTGTGCAGGCCCGCTCAGTGCACAGGATTGCCCCAGCACAAGAGGCCGGAAAAGACCCGTGGCTCCGGCCAGGCTGGAAACACAGAAAAACAACACTATATTAATAAAAAGGAGAAGGGATTTCATCTTCATAAAGTACTCCGGAATATACTCTGTTTCAGGAACTTTAACAATGCAGGCTCACAGAATAGGAGAAAAGTCTCTAAAATGCAAGATTGTCGGCGCACAACCCGCACAATGCGAGCAAACAGACGAAGAGTTTTTACGACGCTTTCAACATGACAAACTCTTAAAAGCCTAAAGTTTCCGATGGCTAAGTAAAAAACTTCATATGCGAGGCGCGCAAAAATTATATCATTTCGGCGTACAAGAGTACGTCGTAATGATATAATTTTTGTAGCAACGACGCAGGTGAAAAGTTTTTACGACGCCATCAACATTAATAACTTGAATATACCATCAAGCCACTTATCATGATTCTTTGCTGTCTACAGTGGTTGCAGATTACTTTCTTGTTTTTTCATTGGATTTTGTTAAGGACTACATCTCTATCTCATAGCGTCCTGATATTTTGGAAGGCAATACACACATCTTACAAACTTAAATTAACAACATGAATACATCAGACCAGACCAGTACCCGGCTCACAATGAGTCATATGACAACAGTCATTACCCCAAATGGCTCGAGCGAACAGACAGAACAACTGGCCATTGAAACGCCTTATTCCATTGCACTCAATGATGAGACCATCGGCTCCTCCATGGTTCTGCCGATTGGTCTTGAGGAATTCGGTGCCGGTTTTCTCTTTGGCCAGGGTTATATCAAAGAACCCGGCGAGATTAGAGAAATTCTTATCTGCCCTGAAGGCCGCATTGCCGTATATGCCGACGTGGAACGAACAGAACCAAAAGAGGTCATAATTACCTCCGGCTGCGGAGGAACAGGTAAAATTTCCAGGGAAATGCTGGAAGGCGCTTTTGAACCATTGCAGGAATGCACGATCACATTCCCGGAGATCAGCACGTTTATCCGCCAGTCCCTGCAAAGTTCGCCTTTGGGTCCACAAACCCACTGCATCCACGGCTGCGGATTATGGCAGGATGGAAAACTTCAGGTTTTTTATGAGGATGTTGGACGGCACAACGCCGTAGACAAGGTGCTTGGTGCCATTCTGCTTGGTAAGGCAACAGCTAAAAGCGCCATTTACACCACAGGCCGCCTTACCTCCGACATGGTTTTGAAGTGCGCCCGAATCGGTATCCCGATAATCATGTCCAGAACAGCACCATCGTCCCTGGGACTGGCGATTGCCCGAAGAGCGGGAGCTACTCTTGCAGCTTATGCCAGACCGGACAGGGTTAATATTTTCAATGCTCCCCAACGTATTGTCTTTTGATGCGTTTATCAATATCGAAAGGTGCTTCTTATTTTTTCGGTCTGTCTTCCAAGCCCAGCTCAATCAGACGTTCAAGAAACTGCGGGAAAGGCAAACCATGAACGGCTGCGGCCTGGGGCATAAGACTGGTAGCAGTCATGCCCGGGATGGTGTTGGTTTCAAGAAGATATAAGGAACCGTCATCCACCATTATCATATCTGTACGGGAATACCCTCTTAATCGTAGTACCTTGTGCGCAGCCACCGCATATTGTCCGGCCATCCTCGTAACATCTTCACTGATTCGGGCAGGACATATTTCCTCCGTTGCACCCGGCTTATATTTGGCATCGTAATCAAAAAAACTAAATCCCTCACCGGGCACTATCTCGATAACCGGTAATGCTTCCAGTGCAGTATTACCCAATACTCCAACGGTAAGCTCCCGTCCTTTAATATATTTTTCCACCATCACGTGAGAATCGTGACGCAATGCCCGGTTGATTCCGGCAAGCAGTTCTTCTTCAGATTTTGCCAAAGTAAGGCCAAGACTGGATCCTTCATGGACCGGTTTAACAACGACAGGTAAACCGAATCGATTCGCCAACTCTTTACCGTCAATATTTTCCTCACTGGTAATAATCTGGGAATCTGCTACCGGCAGATTATTTAACTTATACAATTCCTTGGCCAACTGCTTATCCATGGCGATAGCGCTGCCAAGCACCCCTGATCCCTGATATGGTACCCCGAGGAGATCAAGAAAACCCTGCATGGTACCGTCTTCACCATATAAGCCATGAAGCAGAATAAAGGCAAAATCAATCTCCGGCGCATCGGTTGCCAGCTTGGCGAGGTCTGCAGCAGGATCATAGCGCCGTACCATAAATTTTTCGGGGTTGAGTGCTTTTTCTACGCTAATAGCCCCACTAAGAGAAACTTCGCGTTCTCCTGATATCCCGCCGGCTATTAAAGCGATGTGTTGTTTTTTTTGCATAGTTTATTCCTCAAGTTTTCTGTTCGGTTGTACCCTTTCATCCAGAGTTCATTTCTAAATTACTCCTCCCTTCACTCAAGATCACGCAAAAATTTAAAAAGTTTACTGTGCTTGAGTTTTTTGCGCCCCTTTCTTTTCAGAATTTCGCAGATCCCAATCCTTTATTCAGGTCTACCTCTCCTGCATACTCACTACAAGGCGCTTGCCATTGGATTATATTATATGTTAAGCAAGATAAACTTGTAAGAACCTCTATTTTACGTTGGGTAAATAAAAAGAATCTTAAAAAAACCACATCAGGAACGATATGAAAGGAATACGCCGCTTCGGGGATATCGCCAGGGTTTTAGCCAAGCATGGATTCGGGAATATATCCCAGCGGATGTTCAGGCGGGGTGATGCGAAAAGCAACGAAGATGTGCAGGATATCCCCTTGTCCCGAACGGCATTTCACTCACCCGTCCGCATCCGCCTGATGCTTGAGGAACTGGGACCCAGTTTTATCAAACTGGGACAATTGATGAGCGTACGCGCCGACCTCTTTCCTCCTGAATATACCGAAGAATTCAAGAAGCTTCAGGATAGTGTTCCTCCGGTTTCACTTGCTTCAATTAAGGCTGTAGTGGAAGCTGAACTGGGTGCTTCATTAGAAGACATTTTTTTAGATTTTTCTCCCGAATCCATTGCCGCGGCATCTGTAGCACAGGTACATGAGGCCCGACTCAAGGGAGGTGAACGTGTAGCCGTCAAGGTCATTCGACCGGGGATAGAAAAAAAGGTCCGCGAAGATATTCATGTTATGATTTTTTTCGCGGAAAAACTGGAAAAAATGTTCGAGTTTGCCCGCATCATCGGGGCAATCAATCTGGTGAAAGAATTCGAACGAACTATTTTCCGGGAACTGGACATGTATATAGAAGGCGGCAATATCGAAAAATTCGCCGCAAATTTCGAAGGCAGCGAAGAAATTTACACGGCCAGGGTCTATTGGGACTACACAGCTAAATCGGTCCTCGTCATGGAATATATCGATGGCATAAAAATGGATCAGGTAGACGAGATTCGTGCAGCTGGAATCGATCCGAAAGAAGTGGCCATGATCGGCCTGCGGTCATTTTCCCGCCAGCTGATGGATTTCGGTTTTTTCCATGCCGACCCTCATCCCGGCAACACCATCGTCATGTACGACGGCCGGGTAAGCCTTGTCGATTTTGGAATCATCGGTTATCTGGATGAAGAAGCCATGACGCAGGTAGCCAATATTTTCCTTGGATACGCCGAGCATGACTACGACATGGTTATAGACGCCTTCAGGGATGCCGGGCTCATTGACGATGACACCATCGACATGAAAAAATTCCGGACCGATCTTAAAGACATGAGTGAACCGTTTTACGGCCGGTCCCTTCAGACGATCGCCGTAAAGGATGTCTATGAGCAGGTAATGCGGCTGGCATATAAATACCGCATCCGATTTCCACGAAACCTGCTTCTCCTGCTCAAGACCTTTGTGCAGACTGAAGGACTAGGCAAGATCCTAGGCAGCAATGCCAGCATCCTCGAGGTAACCCGCCCTTATGCCAGGAAATTGATTCAGCGTGGGTATGACGCTAATAATTTGCTGAAAAACTTAGGCAAAGACACCCGAGCCATGGGAGCCTATCTAAAACTGATGCCCCGGTTTACCCATGATATTTTCAAGCGGACCGCAGAGGGCAGGCACCGCCTCGAGATCCGTCATAGAGGCATCGATCCTGTTATGGGCAGGTTTGAAAGAGGTCTCAACCGGGCCGTGATGGGAATGATTATCTCTGCTTCAACAATAGCGGGCTCCCTGCTGCTCAACTCCCCCATTAAGGTTATGGAGATTACCTTGGGAAAAATCTCTGTTCCTTTCACTACTCTTCTCGGCATTACCGGCTACTGCATTGCCACCCTTCTTGGTTTATGGCTTATCATTTCCATTTTTCGATCGGGAAAAATGTAGATCCATCCTTTCTTCACATGGCTGCTTCCTTTTGTTTCCTGTCTCATTTTCCGTTAAGAATTGCTTCTTAAAGCTCTTGGCCGGATTGTTTATCATTGTTAAAATTTTGATAATAAATTTCGACTTCACCTGATTCCCAGGTCGAAAGAATCAATGCTGTCCTGAAAACAAAAAACCAGCGGGAGGGTTAAAGATGGAGACGAGAAGTGCGTCTTCAGAGAAGAAGTTAATAAGAGAAGCCTCCACGGCTTTCATTTAAAGCTATGGGATGAGGAACGTGAAGAACTTGTTGGTTTTTAGTGCCTTACTACTGAAAAACTGTCAGAAAAAACAAGAAAACGAAAATTGTATTTGATAACTGTAAACTAGTCTTTATAGCCAAGGCACTTATACCCGCAAAGCACGGGTACTGAGTACCCCCCTTGTGGGGTGTTAGTAAGCTTTGGGCCATGAATTAAATATAGACAAACTGATAAAAACCTCAATTACAGATAGACGAAGAATAAGGGAGCAGATTCCGGTTCGAAAAACAAATGCGGCCGTTGCTAAGACGGCCGCATTTGTTTTTAGGGATTACTTCGGCAATTATGTGAGCAAAATTGTTCGCCCGGATTTCTCATGAGAAATCCGGGTTAGCCGAACTGGGTTTTAATTTTAACGCCAGACCCATTCAGTTTTCAGATCGAGGGTTTTTTCTTCCTCGAACCAGGTAATTGCATAACTGTCGAACTCACCAAAAGGCAGATACCAGAGCTTAACACTGACCTTCAATTCATCACTGAGCAGCTCACGTCGTGTGTCATCTCCCTTCTTCACATCTTCAAAGGGATAGGTTATTTCAAATGTCTCATGTACACTGGCAAGCGGAACCAGGCTTGTTTCACGCAGCAGGCCGCTCTTTTCATACGGGCCTCTGCCCATTTCCTTACCTCTGCCCAAACGCTGAGGAAAAGGCATGTAGGTTACCTGATCTTTATAAACTTCTTTCCCATCCAAAGTATTCGCGGTCACTTCCAGGACCAGCCGGTTTGGAGTGGGTCAGCCGTCGGGAATAACATGGCCTGTTTTATTGTAAATTTCCACATTGATAATACCGATCGGCAAGACGCCTTCCTCTTTGTTTTTTCGCCAGAAGAGCGACTGGCCATCTACTTTGACATCGACTGCCATAGCAATCATGTCTTCATCCTTATAGGCCTGGATGTCATGGCCGAGACCGGACTTGACCATATGACATTCCTGACAGGATTCACTGCCGCCATGGGCCACATAGGAGAAGAGGTAACTGCCGTACAAGGTGGCACACTGAGTTGGATGCTCGAATTCGAGATTCGGTCCGAGACCGTGGCACTGGCCGCAGAGAATAGATGCACTTATTGCCGGCGCTACCGCCATTTTCGGGAATTCTTCAGAATCATGATCGCCTTCAAGATTACCATATACCGTGTCCGGCTGAGGATAACCGTCGGCGTATTTATGGATTAGAGCGACCTTATTGTGGCAGACCATACAGCCGATATTGAGACTGGCTATTGTTTTTTCATGCTCATCAATCTTCTCATCATCGCCGTCTCTATATGCCTGTTGCCACGCGCGAATCGTGGCAACGATCTCTTGGGCAACTTCGTCGGTGGCCTCATCGAGCTGCGGCAGATGGCACTTGGCGCAGAGCATCAGGTGCTCTACCTTAAGGTCTTTATCCTCTTTCACTCCTGAAAAAGCAAAATTTTTAAGACCTTTATCTATGGCCGTGAGAATCGTAGGAGCCGTACGAGGCGTCCCGAGGATAGAGCGGGAATGAAGAGAATTTTGCCACTGCTCATGAGCTTCTTCATGACACTCAATACACTTGCTGGAGTCATAGCGAGCAGCCAGCTCTTTGATAGTTTTTGCTTTAGGTGGTGGTTCTGGCTTTGGCCCTCCTTCACTATGACCGCTGACAGCAAGCAGCATGATGAGGGAACAACAGAGCAGCCCCACACCGAGGACTCTTTTCATGGTACCTCCTTGTTGATTGTAGAATTTTATTGCATCACAACACCATCAACCAAAACAACGTCAACCTGTATGCCTGCTCACGGACAGTGACAGGCTGACGAATGCTTACCGTAAATGCCTATCGCATGTTAGTATTATTTTTCTTAATTCTCAATCCCTATATCATCATTAAAAATTAATGAACACATTCCATCTGAAACCAGACACTTAGGTCAGTACTTCTTTGTCGTACATCTCACTCATCTAAGCCATCACCAATACCTTGTAAAAAGAAAAATGACCTAACCCGAGTTTTTCACAAACATTGTCTTGATTTTGGTGCCTTACTCCAGATAATCTGTCACTCAGTTCAGTCCCCATGCTTTGAGGGGTGTTAGAATATATTTGTTTTTTCTCAACCAACACAATGTTCAACAAAGGTCAGTACGCTCGGCGCCATCTTCGGCAGTATTTTGCCAGTGAACATAGCCTGCTATGGTTTATTACCAAGAACTTTGGAGCTGACGCCGCCTGAATTGATGAAAAAAGCGGGTTAATCAGTTTAGAAAAATCCATTGACAAACGCTTCCTGTGTTTAGTATATAAACGAGATTGTTTTCCTGAAACCATAGCTATTTACTAAAAAGACGGATAACCACCTCATCTTTTTATAAAAATTATGACTAATTCCCTAAACGGAGCCACAAATGATAGAAGTTGAAGTCCGAGGAGATCTTGAGTACGCAATTCGTCAGCTGAAAAAAAAGCTGCAGATAGACGGTATTAAAAGAGAGCTGAAACGTCGTGAGTACTACGAGAAGCCGAGTGTGAAAAAGCGCCGGAAGCAGGCTGAAGCCCGCAGAAAACTCCGCAAATTCAACAGAATGAAAAAATCTTTCTAACAGGCTGCCCTTTGAAAGCCTGATTTCGGTCAGGCTTTGTAATTTTGCGAACTTTATCAAAACAGCCAATGCCTGACAATTGAGGCATCATTAAAATTACAAAACTTCCCGCACAATTTGCAGCAGCACACGAACTGTATCTTCACTACCTTATTTCCGAACGAAGGTTGGCAGAAAACAGCGTCGAAGCATATATTTCCGATATAACCTTCTTTCTGAATTTTCTTACCGCCCTCAAGAAAAGAACATTAAACGCTGTCGATCTACCGACAATTCACGGTTTTCTTGAACAGTGTCAAAAGCTGCAACAGGCAGGAAACCGAACCAACGCCCGGCGTATTTCCGCCCTCAAATCATTTTTTACCTTTTTACTCCGGGAAAACCTGGTCAAGCATAACCCCTTTAACGCGGTTGACCTGCCACGCAGTGGACAGAGCCTGCCCAAAGCACTTTCTCTCACTGAAGTCAGGACCCTGCTGATACCGGGAAATATCAAAACCCCGATTGCCGGAAGGGATAATGCAATGCTTTTTCTTCTTTATTCTACCGGGTTACGGGTGTCTGAACTGGTGCAGCTCCCTCTGGCCGCATGCAATCTTTCCGCCGGGTTTCTCCGGGTCATAGGCAAAGGAAACAAAGAACGGCTCATTCCTTTCGGAGATCAGGCAAAAGATAAAATTGAGAAATATCTTAAAACAGATCGGCCGCTCATCCTGAAAGGAAAAAGAAGTAATTATCTTTTTATCACGGGACGAGGCACTTGCATGACCAGGCTGCGCTTTTGGCAGATTGTCCGCAAGACGGCTCTTGCAGCCGGTATCAAAAAAGAGATTTCCCCCCATATGCTTCGTCATTCTTTTGCGACTCATCTTCTTAGCCATGGCGCAGACCTGCGCGCCGTACAAATGATGCTTGGCCATGCAGACGTCGCCACCACTCAGATATATACCCATGTCGACCAGGACAGGTTGAAAAGCATCCATAAAAAATTTCATCCTCGTGGGTAGGTGAATAATTCCATATTGTGGCGAATTTTAGGTAAATGCCATACAATACCTCTATGATGACCAACGGGAAATAAACCAGGATTTTTTGTAATACGGCATTTTTTCAATTAAAATTTGACAGTAGACAGCAATGCGCCTCATCACTACTCATATCAACGCAGACTTCGACGGGCTCGCCTCGATGGTTGCGGCCCAAAAAATATATCCTGATGCCGTCATGGTTTTTTCCGGATCCCAGGAAAGAAATGTTCGTGATTTCATTTCCCAAAGCCTGCTCTATTCGTATGATTTCCTCAAGATAAAAGATATAGATATCAAAGCCGTCGATACCCTTATTCTGGTGGACACCAAGTCTTCCGATAGAATAGGACCTTTTTCAGAGTGCCTGAAAAATCCCGGAATAAAGCTCCATCTCTATGATCACCATATTCAAAACAGCGATGATCTGCAGGGTGACTTTGAAGTAATCGAAGATTTTGGTTCGACGACAACTCTACTGGTTAATATTCTCCGGGAAAAGCGGATAAACATAAGCCCTCAAGAAGCCACAATCCTTGCCCTTGGAATATATGAGGATACCGGATCCCTTACTCATTTAACGACTACCCCTGAAGATCTGATTGCCGCGGCATGGCTCCTCGAAAAAGGTGCCAAACTCGATGAAGTCGCCCAATTTATTACCCACGAACTCACTTCAGAACAAATTGGCATTCTGCATGAATTAATGCAAAATGCCAAAGAGTTTACAATCCAGGGGATTCCGCTGGTAGTTGTCACCCACTCTTTTCCAAACTATGTGGATGAATTTGCGCTCATTGTCAGGCGGTTCATGTCGATGGAAAACCTTAACGTGCTTTTCGCTCTCATTTCCATGGGTGGACGCATCTATCTCATTGCCCGCAGTCGAATTGCCGACGTGAATGTCGGCATTATTGCCCGCGATCTCGGCGGCGGCGGGCATGCCACGGCGGCATCGGCAACACTGAAGGATGTCACGTTGATAGAAGCACAGGAGAAGCTGATCCACACCCTGCACCGTCATATACTCCCTCAGCCGATTGCCAGCGAAATGATGTCCAAACCGGCCATTACCATAACTCCGGATTCCACAATTTCCGAGGCTAAGGCGCTGCTGACCAGATACAATATAACAGCTGCTCCCGTGCGGGCGGATATTCGAGCAGCATCTGACGACAGCCACTCCATTCTTGGCATCATAACGCGCCAGGTGGTCGAGAAAGCTCACCATCATACACTCGGCGATCGACCGGTGAGCGACTATATGACCAGCGATGTTCAATGCCTCCCGCTCAAGGCGACACTGGCTGACATCCAGGAACTCATCATCGAAAACAGACAACGCCTTATTCCTATTGTCCAGAATAAGGCGCTGATGGGGGTTATCACCCGGACCGATCTGCTTAACAGATTAGTGAACGATCCGGCACATCTACCCAAAAACCTGCTTCATGAAGAGGACCATCCTTCCCTCGAAAGAAAGAGGAACCTCAATTCACTCATTGTTGATTGTTTAAGCAGGGGAATGATCCAGCTCCTCCAGACTATAGGTGAGGTCGCCGATAAACTTGGATATAATGCCTTTGCAGTGGGCGGCTTTGTTCGGGACCTGTTGCTGAAAAAACCAAACCTTGATCTCGACATAGTTATAGAAGGTGACGGTATAGGTTTCGCCAAAGCACTTGCCGCAGATCTGGACAGTAGATACCGTACGCACGAACGGTTCAAGACAGCCGTTGTCCTTATGCCGGATGGATTTAAAATCGATATCGCCACAGCAAGGCTGGAATATTATGAATATCCGGCGGCAATGCCAACAGTTGAACTGTCGTCGATAAAGCTCGATCTCTATCGTCGGGATTTTACCATCAACGCCATGGCTATCCAGCTCAACCAGAAACACTTCGGAACACTGATAGATTTTTTCAATAGCCAGAACGATCTTAAACAGAAATCGGTCAAAGTCATCCACAACCTGAGTTTCGTTGAAGATCCCAGTAGGATATTCAGGGCTGTCCGATTTGAAAAACGCATGGGCTTTCAAATATCCCCTCACACCAGACGACTGATTATTAACGCCGTGAACATGAAACTTTTCGGCAAAAGCGAAGACTCGCGTTTTCTTTCCGAGCTTAAAATAATTTTCTCCGAAGAAAATCCCCTTCCGGCTATACAAAGATTGGCCGAATTCGACCTTTTTCAATTTCTCTGGCCCGATCTTCGCCCTCATTACGAGGTTGACCGAAGATTCATGCACATTCTTACCCAGGCGCAGCTGGCGATCTCCTGGTTTCGCTTACTTTATCTCGAAGAACCCTGCCGAAACTGGGTTGTCTACCTGCTGGCCATCATGTCAAGATCCAGCCTGGAGGAGCTCTCGGCTTTCTGTGCAAGATTTGGCGAAACGGCAAAGACAACTGAATATCTATTGGACCAGAAAGATCGAGCGGATAAAGCTCTCAACAGATTATCCCGTGACAACCATCTTAAAAACAGTGAGATAGTTGCCTGCTTTGAAGAGATTACGCTCGAGGGAGTGCTTTACATAATGGCCATTGCCAGGAAAAATCATGTCAAAAAAGCGATATCACTCTACGTGACCTCACTGAGACATATCGAAGCCGGCCTTTCGGGTAATGATTTAAAAAATTTGGGTTACAAGCCTGGACCACAATTCAAAAAAATCCTCATGTATCTGAAGAACCTGCAACTTGACAATCTGGAGATGGGGCCGGAAGAAGCCGCAGAACTTGTTAAAAAGAAGTTTCCCCGGTAAGCTAAAGCTTGCCGAAGATGAAAGAATGCTTAACTTTGGCATCCTGTGTTCAATACAAGGGCATTTGATAGCAATGTTCCAGTGAGCACAATGAGCCTTAGTGAGCAGTGGGTATGTCAGCTTCAGAAACAAGAACAAGAAATTTTAACTAATTGATACTAGATAATGAACCAATTTATTATAGAGCTGATCATCCTCGCACCGCCACTGCTTTTTGCGCTGACTTTGCATGAACTTGCCCACGGCTTTATCGCTTTTCACCTTGGCGACCCAACTGCCAGAGATGCCGGGAGATTATCTCTTAACCCGTTAAAACATCTTGACCCTTTGGGGACCATCGCTTTTTTCTTTATAAAAATAGGCTGGGCCAAACCGGTGCCGGTAAATCCGAGCTATTTTCGTAATCCCAAAAAAGATATGCTTTGGGTGGCACTGGCCGGACCTTTAACTAATCTCGTCCTTGCCATTGCCAGTGCAATCTTAACGAAAGGAATTTGGTTGCTCGCTACTGTGCTTCCCTATTCTGCCGCTGCAGAAGCCGTTCTTGTGCCAATCAATTCGATGCTGATAGCCAGCGTCTGGATCAATCTGGTTCTGTGCATTTTTAACTTTCTGCCCATTCCGCCACTTGATGGCAGCCGCATCATCACCGGGATTCTCCCGGATCGTCTTGCTTTATCCTACATGAAGATAGAACGTTTCGGCTTTGTCCTGATTCTTGTGCTGGCCTTCAGCGGTGTACTTTCCAAGGTAATAGTGCCGGTTATCAGCTTTGCCAATTCCCTGCTCTTGTCGTAAGTAAATTGCCGTTACCACTGGTTGCTCGACTACTCGACTTAGCCCGGATTTCTCACCAGTCGAGGTTGCCGTGAGATAAGCGAGCATCGCGAGACTTCGATCCGAGAAGTGAAGCAATGAACTATAGTTACCTATGTTCATTGCTTCAGCGACGAAAGAGACGCGGTTAGATCAGCTGGCCTTCGGTGAACATTGTGAAAATTTCATTTTAAGAATAGAAGTGCTTAACATCTTAACTTCTCAGTAATTTAATGAAATTCACACTATGTTCATGAGAAATCCGGGTTAGGGACGGGTTACTTACGGCTGAGCGAAACCAGTGATTCGTGAAAGGTTGCTCCATTCCCCATATCGGTAAGCTTTTGGGAGGTGAGATCATTTATCCCGCCGGAGACGTCCGACCAGAAGATACCTTCAGCGACAAGCACCCCTTTTCTAGTATCGGTTGTCAGCCTGGCTGATCGTTCTGTTCGCCCCCTGTCGTTTTGCAATATCACCTCATCCCCCTCTAAAATAGCACAAGTCGCCGCATCCTCAGGATGGATGAGCACTTTTCCGGTTTTCTCAGGATACATTTCCCCGAAAGTACTGTTTAAAAGATCGGGATGCGGCGGAGTTATCAGCTGGAAGCGAAACCGTGACTGCAAATCGGGATCGGCAAATTCACCTGCGGGAGTCAGGCATGCGATGGTCGGCAGGTGATCGGAGCCCGGAGAATCGAAGCGAAAAATCATTTTCCCTTCAACCAGTACATGCCCATCATTAAAACTTTTGGTAGAATGGATAAGTTTGCCGGATACTATTTCCTGCAGGTCGCAATTATCGGGCAATCCCTGCATTCCCTCGAGATAATCAAGAATTCTGTCCTCACAGCTCTGGTGAAATGGCGGATCATCAAAGCCCATTTTTAGCGCAAGTCTCTGGAACAATTTGAAATTACTCCAGGCTTCCCCCATTGGTTCGATTACAGGCTTTGCCACACCAAGATAAAAATGTCCATAACCGGTATAGATGTCGAGGTTTTCAAGAAAGGTGGTGGCCGGAAGAAGCAAATCGGCATATTTGGCCGTAGGTGTTAGAACCTGTTCATGCACGACAGTGAAAAGATCCTCCCTGGCCAGCCCCCGGCGAACCGTCGAGCCATCGGGATTGACACTTGCCGGATTGGAATTGTAAACAATTAAAGCTTTGACCGGAGGAACAAGGGCGGTAAGTGCATGTCCAAGCTGGATCATGTTGACGGTCCTTGCTTGAGTACCAGCCTGTTGCTCTGCCAGGGAAGGATAGGTCAACTTGTCCCGGTCTCCCTTGAAAGCCCCCGATGAAAGTAAGACTCCACGCCCTTTCCCGCCTTTGAAAAGGCCGAGGCAGGCAGCAAGGGAAGAAATCGATCTCACGGCCATCCCTCCCCTGCTGTTGCGCGACAGACCGATGCCTATTCTGAAAAAAGTTCTTGGGGCACCGGCCAACCGGCTTGCAAGCTCTATTATTTCATTTTTTGAGACTCCGCTCGCCTGTACAAAATCATCCCATCCCCGGGATTTCAGATAAGCCGCCTGCTGCTCGAATCCTTGTGTTTGAGAAGCAATGAACTCATGGTCGACTAAACCTCTTTCGATGAGTGATTTCATCACTCCCAAAGCCAGAGCACTGTCACCGCCGGGTTTTACCTGCAGATAGCTATCCGCCGATTTTCCGGTCTGATTACAATAGGGATCGATAACCAGTAATTTTCCGCCCCCTTTCCTGGCGGCGGAGACATATTGCCAGAAATGGACATTAGTCACTTTAATGTTAATGCCCCAGGCAACGATCAATTCGGCATCTGCAGCATTTTCGGGTGGACAACCAGGGACATTTTCACATTGTTTTTCCCAGCCGGCTGCCGCCGCAGCGGAACAAATGGTCTGATCCAGACGCGATGTGCCCAATTTGTGAAAGAGTGGATAGCCGGCAAATCTGTTCACCGCTCCCATATTTCCGGCATACGAATAGGGAAGTATTGATTCGCCGCCATCTTGTTGGCGAATTTCTTCCAACCTTGCAGCAAATATATCAAGCGCCTGCTCCCAATCAATCCGTCGAAATCTTCCTTCGCCTTTTTCACCTACCCTGAGCTGTGGATATAAAATTCTCGAAGAGGAATTAAGCCGTTCCGGATACCTGCGCATCTTCCTGCAGATAAAACCATTGGTATAGGGATGTTCTTTATCTCCCTGAAGGGCGCTTATTTTTCCGTCAATAACTGTTGCAATCATCCCGCAGCTGTCGGGACAGTCCAGGGGACAGATAGTCTTTTTTCGAAGTTTCATACTCAGAATTTTTTTAGGCAGGAAGCCTGACCGGCTTGTTTACTATCGGATTCAACCAGGAGGTTGTCGGAGAATAGACATTTTTTCTCCGATCAAGGCATTTCAGAAAAATAAGCACAGCCATATAAATGATATTGCGAGCATTATTTTTCTGAAATAACGATGAGCTGGGGAAAAAGGGCATTCTCGGACAAGCTCCTAGCCAAGCATGGCATGCCCATCATACAAATAGCGTTTAATCTTATGGGTAGCTGTCTTGATAAAGGGTTCTCTTCTCTCAAAGACCTTTGCCAATCTGGAAGACTTCGGCAGTTGTTCGTTCAAGTCCTTCCGCATCGACTCAAGGAGATTTTCGATAAAAGCACGCCTTTCAGCGCGGGAACTGCCTGCGGTCTGATCATCGATGAATTCATAATCAGGGTATATCCATGCCTCGATCTGACCGTTGTTTTCGATGAGCAGACTTTCGACAACCCAGTGATAGGTATTCAGTTTATGCTCAATTGCTTCCGGATAGACATTTTCTCCATTGGAAAGAACGATTATATTTTTCGATCTGCCGCAGACATGGAGGTTACCCTCTTGATCCATGAAACCAAGATCTCCCGTGGAAAGCCATCCGTCCTTTGATAACACTGCTTCAGTAGCCTCCTCATCCTTAAAATACCCCAGCATCACATTGGCGCCGCAAGCGGTAATCTCCCCTATGCCGGTTGCAGGATCCGGCTTGGCTATTTTTACCTGGACACCGGGAATTGGTTTACCGGTCGATCCGATAGCGATTGTTTTGTCTCCTGCAGGACCTCCGGCGATCAATGGAGCACACTCGGTTAGACCGTACCCGATAAGATATGGAAACCGGGCTTCATGGAGAAATTTCTCAACATCGGGATTGAGTGCAGCACCCCCTATTCCCATCAACTGCAGGTTGCCGCCAAAAAAAGTAACGAGCTTTTTCCCGATCTTGCGATATACCAACTTCCTGCCCATACCGATCTTACATACATTTTTTAAAAGGCTGCTTTTTTCTATCTGGGGCAAGACCCTTTTTTTGTATATCTTTTCCATAACCAGTGGGACTGCAAAGATAGCAAAGGGCTTTTCGTGAGCGCATAACTTCTGCAGAATTGCCGGAGTCGGAGTTTTACCGGCGTAGGCTATGCGACAACCACACAAGAGCGGCAGGAGGAATCCGCAGGTAAATTCATAGGTATGCGACATGGGAAGAATAGACAACCAGACAGAACCGGGCTGGATTTCTTTCAGCCCGGATGCGGCATACGCGTTAGCCGTCAAATTCTTATGGGTGAGCATAACCGCTTTCGAATATCCGGATGTGCCGGAGGTATACAAAATGGAAGCGAGATCGTTTTCGTTTACCGGCGGGAAAACAGGCTGTTCCGGACTCTCCCTGAGTGAAGCCAGAGCTTCCTCAACATAATTTGAGAATGTAATAACAGGGACGACACTGATTTCCGAATTGTAATCATCAAGGGTAATAACCGGCCCTTTCAACTCCTTGCGTAATTCGTATATTTTTTCAATCTGTTTTTGTGTAGTGAACAGTGCCTTAATCTGCATCTCATTGAGAATATGGTGAACATCGCTTTCCGGCAGATCGGGAAGAATGGGAATGACTACGGCCCCCAGACGAACAATAGCTAAATAGGTTATGCCCCAGTGATGGGAATTTTCCCCAAGGATGGCAATTCGATCACCTTTTACAATTCCTTCATTTTGCAAACGTGCGGCAAGAGCAAAAATCCTTTCGTGGAACTCACCGTAACTCAGCGGCTTTTCCATCGCCATTCCTATGGCAGGGCTGTCCTTATACTTCGAATAACTGGAATCAATCAAATAATTGAGAGTCATGCCGACTTCTACAATTGAATTCATACCTTACCTCTGTATCTATGGCCCCGGGTTTTTCACGCTCGCGGCAATGCTGATTATCGTGTTGTGTCCTGCAAGGTGAGCCAACGGATAGTACACAATACGACTTTTGCAGTCAATCAGCAAGGATCGTTCAATTGTGTAAATATTGCGAAATAATGTAATTTCTGAGAAAAACTCATCAAAAATTATGGGAGAAAGGGTACTACAGCGTATTATTACTTGCGGCTTATACTGCTGAAAAAAATTCCTGCGTCCCGCCTCAGATCTCTAGGCAATTATCTGAGATTGGGCTTAGCAAAAGTTTTTCGACGGCTTCGGTGATTTCCTCAATAGTAAAAGGTTTGGCAATGGTAACCACCCTATCCAGGTAAGCGGCAATGGCAAGGTATCGTTCCTTGGAGATGGTTCCTCCTCCCGAGATGGCGATAACCGGAAGCTCCGGAGCATCGCTGCGCAGATCAAGGATGGTTTGCAGGCCGTCTTTGATCGGCATCACCATATCGGTAATGACTAAGTCTGAAGGCTGTTCTTGAAAAAGATCGACACCTTCCTGGCCATTCTTCGCCGTGGACACATTATATCCTTTAGACTCCAGAACTCTGCGCAACAAATCAAGGGTCGTCGGCTCATCATCGATAACAAGGATACGTTTTTGATTGTTCATTGATTGCTCTATTAAATTATTAATCAGAAGTCGTTTTCTAACTTTATACGCTACTTAATTATTTTTTCAAACAAAATTAATACTAACGCATTAGAAGTGGCCCCGGTAAACGAAAAACAAGCCGGACTATTTTCAGCACCCTTGAGGGGTGCTCTTTTTAGTCCTCGTGCTTTGCGGGGACTCTTTTCAGTACCCCCTTGAGGGGTGTAAGTACCTTGGTAGTTACTTTAAATTCTTAATTTCAAAGTTTTTTCCAGGTTTATTAGTATTTAATCGTTTTTCTGGAGTAAGGTACTAACCGTATCTACGGTGAAAGTCAGTGCACCGAAATCCGCCTCTACCATGCCTGTCAGGAGATACCCTCTACCACTGCGCAATATATGAGCATAGTTCCGATAAACTTCAGGAAAAAAAGTTGTCTCAAGTTGTCCGGTCTCATCTTCAAAGGTGAGGAATTCCATTGTCTCTCCGGCTCGCGTCGATACCAGCTTGCCGGTCAGCAGCCAGGCTATCAGCTGTACCCGTTGTCCGATTCGCTCCGGCAGCACATTAATCTTCAGCAGCCCTTTGCCTTGGTTAGTAAAAAACTGCAGAGGGTGATAGTCACAAAGAAAACCGAGAAATTCATATTCCCGGCGCAACCTGCTCTTTAAATCAGGCGACGGCAATGGAGGCGCCGGGGGAAGCTTTGCTTCAAAAAGAGAAAGACGGCGTTTATCCTGCAGCACCTTCTGAAAACTCGCCCATTGCCACAGTAGAACGGTCTGGTTCCCTTCAGGGTTTAGAGAATCCATGGCTCCGGCATGAATAAGCGCCCGAGCTTCATTATCCGCCGGCTGGGTCCGTATGAAAAAATCTCCTGGATCCTTAAATTGTTCCTTTTCCCGTTCCGTAAGCAGCCTGTCCATAAAATCAACAGACAGACCGTGGACAGACTGAAGGCCAACCAGTACCTGTTTATTTCTGCCCGACCAACGAACAGCGCTTTTCCGTACATTCGGATGTAGAATTTTCAGCCCCAGTCTTTTCGCTTCGGAGACGTAGGCAAAGGTCGAATAGTAACCGCCCTGGTTGGCGATCACTGCGGCCATGAATTCCGCCGGATAATGGCGTTTAAGATATGCGGCTTGAAACGATACCCTGGCATAGGAAGCGGAATGGGGCTTACAAAACGAATACCCGTCAAAGCTCATCATCATCTGCCACATTCGTTCAACTTCCAGAGGGTCGACATTGCGACGCCCACAGCCTTCAAAGAACATGGTCTTATAATGCTTCAGCCGGAGAATCTTATCTTTTTTGGACATTATCTTCCGCAGGCCATCGGCATCGCTATGGCTGAAACCGGCGAGAGCAACGGCAACTTTGGAGACATCCTCCTGGTACACCATCAGCCCGAAAGTATCGTCAAGGACATCGCCTATTTCCGGGCAAAGCGGCTGCCAGGCCCCGCCATGCAGCCGCCGCACATATTCCCGGACGAATTCATTAGCCGCCGGACGAATGATGGAGGACTGGATCACCAGTTGTTCAAAGTCACCGGTTCCCGCTTTCTTTTCCAGCAATCGCATGGCCGGGCTCTCGATATAAAAACATCCCATGGTCGCCCCTTCGGCAACTGTCATTTTGGTCGCCGCGTCATCTTCCGGCTGCCAGGTCGCTTCGTCAAGACAGCCACCAGCCTCGTGAACCGCAGCAATACTGTCGCGAATAACGCCCAGGCTTCTGTTTCCCAGAAGATCAATCTTAACCAACCCTGCCTCTTCCGCTCCGTCTTTTTCCCATTGAATAATCGGCACACCTTTTGTGGCACGCTCCACCGGGACATAGTTACTGATCGGCTTCGGGGTAATCACAATTCCTCCCGGATGAACGGAGAGATAGCGCGGCAGTCCGATCAGTTTTTCGGCAAGCTTTAAAACCTCCGGCCAGGGAGGTGACAGGTCCTGGTCTTTCAGAGACGGTAGAGAAAGAAGGCTTTGTTCGAGGTTTTCCGCTCCACCGGCATGCATCCAGGGCATACGCCCGGTCAGCCGGGAAATCTCACCCCCCGGCAGACCAAAAGTTTTTGCTGTTTCCCGAATTGCCATACGCGGCTGAAAAAAGACATGATTGCAGACCATCGCCGCATATCCTTTATAGTCCTGCAATACATCGGCGAGCACTTCATCGCGCTCATCCCAGGAAAAATCGATATCGATATCGGGTGGATCGGTCCGGCCCGGGTTGAGAAAGCGTTCGAAATAGAGATTGTATTTAATGGGGCAGACATTAGTAATGTCGAGACAGTAGGCAACAAGCGAAGCCGCTCCGGAACCCCGGCCGCAGATCCTGCGTTTTCTCCGTTTGCCGTCCGCACCTTTTCTATGAACAATGTCGCGCACCACGAGAAAATAGGAGGAAAAACCCATATCCTCAATCACTTTCAGTTCGTGTTCGATCCGTTCGATCACCGGCTCTCCCAGGTCATCCCCGTACCTGCGCCTTGCACCCAGGTAAGCTTTTTCCCGCAGAACCAGTGCCGGCTGCAAACCGTCTCCGCCCCGCCAGGGCGGCATGATAATACCGACTTCAGGGCCGGTAAAAGTGCAGGCAGCTGCCAGTTTTTCCGTCGCTTCAACTACCTCCGGCCAGATAGCAAATCTTTTTTTGTACACCTCTTCGCCTGCCAGCCAGTTGAGGTGAGCTGTCGTTTTTTGCTGCATCACTTTGCTGATGGTGCTTTTTTCGCGCACCGCCTGCAGCAGACAAAAGAGCTGTCTGTCGTCCTCCCCGCCCATATCACTGTCGACTGTGGCAACAGCTGCAAGGCCGTGTTTTACAGCAAAAGCACGCAGTTCTCGGCTGGTGGCGCCGGGCTTCGCGCCAACATCGGCCACTACTAGCACGCCTTGATCTTTATATTTTCGAAGCAGCCCGCTATCACGACAAAGAACGGTCAGCCCGCCCGTTAAAGGAGTCACGTCGTCAACAAGACTGAAACTTTTTTCCATGTGACGTTTAGTCAACAAGGTACACAAGTTGGTATAACCGTCTTTATTTTGTACCAGGCAGGTGATGGTTTTCTCCGAGCCGGGCTCAGAAATTTCCGCGCCAATGATTGGCCGTAATCCTTCCTGCCGGCAAGCCTTGAGAAAATCCCAGAGACCGTAAAGATTGTCCCGGTCAGTCATGGCCAGACCGGAATACCCCATTTCCTTTGCACGGCGACAGAGGGCGGCAGGTGAAGTGGTGCCCTGCAAAAGGGAGTAATACGATCTGATGCGAAGAGGAAACATTGCAACACGTCCTGAAAAGAGAATACATCGCCTGGCCGAAGCCGGATCAATGAACCGGCACCCCGCCGGAATCATCTGCAGGGATATCAAGAGGAAACTGTCGACCGATACCGATCACTCCGTGGCCGAATTTTTTGCGAAGGGTGTCCATGGCTCCAAGCACCTTTTTCTGATGCAGCGGCTGCCTTGCCTGTTCGGGAAAAAGAGACAGCTGAGGCGACTGCCGCTGCAACCGGTCGCAGACCAGGCGGCAGCTGCGAATCCTCGTCCTCCTTATCCAGGCGCTTTGCAAAGCAGTCAGCGCCAGTTTATGCAGGAGGAAATCATCGGAGGTGCCGTTCCGGCAGGAGGCCTGACGCACTACATGACCGCCGTCGGAATATCTCAGCCAGATTCCTACCCGACGGGTAACTTGCCGCCTCTGACGCAGTTGAAGTCCCGCCCTGCTGACAAGCGTGGCGACAACTCCGGCTAGCTGCCTATGATCGTTGGTATCATCGGCAAAGGAGTGCTCGTAATCAACACTTTCCGTGCCGGCGTCGGGCCGACAGACCATGCTGTCGTCAACACCGCGACTGGCGGCATGAAGATATTCAGAGCGGCTGCCAAAAGGCACCATAAGTTGGTGATGGTTCAGCTTTGCCAGCGCGCCGATAGTGGTCAATTGAAATTCCTGCAATTTCTGCAGTTCTTTTAGAGACAGTCCGGGCAGGAGGTGAATAGGCAGAGGCGCGAGAAAAACCGCTTCATCGCCTGCTGTAACTATATATTCGCCCACCGGTTTCACCAGCCTGGACGCGACTTTCGATATCAGCTTGCTGGTACCGAGGGTCCAGATCGGATTGATCCCAAGACTGGTACGAACGTGACGACGTACCCGCCAACCGACGTCGGGAGCCGGGCCATACAGACGATGGGTCCCGGTGACATCGACAAAAAAATGGCCATCCGCCTGACCATATTCAATGAGCGGAGAATAACCCTGCAGTTCTTTTAAAAAAGCCTGCATCGCCTTTTGATAAAGCCCGACCCGGGGGGCAAGCAGCTCGGCTCCCCGACAGATTCTAGTCGCCTGTTTAAGCGGCATTCCCTTGCGCACCCCTTCTCCATAAGCCTCTTCACTCATATCATAAACTACTGCCCGGGCAGCCTGGAGCGGGGCAATAATGAGCGGCCGCTCCCGCAGGCTGCTATCCGTTATCCGTTCGACAGCGACTGCAAAATCGGCGACATTAAAATGAAGCACCGTCCGCTCCCGGAGCCTGAATCCATGAGAAGCCATCAGCGTTCTCCATACCGCAGACCGGCAAGAATCGCCGCCAGTTTCCTGCCGTTTCTCGGAGCCTGGGCCCAGACATGGTTGTTAAAAAACAGCATGCCTTGATCGGCGCGGGCGGCCAGACCCGGCAGGTAACAGTCGCACCAGGCGCGCAGTTCCTGGTCGGAATAATCGTAATTGAATTTTTTCTGCATATTGCCCGACCGCCAGCCTTCTTTGTTCCGGCCATGAAAACGCACATAGAAAAGTGCCGGATTAGTCACTATATCAAGTGAGGGAAAAAGTCCGGGCAGCGCCGGCTCATCGACTGCGACAAGAGTTACTCGCCGCCGTTCCAATTCGGCGAAAACCGGATCATTTGCCCAGGAACCGTGCCGAAACTCGACCGCAACCGGTAAATCATGCAGTCCGTCAAGCAAAGCAGCCAGATAATTACGATTGGCAATAGTACGATCAAAATCGGGAGGCAGCTGAATCAAGATAGCTACAAGACGTTTTTTTAAGGGTGCGACCCCCTGCCGGTAAAGATGCAGTTGTTCCCGCCAGTTTTCCGCCCGCTCATGGGTCATGGTTCTGGTCAGCTTGGCGGCAAACAAAAGGTGCGCCGGTGCTTTTTCCAGCATACGGGTCAGGGCGTCGGCCCGGGCCATCTGATACCAGGTATAGTTCAGTTCAACCACAGAAAAACAGCGGCCATAAAGACCAAGCATCTCCGCACTTTTGGTCCCTTCCGGATAAAATCCGCTGTCTACCCATTCGGTATATGAGTATCCGCAGGTGCCAACATAAACGGGGCAGGTTCCGGCAGCCCCTGTCGGCCCCGGAGCAAAGGCAAGTTCTACCTTTGCCGGGCAGTTATTGTTATTCCCGCTTACCATCGAACTCCGCATGCTTACCCCTGATCACCCCGACCACCTTTCCCTGGATCAGCAATTCGCTGAACGGATAGCACATGACCTGAAAGTCATCGTTTGCAGGCCACAGTTCAATATGGTCGGCATAGAGAAAAAAGCGTTTGACCGTCGCCTCCTCCCCTTTGATGAGAACGGCGACGATCTCCCCGTTTTCGGCATATTGACGAGGTTCACAAACCACCAGATCGCCATCAAAGATACCGGCATCCTTCATCGACTGCCCCTTGATACGCAGACAAAACAGATTGTCACCGGGAAAAACCGAACTGTCGACCACCACCGTTCCTTCCCATTCCTGTTGAGCATACATGGGAAGCCCGGCTGTGACCTGCCCGATAATGGGCAGTTCCCGGCCGATTCGGGAGATTCGGTTTTCGTCCTCATTGTCTTTTTCCTTTAGCTCGGGATAAAGACGGATAGTCCGGCCATAGTACCCTTCCCGCTCAAGAACATTTTTCTTTTCCAGTTGATTCATCAGCTGGGCGACTGCCGTGTGGCTGACTCCCAGATCGGCGGCGGTCTGCCGCAAAGTCGGCACGTGCCCCTCTTCGTCCATCCGCTCCGTTAAATAATCCAGCAATTGCCTTTGCTTGTCCGTTAGTTCCATGCCTCCTCCGAATGTATATGTACATTTCTCTTAATTGTACATATACATATTTTTTTGTCAATATACATTATGGTTTTATAGGGTGAATGCAGAAAGGTTCCGGAAGATGCCGGAACGCTATGAATTGACAGAATAATTGCAGAAAATCAATTAGGAAAACATCACGGGCAAGAGCAGGGAAATCAAAAACATTTGTTGATGTTTTCCCATTTTTCATCTCCAACCCACTTAAGCTTTTCAAGAAACAACAGATCGCTCCGGTAGTGTTTACCGGAGCGTTCCCTGTCCAGAAATTTCTTGTACTGTCCCGGTCCGCCGTTATACATTGAATATATGCTCCGGGAGAGGAGTTCCATATTAGCGTTTTTTCCCCAATCCGAATGTTTCAGGGCATATTTCCGCAGATATAAATCGGCAATTTCACAACCGGCTAAGGCGTTATAATGGATATCCCAGCGGAGACGATTGAGGTCATACACACCACGCCAGACCCGTTCATTAATCTGCATCAGCCCTACCGAGCTTTGATTATAAGAGAGCAGATAGGTGAGTTTTTTGTCCCTTACTACGAACTGACGAAAACAGCTTTCCTGCCAGGCCATAGCGGGGATGAGTTTTTTGAACATCCCGTGAAACTGTTGAGGAGTTTCCCCCCTTGATAATAGTAGCCGCAAGCTCTCAGAAAGTACATTTCTGACTCTTGTAAGATATTCGTCAACATTGGTTTTGGGCACTTTCCAGCGAAGGATCTCTTCAAATTTCGGTAATTCAGCAGCATGGACCGGGCGGATAAAATAATCCAGCATCAGGGACAGCGGCTCATCCTTCATTTCCTCCTCAGGTATTTCAATATCATCATAACTCTCCGGAGGCTTTACGTCTTCCTCTATCGGCGGCAGCTGCAACAATTCCCTTAACTGTTTATCCACTTGAGGAGCATAGGGTAAAACCGTGCTCTTTCCGGCCAGCATCGCGGCCAGGCGCAACAATCCCTGTTGACTGATCTCTATCCCGAGCGTTGGGCCCATCCGGTCAAAAACCGCCAGGGCATCGGCGGCGGTAAAAAAAGCCAGATAGCCCAAACTGTTTTCCGATGGTTGAGCATACAGTTGTCTCCGAAAAACAGGTGCCAGCTGCTGCCAGGCGCGGACAAACTGTAATCTGACAAAATCTTTTTCAAGGTTCTGTTGTTCGAGGGCGGCAATAAAAACATAGCGGGTATCAAGCAATACTTCTATCAGAGTTTCCCTGTCTTCAGGAAGTAGTGGCTGGTTTGCCATGGTTATAAGCAGTCGAACCAGAAAGGCGTCCCAAGTCTCCCAAAGTTGAATCATATGCTGCCGGTCTTCAGTGGTCAGCTCCGATTGATCGTCTTCCAGCTCAAAGACTTCCTCTACCTCGGCAAGTAATTCTACAACAACAGCACTTTCTTCGACATGAACATCTCCTCCACGCATGCTGTCGAGCATGGCCTGAGTTGCTCTCTTTGTTCCTTCATGGAAAAGAGGTGCTACAAAAGAGTGCAGCTCTTTCACCGGGGGAGCAAGATCAAATTGTATCTTATCAAGATGTGCATACACCCTGGGTTTGGCGAAATTCCAGAGGAATCCGGCAACGGTCGCGGGCTGGCGGGACAAAGTGAGAAGATTTGAATCAACTGTTCGAAAAGAAAGGGTGAAAGTACGGCCGTCAAAGATGGGCTGCTGCAGCAATTCAAGATATCCATTCCACTCAATCGGAGAAAAACAGTTTTCTCCCAGTTGGCTGCCGACCCGAATATCCAACCGCATCTCCAGACGCAACAATTTTCCTGATGCAGAAAACTGCGGTTCTGCAACCCTGACGTAAGTACAGTCTTCAGGAGAACCGACTATTGCTGCACTTTTTTCTTCTCCGGGAAAACCGTTTCGCAGCAAAAGTGACGTTAAAAGCTTATGGTCAAGAGTCAGCGGCAGGACAACATCCGTCGCGAATGCTGAAGATACGGACATAACAAGCCAGAACAGTAACAGAGTAATAAATTTCATCAGATTTCGTGGTGGTTCATTTCGCAATTATTCTAACACCCCGAGGTATTCTTTCCCCCCATATTTTTAGACGGGAACTGTGGGGCAGAATTGCCGGAGTAAGGTACTATAGCCGCTTCTCTGTTTTCGAAAATAAATGAAGCATGAAGCAAAATATGACTATATAGTTCTCCTCTAAAAAAAAGAACTCAATTCATGTCCTTTTACGAATTATTTGTTGATGATGGTATTGAAAAAACAGCCTAACTGGATCGTTGCAAGCAAGTCTCAAACGCTAATGTGCGATCCTTTGATAATGAGTTAGTAAGAAAATTAATCTGCATACGTGCAAAATGATTGCAAACTTCTTCGACAGAATAACAATATAATGGTATCTTTTCTTAATGCGCTCCGGTTGACCTGCCGGTCCGTAACCTAAACTAAAAGGAGACTAAAATGGCTAACTGTTGTGACATGAAAGAAGGTGATGTATTTGTGTGCGAAAAATGTGGATTGGAACTCACTGTAAAAAAAGCATGTACCTGCGATACAGAAGCACCGGAGAAATGCACTGTTCCACTGCAGTGCTGCAACCAGGCAATGAAGAAACAATAAAACAGCAGAATCTTATTGCAGTAATAGGGCAAAAGAAATGCTTCGGTAATCTTTGCCCTTTTCCCGAGAAACTCGGTTTCATAAAAAAGACGATATTTCCTGCCGGGAACTTCAGGTGCCTGACTATTGCTGTGTTTAACAATTCCTGCGGAAACTATCCGAATACTACAGTTAGGTCATTACACCAAAGCGAAATTCTTTATTACTGCGGTTTTTGTTATTTTGATTGTGTGCTTTTTTCTGACGGGAAAGCTTGACATTTTTAGCGATCAGCCCCTGCTTGTCGGTGTGACACTCAAACTCAACGGTTACACCAACCTTCAAAAACTGACAATTCACCAAATCAGCTTTGCGCACTAGTATACCTGGGCCACTTCCGTTATCGAGAAGACCTGAATCTTTATCACGGAACCATTTTTTAACTATTGTTTGCAAAAGTATACCTCCAATTTTTTTTATTATATCGATGTCTATTTGATAGGCAGTAATACACTGAATATGAATCAGCAGTGACAAGATAATTCGGTACTGATGGGTTGTGAAAGGCGGAGAGTTTTCCGGCGTTATTTACTTAAAGCCGAAATTTTCTGGATAATCTTCAGTTACATAAAAATATACTAAGACCCCCAGTGCTTTTTGGCAAGCTATTCCGGTAATGACTGCGGTTGTAGACCCCCTCTGTATCTATGAGAGAGACATTACCTCTTGAAATAATCTGAAATACAGGAGGGTTAGGATCAAAACTCACATGCAATCCCAAAAAACATCTTATTAGTTCGGGCGGCACCCAGTTTGATCGACCTTAGTGCAACGAAGCATCTGAAGAGTGCGTCGCCATCACTCCTTCCTTGTCCCACAAACGAAAAATACCGGATCAGCTTGAGCGATCTCAGGGTGCGGATCGTCATCGGGGCGGGGATACCCTCTTACTGACAGGCTGGACAGTTTTTCAAACCCACCTCCGGCCAATAATCTGCGGACAAAACCCATCTTTTCGAAATCATGAAGTTTGCTCCAGAGGGCTATTGCCTTGGTTGGGAACCAGCGATTGGAAAAACTGATCGCGACCTTGCCGCCCGGTCTCAGCACCCGAGCTATTTCCTTTACTATTGTTTCGGGGGAAGTCAAATACTCAATCGACGCAGTGCACACCACCAGATCAAAACTGCAGCTTCCCCAGGGCAGACTTTTTTGGACATTCAGGTCCCGGACCACTGTTTCCTTCGCCCGCTCATTGGCTTCAAGCTCTAATTTGTTCATCCCCAGAACTGTGAGATTTATTTCATTTTCCGGAGGCATATGCGAATCCCAGCTCCCCATTAAATCAAGCACATCCGCTGCAGGGTGAGCAAGTTTACCGTACTCGTCACTAATGATCTTAAGCGCAGTGGAATCGAGATGCTGGACCATGCGCGGCTGGCGATAAAAGTTTTCGTCAGCTTTATCGTCTTCTCTGCTATTCCAACCGGACGACATGAAAAGTGCAGAGTCCGCATCGTAACAACATTGCATTCCTGGCCCATCAAGCGCTGCTTTTTCAAGCCAGTCCTCACACCGCCCACCTCGTTTTCTGTCCTCAGGAAATATTTTCACTATCTCCAGGGAAAACAACAAACTGCGTCCAGCAAGAGGATGATTGAGGTCAAAAACTGCCATCCCATTGTTAAATTTGACAAATCGGCATGGAGCCATGGTGTTGCTAAAAACTCCCGGAACTCCTTTCAGAATTTTCTGGGGATAATATCTGTCTGGACACATTTCCAAGGGATCGCCTTTGCTGCCGACAGTGTCTATCTGATTTTTATGTACAGCTCTGACCAGGGTTGGATCATAAACAAGCTGTGGATAATCGACGCCATTGACGGTGAGAGCCACAACATCACCCTCTTTTTTTCCCAGCACCTTTTCCCTGCTGTCACCGGGAAATACATCCCGCCATATATTCATGCCTGCTGCATACAGCCTGTCCTCGCAAGCACATTCCCTATCGTTGTATTTTAGGGTGATGAGCCCTGCAAATCTGCTTTTATCTGTGATTTCAAGCATTCTCTTCCTCATCGTATGGTTTAATTGCGGCCTGTATATCTTATGACTCACACCCAATATGATATAATCCAGGGCTGGCGGGCACAATAGGAGAAAACTCGGTAACTTTTGGTAGTGTTTTAACTGTAGGCTGTTTTCGATAGATCTTGCAGTGATGGGTGGTGAACGATTAACTCGCAGGAATTACTTCACGCCAAATTTAGAACCGGTATTTTGCACATCTACCATTTTCTTTGCTCGCTCAATCGCTTCTTGCAATGTATTACCACCTGTATCTACATGTTTGCAGTTACCATGGGGATCTATAATTTCAAAAGAAAAGCTTTCATCCATGCTTTTCTGCGGAATGATCCGAATAATCCAGTCTGTATAATTTTTTTCAATTACCTTATTCATGATGACCCTCCTCGCTGGTATAATTTTGCGTGGACATTATCAATTGCATAAGATGCCACAGTATTTGCGGCGTCGTAAAAAGTCTCAAGCAATGTTATTTACGCTTGAAACCGGAATCTGTATCCGCCAAAATATAGACTGTAAAGTTCAGGTGACGGAACAGATCAGTTCAACTCTTTAAAAAAGATAAACATACTTCTGACTAATGCAAAAAACCCAAAAACCGGGCAGTTGCAGCTTGTATATTGACTCCATGCGTCGAGAGCAGAATGATTTGTGCTCCCGTAAAATTTGTTGAAGTGGCGACAATTGTGAAAAAGTATTTACAGGCATTATTCAGTAGTTATTACTACCATTATGCTGACGTTATACTGACATTGTAAAAGATATTATTTGTTCTATTGTATATGACATGCAGGGAGTACCAGATCCAATAGAGCATAACCTGCTCGACAGTCTTGCATGAAATTGAATGTGGTGAATTTTAAGAAAAACCACAAATAAAATGTTTACAAACTTGAGAGGTGGATCATGAAAGGTGAAACAATTTCGAAAGAGTATCAAAGCATGGTGTGGGTCAAGGATAATAACGGCAAAGAATATGCCTGCTATCTGGGAGATCTTAAAGATAAGGATAATCTAACAGAAGAAGAAAAAGCAAAATGTATGGATGTAAGTCAAGTGCTCGGTGACAGCTGGTAAGAAGAACCCTTGATTGAAAACAAAATCCCCCTTACCATGTAGGGAACTGAAAAGAAAAGCAACCCAATCATCTTTAGTTTTAGAGAATGACCATAGGAGGGTTTACATATTTCAAAACCCTCCTATGCATTGATTATTTATCATAAAATATCTTATGTCTTACCTCACTCTCTCAGATAACAAAGGAGAATGGAAGCTATGGATGTTGATGTTGTTATCGTTGGTGCAGGAATTGCCGGACTGAGCTGTGCGCTAACTCTTCAAAAGAGCAACCTCAGATTTGTCATTGTTGAGGCCGAAGATGCACCGGGCGGAAGAATTAAAACAGATAATAAAGATGGTTTTCTTCTCGACCACGGTTTCCAAGTGCTGCAGACCAGTTACCCCGAAGCACAGAAAATACTGGACTATACATCATTAAAGCTGCAGAAATTTCCAGCAGGTGTTGCAATACGCTACAATGGGAAATTCCATATTATTGCCGATCCCCGACATCATACCCGTTATATTTTTGAAACTCTTACATCACCTGTGATTAGCCTCAAAGACCGTATCGCCATGTTGCGCCTCTCCCGCTCGGTATCCAAGGGAACGTATGAACAAATTTTTCTCCAGCCGGAAGAAAAAACTATAGATTTTCTGCACAGACAGGGATTTTCAGACAAATTTATTAAAATATTTTTTGTTCCTTTTTTTGCAGGCGTTTGCCTTGACCCCGAAATACAGGCCTCCAGTCGCGTTTTTCAATATATTTTTCGCGTATTCTCCGAAGGAGATGCCGCACTTCCTTCACAGGGCATGGGAGACATCCCCAGACAATTGGCCTTGAGGCTTCCCAAAGAAACCATTCTCCTCAACAGCAAAGTGGCAAGTATAAATGACGGCGTCGCTACCCTCGCAAATGGCAACAGAATTGTCGGCCGCCGGGTGGTAGTTGCAACATCTCAACCAGCTCTTGAACAACTCCTGGGTCTGCCTCCCTCCCATTCTTCCATAGGCGAGAGCTGCTTGTATTTCGCCAGTGAATGGCGTCCTCCGTTCAGAGAACCTTTTCTTGTTTTAAATGGAGATGGCAGAGGTCCAATTAACAATATGGCCTTCCCGAGCCTGGCAGCCCCGAGCTATTCCGCATCAGGCAAAACAATTATAGCCGCCGTGGTGATAGGACAATATTTAGCAAAAGAAGACCTGAAAGAGCAGGTGCTGAATCAATGCCGCGAGTGGTTTGGCAATGCTGTAAAAGACTGGGATCATCTGCACACATACTACATAGAGCATGCTCTGCCGCATCAAAAACCTCCCACTTCAAATCCGTATGAAATTCCACCGCCTCTTCACGAAAAAATAAGGAGCTGCGGCGAACATCAGAGTCTGCCGGGAATCCAATGGGCACTGCTCTCGGGCCGCAAGACAGCAGAGGCCATAGTCGATGAAATATCCTAACAGAAAAACTACAATCCCGACAAACAAGCAGGAAATCAGCCATCTCGCCAGGAAGGTCTTGAAGAAGGAAGTGCAATAAGGAAAAGAGATGTCTATTTTAAGATAGCATGCCCTGCCGCAATTGAGGTTAAAGCCGCCAGACAAGAAGACCGAAAATGAGCGCAGCATTTTTGTTTTACTAATACACCGCGCTCATTTTTTGAAGTTAAGACTTACACTTTTTGGTCAAATCTATCCAAGTTCATAACCTTATTCCAGGCTGCGACAAAGTCATTGGCAAATTTTTCCTGGCCATCAGCAGCTGCATAGAATTCTGCAAGGGCACGCAGTTCAGAGTTTGAACCAAAAATCAGATCGACGCGCGTGCCTGTCCATTTTGGTTCACCGGTTTTGCGGTCGGTGCCTTCAAAAACGTCGTTATCTGCAGAGGTCGGTTTCCAAACCGTACCCATATCGAGGAGATTCACAAAGAAGTCGTTCGTTAAAGTTTCCGGACGATCGGTGAAGACACCGTGCCCGGTTTGTGCGAAATTGGTGTTCAAGACACGCATACCACCAACAAGAACCGTCATCTCCGGAGGAGTAAGGGTCAGCAATTGCGCCCGATCGACCAGCATTTCTTCAGCCGGAACAATGTATTTGTTTTTTTGATAGTTGCGGAAACCATCGGCCTCAGGCTCAAGAAGAGAGAAGGATTCTACGTCGGTCTGCTCCTGCGTGCAATCCATGCGTCCCGGTGTGAAAGGAACCGTCATTTCGTGACCTGCGTTCTTCAGTGCCTTTTCTATGCCTGCGCAACCTGCCAACACTATCAAGTCAGCCATTGAGACCTTCTTATTGAACCCGCGTTGGATGCCTTCGAGCGTTTCCACTACTTTGGACAGTTGATCCGGTTGGTTGACTTGCCAATTTTTCTGGGGCGCCAGACGAATACGGGCTCCGTTCGCTCCGCCGCGCATGTCTGACCCACGAAACGTGGATGCTGATGTCCAAGCGGTTGCAACCAGCTCGGAGACAGACAGACCGGAAGCTAAAATTTTATCTTTAAGGGCGGCAATGTCATTGTCATCAATCAATTCATGATCAACATCAGGGATAGGATCTTGCCAGATGAGCTCTTCGGCAGGAACTTCAGGTCCGAGGTAGCGTGCGCGAGGACCCATGTCACGGTGAGTCAGCTTGAACCATGCCCGGGCAAAAGCGTCCGCAAATTCCTCGGGATTTTCCTGATAGCGCCGTGCGATCGGCTCGTAGATGGGATCGTAACGAAGCGACAGATCGGCCGTGGTCATCATCGGTCGACGCTTCTTCGATGGATCGTGCGCGTCAACCACCATGTCCTCATCATCCACGTCTTTGGCCAGCCACTGATTTGCTCCGGCCGGGCTTTTGAGCAGTTCCCACTCGTATTTAAACAGTACTTTCAAATAGCCCATGTCCCATGTAGTAGGATTCGGTTTCCAGGCTCCCTCGATGCCGCTGCTGATCGTATCACCGCCTTTGCCGCTTTTAAAATTGCTCTTCCAGCCGAGGCCCTGTTCCTCAATCGGGGCAGCTTCTGGTTCAGGACCTACATGTGATGCATCTCCTGCGCCGTGGCATTTCCCGAACGTGTGCCCGCCTGCAACGAGTGCGACAGTCTCTTCGTCATTCATAGCCATGCGTGCGAAGGTATCTCGAACATCAATGCCGGAAGCGACCGGATCAGGATTGCCGTTCGGGCCTTCAGGATTTACATAGATCAGGCCCATCTGTACGGCGGCAAGTGTGTTTTCCAGTTCCCGGTCACCCGAATAGCGCTGGTCGCCCAGCCAGGTATCTTCAGCCCCCCAATAAATGTCTTTCTCCGGCTCCCAAATGTCCTCACGCCCGCCGCCAAAACCAAAAGTCTTGAAACCCATTGATTCCAAGGCGACATTTCCGGTGAGAATCAACAGGTCGGCCCAGGAGATTTTTCTGCCGTACTTCTGCTTGATCGGCCAAAGCAACCTGCGGGCCTTGTCGAGATTTACGTTGTCGGGCCAACTGTTGACGGGCGCAAAGCGCTGGTTTCCTGACCCGCCACCGCCACGTCCATCTGCAGAACGATACGTACCGGCACTATGCCACGCCATACGGATAAAGAAACCGCCGTAGTGTCCCCAGTCGGCCGGCCACCATTCTTGTGAATCCGTCATCAACGCATGGAGATCCTTCTTCACGGCATTGAGATCGAGACTATTAAATTCTTCTGCGTAGTTAAAATCTTCTCCCATCGGACTGGACTTTGAAGAATGCTGGCGCAGAATATCAAGCTGCAACTGATTCGGCCACCAGTCACGGTTCGACGTTCCCACAGTGTGCTTACTCTTTTGTCCTGTTACCGGGCACTTGCTGTTGTCACTCATAGTACTGCCTCCCTAATTTTTGGAGATTAGCCCTTATACTGCTGAGGGTGTTTATTAAATACTACGTGATGTCTTATGCGATGACATAGAAAAAGCCTTAAATCCATGTCAAATTTGGAGTTATGATGTTTATAAATAATGATTCTCCGTAGTATTGAAAAAAAATGCTACTTCTGGCAATCCGGGCAAATTCCGTAGAAATCAAGTCGATTAGCCACTATTTTAAACCCGGTCTCTTCCATCATTTTGCTGATAATTTTATCCATATCCAGCTGCTCGGGATCTGTGATTTTTCCGCAATCAGTACAGATCACGTGAGGATGAGGATAAGGTTTCTTCCCATCATATCTATTTCCAAGATCACTAAACTCAAGTTCAAGTATCTCTTTTTCACGTTTGAGAAGGTTTATAGTTTTGTACACAGTTGCCAAGCTCATAGTGGGGTAATGATCAATGAGCTTTGCATGGATGCTTTCTGCAGAGGGATGATCTGAACTGCTCGCGAGAACGCTCAACACAGCATATCGCTGCGGAGTGATCCTGCAATCACTTTCCTTAAGCCTCTCGATCATCTGCTGCAGGCGTTTCTCTGAAGAAATTTGCGGTAAGTTTGATGTCATTGTCTTTAGATGGCTACTCCTTATTGATAATCATTATTGACTATTAATTATTGACTATAGAATGTCAACTAAATTTGTTAAAACAAGCGGTCGGGTGTTGCAGAATTCGGAAGTGCAAATCTTAATATGCTAAATTGAAACATGAATGAGCCTTTTTTCTATCAGCCTACAATTCCGGGACGGGATGTGCTAATATCCAGTATGATGCGGTCTTTGGTAAAATTTTGAAATGTTTTCACGAGACGTCCAGTCGCCGGCAAGCTTCGACAGGACTACAATTAACCTGTTTTTCTATCAAATTTTCTAAAATGGAACTTCATTTTATTCACTTTGCCGGGAGCAATCTATGATACGGCATTCCGGATTAATTTTTTTAGTCAGCCTTCTTTTTTCCATGCCCTGTTCTGCTGCTGATTCTTTGTCTATCCTTACCGAAGAATACCCCCCATTCAATTTTACTCAGGAGGGTAAATTGACTGGATTTACCACACAGGTAGTTCAGGAAATAACCCGACGACTGGACATTAACGATAATATTGAAGTTGTGCCATGGGCACGGGGCTACGAGCATCTCAGTACTGAAGCGAATGTTGTTCTTTTTTCTACCGCTCGTACGCCGGAACGAGAATCATTATTCCATTGGGTGGGACCGATATATTCTTTGCGCCTTGGTTTTTATGCCAGAAAAGCCGATGCTCAAAAACTCAGCTCATTAGAAACAGCGAAACAACTGGATGCAATTGCCACATATAGGGCCGATGTTGGAGAACAAATATTGGAATCCCTTGGATTTGCCAATCTTGACAGCTCGAACAGCCCACAGAGCTGTGTTCGTAAATTAATGGCCGGGCGCGTGGATCTCTGGTTTTTTGATAATATAGGCGCCCCAAAAGTTGCTCGTGAAGCTGGAATCGACCCAAACGAGATCGAAGAGGTTTATACATATAAGCAAAACTCTTCCTATATCGCATTTTCCAAGCAAACTCCACTAGCCACGGTGCGGCAATGGCAGAAAACCCTGGATGAAATCAAAGCGGACGGTACCTTCCATTGGCTGGCGCAGAAATGGTTACCTCCTGATTCCATCGCAGTATCAGAACGTCCCCTCCAAACCGATGCGAACTTTTCACTTCTTTTATATACCGAGGATTCACCTCCTTCTTCCTATAAAGAAAACAATCAGTACACAGGGCTCTCAGTTGAGATTGTCCAGGAAATCCTCAGACGGATCGGCCGGTCGGATACGATTTCGATGGTCCCGTGGGCCAGAGGATATGAACTCGCCCAATCTGACAGCAACACCGCACTTTTTTCAACAACCAGGTTTCCCGAGCGGGAATCGCTGTTTAAATGGGTTGGTCCGCTCTATCGGCAACAGTGGGGACTTTATGGTTGGAAGGGTTCCGGTGTTAAGGTTGCTGATCTCGAAGCAGCCAGACAGGTGACTCGTATCGGTACCTATTTCAAGGACGCCAAGATGCAGTACCTGCAGGCGCTGGGCTTCAACAACCTGGTACCGACAAATCAAAATATCAATAATGTGAAGCACCTTGAACAGGAGGATATCGATTTATGGGTCAGTTCCGATTTTAATATGCCGTATTTGGCCAAAGAAGCTGATGTATCACCAGACCAACTGGAGCTCATTTATCCCCTCCGTACGGTGGACAACTATATCGTCTTCTCAAAGAAGACCTCACCCCACGTCATCCGGCTGTGGCAAATGGTCCTTGATGAAATGAAAGCGGATGGAATCTATCAGGAGATATGTCATCGCTATAACTATAAGCCATAATTCAGAAGGCTCGCAAGATACGGTTTATCCACTTGTATGTCATGTACTCCCTTAGGATTCAAATCATGAAATACCGATCCATCTCTACGGAACTTACCATCAGCCTGGTCTTTTCAGTTTTTCTGGTACAAGGAGTTCTACTTTTTTTAATGTATAACCGGCAGGCCGATTATCTCTACCATCAGCTTCTATCCAAGGCAGACGAATATGCAATAAATCTCGCCGAAACACTCTCAGTCCCGATATGGGATTATGATGACGGGCAAATTCGGCAGATTGCACAAGGATTCGCCCGCAATGAACTGTTTACGACACTCGTCGTTCGTGACAACAAAGACAAAGTCCTCTACGAATTCCAAAGACAGGCATCTCCAAAGCAAATAGTCAGGGAAATCGGAATCTCTCATCTCGGCAAAAAAATCGGCTGGGCTCAGTTTTCCTTATCCCTTGATACCTTCCGTAATGACCTGATCTGGCTCCGCAATATTGCTATCGTGGTGCTGGCGATTTCCCTGCTGGTTATTGTCATCGGCAACAGGATAATTTTGCGGGTACTTATACGAAAACCCCTGGCAATATTTTATCAGGGAATGGACAGAGTTGCCCGTGGTGATCACAACTACCGGTTTGATGAGGTTCGCCATCTGGAATTGGTCGGCATCGCCGAACGGTTCAGCAAGATGGCCGATGAGATATGGGAACGCCAGGAAACCCTGCAGCAAGAGGTTACAGAGCGTAAAAGGGCAGAAGAAAGGATACGGGAGAGTGAAGCCAGAACACAGGCAATTCTCGATGCCATACCCGATAGTTTATTCCAGTTCGATAATGCAGGACGAATCGTTGAAATGAGGGGTACAGCTGATTATTTCACCAACTCTCCCGTGCAATGTATCGGCAAAACAATCGAACAGGTTATGCCGAAGCATATCGCCGGGAATTTCCGAAAGCAGCTTACCAGAACCTTTGAGACCAGGGGGATGAGAGTGCTCGAATACTCCCTTCCGTTCAAAGATGACGACCGGCATTATGAATGCAGGTTAGTGGCAGTGTCCGACAATCTTGCGCTGGGCATGGTAAGGGATATCACTGAGCGCGTGACCGCTGCAGAGGAAAAGAAACGATTGCTCGACCAGCTTCAGCGAGCCCAAAAAATGGAAGCCATTGGAATCCTGGCAGGAGGTGTTGCCCATGACCTGAACAATGTCTTGTCGGGATTGGTTAGCTATCCTGAACTTATTCTGATGGAACTCCCGGAAAAGAGTCCTCTGGAAAAATCCATCCGCACTATCCAAAAATCCGGCGAACGCGCCGCCAATATTGTTCAGGACCTATTGACCCTGGCACGTCGAGGAGTTTCAGTCTCCGAGGTCGTCAACTTGAATGAAGTGATTAATGATTACCTGAAAAATCCCGAATACGAAAACCTCCGGTTACATCATCCCGGCATCAGGATGGAACTGGACCTCTGCCCTGACCTTCTCTCTTTTTCAGGTTCTCCTGTTCATCTTAGCAAAACTGCCATGAACCTGATTTCCAACGCAGCAGAAGCAACCTTGAATGGTGGTGTTGTCCGCATTAAAACCGAAAACCGCTATATAGATTCTCCCATAAAAGGTTACGACGATATTGAAGAAGGGGATTATGTAGTACTGCAGGTAATGGATAACGGCATCGGTATTTCGGATGAGGATATCAGTCGAATTTTTGAACCGTTCTATACCAAAAAGGTGATGGGACGCAGTGGTACCGGTCTTGGTATGGCTGTGGTTTGGGGTACCGTCAAAGACCACCGTGGTTACATTGACATAGAGAGTAAAGAGGGTCGCGGCACTACTGTTACAATCTACCTCCCTTCCACAAAAGAACCTCGTATGCAGGTGAGCGAGCCGGAAAACATAGAGGAACTGAGAGGTGCCGGTCAAAAAATTCTGGTCATTGATGACGTGCAGGAACAGCGGGAAATTGCCACAGCTCTCTTGAGCCGGATCGGTTATGAAGTGGGAAGCGTCTCGAGTGGCGAAGCGGCTATCGATTATCTTTTAGACCACCAGATCGACCTACTGATTCTGGACATGATCATGGATCCGGGAATTGACGGATTGGAAACCTACAGACGTATCATCAGGAATAATCCCGGTCAGCGTGCAGTGATCACCAGCGGCTTCTCCGAATCGGAGCGAGTGAATGAGGCAAAGAAACTGGGCGCAGGCGCTTATGTGAAAAAACCGTATAGAGTTGAAAATTTGGCAAAAGCGATAAGAGATGCATTACAGGAACAGAATCAATGAATCATTGATTCTTATGTCAGGCATCAGTTTGTATCCCCGGAATAAAACAAACCTCACTGCAGCAAAGTTTTGCTACAGGTTCATGGCTTTCCTCAACTCTTTGTATTTTGGGATCATTTCCGGACGACGATATTCCCTGAACTTACGAAAATATTTAAAATCTTCTAAAATGTCTTTGTGATTCTTTGACAAGGATTCGTTCCTTATCAACAATTCTTCTATTCGCTCCGGCGAAGGGCAACTTGGGACCATATTCAGCATATCTCTTCTTTTTTGCAGGTCTTCCTTAGGCCAATTAATAGGAATATGACTTTCCAACAGCAAAAACACATAATCCTGTTCAATGAATCTATTGTATTCTTCAAGTACATTTTCTCTATCTTCCTTTGACAAGTGCAAATCTTTTAACAATTCCAGAAAAGACTCTTTCAGGGCCTCCTGCTCTTCTTCCGGATATCCACCCAAACGACCACTTCTCTTTATCAAGGAAAGTGCCGTCCTTGAAACCAGCTTAGCAAGGTTTTGCATTTCATTAATTGTAACCTCAGCCTTTTGAATCAATTCTTCGGCTTCAGCCTCAAAACCATCTTTGGGTACTTTTTCTTTTATTATGGAGTCTAGGTTTGCTACAAAAAGAAAAGCCATAGATGCTAAAAAATATACCACAGCAAGAAGGAAGTGGTTATTGAGCCCGGCAAAAACGCATACTCCCATCAAAGCCATGGAACCGATGTTGTAGATAATATTCATATCTTCTTTATAATTCTATCAAAAATGAAAGTGTATAGGGGGCAGGCCAGTAAACGTTTAGCTGTGCCGTTGAACGTTTACAGTTTATCGGCATCTATTTTCATCAAGGTGATTGTGCTTCTTGATACCATTTTTTCATGGGTATCCCTCATATCAATTACTGTGGATTGGGCCACTACAATTTGCTTTCCGTGACTTATAATTTCTGATTTACATTTTAATGCATGGCCATAGGCAGGTTTTAAAAAATTAATTTTAAACTCAATGGTCAATATTCTAATATTATCGGGAACAAGGGTGTATGCGGCATATCCTGCTGTATGATCAGACATGGTCGCAATGAGGCCCGCATGAATAAAGTTATCTTGGGTTTTGTGATTTTCACCTATTGTCAAAGTCGATTCAAAAAGTCCTTTATCGATTTTTGATGCCTGAAACCCACAGAATTTAATGAATCCTCTTCGATAATCCTTTTCAAGAAACTCTATCCTTTCCTGAGTGAGTTCTCTCTTCATAACAAGCTGTCCTCGATAAAATTTATCCCTGCAGTTGTATAAATCATAACCGATGGTGCGAAATTCAGATAGAAGATAATTTATGACCATCCGGGATGGATCTGTATGACTTGTTATTGATGAAGTGATTTTACAGGTGGAGTTGGGTGGATATTAAGATCAGGGTTTTAAAGGGCGGGCTCAGAACCCGCCCTTTTACGGTGATAATCAGCGGAGAGTTCGAACCAATCTGCCAAATCCTCCCGGAATAGTCCCCGAAGACCAGAAAGCCCGCCCCTGTTTATAATCGACAAACCAGTAACCGCCCGGCTTACGCTGAGCAGCTACAAATATGAATGGCTGCTCTTTGGAAAAACAGGGTTTTAAGAAAATATCTTTGTTGTTTTTCTCCGGCTCCATAAGTGACATGGCTTCTTCCATTGAAGGTAACCGCCAGTCTGAAAACCCGGCAAAGATGAGCTTATTCAACTCTTCAATTTGTTTATTGATTGTGCGGATTGAATTAATATCAAGCCCATCTCTCTGCCACATAAGTGATGTTCGCTGATCAATAATTACTTCAGGGGTTGTGGAAGCAACGAAGGAATTTTCGAAATTACCTGAAGGATTATATTCGGAATCGAAGAAATTCCATTTTTTGATTACATCGGATATCTGATCATCATTGATTATGCACGGTTCCGAAGAAAGAAGAACTTTCTCTCCTTCATAGGGATGATCTTTGATATCCGGCAATGGCGTCCCCATGTCTTCTTTAAAGACAACTTGGACCCTCGGCACCACCAGACTGGAATCACCTTCATCGAGTACGTTATCTATCAACCACTGCTTAATTTGTTCATTTATCGCATAACTTTTTTCAAAAATAGACGAACTGCCCTGACTTTTAACACAGTGCTTGATAATTTCCGGCGGCGCTGTTATCTCCGCCATAATCTTTGCGTGCTTGACGGCCCTTTCCATCAAGCACAGTTTCGGCTCTTTCCCCCAATTGTCCACAAAAAAATAGTAGACGCATTCATCATTGTTCCTTACTCTTTCTCGACCACCCCAGGATTCAAAGGTTCCGAAGGAAGCGTCCGGAGTCATATCCCAATCAATAGGACTAATGACCTTGTCGCCAACTTTTACTTTGTGAAACATACCCATAATTTTCTCCATTTTGCGAATGCGTGACTATTTTATTATCTCATGCCCATACATCATGTCTTTATCACGACAGCAGGAGTATCATTATTTGCCTGGCCGGCAAAAGCAAGTCCACGCGATTTGATAAAAATAAACGCCCTTCAGGTAAACACCACTCGAGGGGATACTGAAACAAAGCACTTTACCTGTGCTTGATAGATAATAGTAAGCATTATCAACATGTCTACCCATAAAAAATTCACCATACAAAAAAGAGGCTACCCCCTCCCTGGAGGAGTGACCCGGTTTGAGGAGGGTACTAATTTTGCTCTCTTCTCGCGCCATGCCACCCGCGTAACCCTTGTTATTGACTACCTGCCTAAAGGTTCCAAGTCCCCCAGGCGCCTTGAATTTGAGCTTGATCCCACCGAAAACCGAACCGGGGACATGTGGCATATTCTCCTGACTACCCATCAGCTGAACTACAGCTACGGGTATCGCATAGACGGTCCTTCCAAGGCAGAGCATGGATTGATTTTTGATTATTCGAAAATTCTCATCGATCCCTACAGCAAGGCGCTTCTACCAAGAAAATGGGGTGAACCTGCTGTATACGGCAGCAAACCATCCTGCAAAATGGTGCATTTGGATTTCGACTGGGAAAAAGACAGACCTTTAAAAACACCCCTGTCGGAAACCATTATCTATGAACTCCATGTTCGCGGCTTTACCAATGATCCCAGTTCAGGAGTTGCTGCACCGGGGACCTTCCTCGGAATTATCGAGAAAATCCCCTACCTAAAAAGCCTCGGCATAACCGCGGTCGAGCTCATGCCTGTAACTGAATTCGATGAAAATGATTCAGTTTTTAACAACCCCGATACGAATGAACCTTTGAAAAACTTCTGGGGCTACAATCCTGCTTCTTTTTTCGCCATCAATTCCGGATATGCTCATGATCCCGCCCAGGCTATTCATGAATTTAAAACAATGGTTCTGGCCCTGCACCAGGCCGGCATAGAAGTCTTTCTAGATATGGTTTACAACCATACTGGCGAAGGAGGGTATGACGGGAGGACCAGCAGTTTCAGAGGTATCGATAACCCGATCTATTATCTTCTCAATAAAGATAATAATTATCTAAATTATTCCGGCTGCGGCAACACCATAAACTGCAACCACCCGGTGGTTCGGCATCTCATACGTGACTCTCTGCGTTATTGGGTAACAGAGATGCACATTGACGGCTTTCGGTTTGACCTCGCCTCTATCCTTGGCCGTGACCAGCAAGGACACGTCCTCGCGAATCCCCCTATGATCGAGGCTATCGGTGAGGATCCGGTTCTACGAGACACGAAAATGATTGCTGAAGCCTGGGATGCGGGAGGGTTATATCAAGTTGGTTCATTTTCCACAGATTCGCGCTGGGCTGAGTGGAATGGACGCTTCAGGGATGATGTGCGTGCTTTCATGATCGGTAAGAATGACACGGTCACTCATCTGGCGACACGCATTGCCGGCAGTTCCGACCTGTACCAGTCCAGCGGCCGGGGACCTTTATGTTCGATTAATTTCCTGACCAGTCATGATGGATTCACCCTTCGGGACCTGGTCAGTTTCGATCATAAACATAATCGCGCAAACGGGGAAGATAATCGGGATGGCGACAACCACAACCTGAGCTGGAACAGCGGAAACGAAGGTCTTAAATGTTCAGCACTTACAATGCGGCTTCGCCTGCGCCGAATGAAAACTTTTGCAGTTTTATTGCTTCTCTCGCAGGGGGTCCCGATGATTTGCGCCGGAGACGAATTCGGGCGTACCCAAAACGGCAACAATAACGCGTGGTGTCAGGACAACCGGACAAGTTGGCTGGACTGGTCTCTTCTTGAAACGAACAAGGGATTTTACCGTTTTTTTAAAAAATGCATTGGGATTCGAAAAGCACATTCCATTTTCCGCAGGGAAGATTTTTTTCAGCCGAAGGATTCGATTTCAGAAGATTCTGGAAAGCAAACACCAACAATCTCCTGGCAATACCTCATCCCGGGAGTACAGAACTGGACACCGGATTGCCACGGTCTTGCTTTTCTCCTGAACACCACAATCGGGGGTGAGCAAGCAAGCGATTTTTTTGTCATGCTTAACGGCAACAAAGGACAAACGTTATATTTTAAAGCTCCTGAACCACAAAAAAAGGGCAGAACCTGGTATCGAATCATTGATACCGCTGCAGAATCACCAAGAGATATTTTTTCACTTGTGAATGCGCCCCCCCATTCAGCAAAAAACTGTATCGGCATTCCGCCTTTCGGATGCGTAGTTCTGCAATCTGATTTTTAGACTCCCTCAAAGCATGGGGATTTTGAAATACCAATTATGTGAGGACTAGACAGATAAAATTTCTGTAAAAAACAAGATAATATTTTGTAATCGCACAAAAAGAATGAAGAATAAAGCAACTCTGGAAACTAACTGAGAAAATCTTTGGCAGCATAATCTTCATATGCTATATGTTTCTAAGAGTTGATATTTGAAGAAGTAAAAGACTTCATATGTGGGGCGCCTCGCAGGAGATAGGTACTGATTTCGCGTGCTTTTGGGCACAACGGAGAATATGGGGTTTTTTACAATGCCGTCACTTTTAATGCACTAATTTGCCGAAATACAATCCAAAATGACACAAATACTACTCTTAGGGGATTCACTCGTTGCCGACCATGACTGGCAATCGCGGATGCCTTCCTACAAAGTGACTAATCTGGGCGTTCCAGGGGCGGTGGCTTCGGATCTTCTGACCTCCCTGCCGGACATCAAACAGCAGGTAAAACACGCTGATGTGATCATGTTAATGGTTGGTACCAATGATGTCCTCAACGGTAACTTTGATTACATCAATACCCTGAAAACCATATTCGTACAGCTCAACCACGACTTCCCGATGGCGGAAATCCTGGTCAACAGCTTGTTTCCTATGCAACTTCCTCATATGTCCGATAACACAATCACCAACCTCAACAGCCACATTGAATCCTTTACCGTTCAGACTGGTTGTTGTTTTCTTGATACTCACAGTCGAGCGGGTGACTCGAAGGAACCGATTTTCCTTGAGGATGGTGTTCATCTTACCGATGCGGCCTATGAAATATGGACAAGGGCATTGCTCGAACACATTGCCTTTCTCATTGAAAATGACTAACATTGTCTCTCGTCAGCTTTCAACCATAACAATTTTCCGAAGGAGTTTGTCGATGCGTAGTAAAATTATATTTTTCTTAATTGCCGCACTGTTTGCTTTCAATCCGGCTTTTCTGTCTCAAAACGCTCTGGCTATGCCGAAAACATCTACACCCTCCGATGTACCAACCGCTAGCGGAACCATCATAGAAACGATGAATGCTTCCGGTTATACTTATATGCTCATCGAGAACCAAATGAAACAAACATGGGTAGCAATTCCTGGTGCAAAGGTTGAAACTGGCGAAACGGTCAGTTATTACGAAGGGATAGAAATGAAGAATTTCAACAGCAAATCCCTTAACCGTACCTTTGAAACAGTTATCTTCAGTCCGGGATTGGCAGATCAAAAAGCAGCAGACACACAAAATAAAGAAAATCCCAAACAACCGGCGCCAACTGATTCTTTTACCGCTGCTATCCAAGCCGAGAAGGAGAATGTTCAACCCGACATATCAACTGCTGTTTCCGGAGGTAGTGCCGGAGCAATTGCCCCGCTCGAAGAGATCTCCATTGAAAAAGCCACCGGAGATAACGGCTATACCGTTGAAGAAATATTCGAGAAAGCCAAACAACTTGCGGGAGAAAAAGTACGGGTACAGGGAAAAGTAGTCAAATTCAGTCCAATGATCATGGGCAAAAACTGGATACATATACAGGATGGTACCGGCGACCCTTTACATAATACTCACGACCTGGTCGTTACCACCGGAGAAACTGTTGCAGTTGACAGCATAGTTACCATTGAGGGACAACTGGCAGCTGAAAAAGATTTTGGGGCAGGATATAAATATTCCGCTATTGTTGAAGATGCCGCCATTACCAATTAAATGGTTTGCATGGGTTTTCGCCATCTATCAATTTAATATAAGAGAAGAAATAGGCTGAATATGCATTTTCTACTGGTTGGCCCAGGCGCACTCGGCTGTCTGCTCAGTTCTGTCATTGTAAAGGGAATGAATTCCACAGACAGGCTGACAATCCTTGATTACAACAGTGATCGGGCCGACCAACTGACCAGGAACGGCATTAGCTATCACCTGAACGAACAACTGATAAAAGTACCCGTAACTGCTGTCTCCGACCCGCGCCAGCTTGATCCTGTCGACGTTGTACTGCTTTGCGTCAAATCATACGATGTGATCAATAGTCTGCAATTCTGCAAGCCCATTCTATCGAAAAATGTGCTGCTTGTTTTCATGCAAAACGGTATCAGCCATCTGGACTTGGCGGATCATCTTCATGAAGCTACTGCTGCCTTCGGCACCACAACCGAAGGTGCTACCCTGCTCAGTACGGGTCAGGTCAGACACGCAGGAAGCGGAGTAACCTATCTGGGTTTTCTGGAATCTTTGGATAACGAGAAGGCAAAGCTATTACAAAAAACGCACGATGTCTTCTCTTCCGGTGGATTGGTGGTTCATCTTACCGATAACATTCTTGCCAGACTCTGGGCAAAACTTTTTGTTAATGCCGGAATCAATGCCCTCACGGCAATCCTTGATTGTAACAACGGTGATTTGCTCACTCTACCGGGGGTCGACAAACGCATGGAAGCTGTCATTACAGAAGCGATGGTATTAGCCAGAAACAATAATATTCCCATTATGGATGAACCATATACGGCAACGCGGCTTGTCTGCAGTAAAACAGCAAAAAATGTATCTTCCATGCTGCAGGATGTGCGGAAGAAACGGCGCACGGAAATCGATGCCATTAATGGAGCTATTGTTGTTCTTGGGAAAAAAACAGGAATCGACACTCCGGAAAACATTCTCCTCTGCAATCAGGTAAAGGAAATTGAGGCAGGTTATGTTCGATACTAATTATGCCCTCCCTCCCAGAGTAATAATTCCGATACAAGAGATAGGCTTCGATTTTGACGGTGTAATTGCAGACACAGCTGAGACATTTATTCGTCTGGCCTGTTCTGATTATGGGTACTGCTCTTTTACTGCGGAGGATATAACGAACTTCCAACTGGAGAGTTGCCTGGATATTCCTTGTGCATTGGTGGAAAAAATATTCACCGACATCCTGACCGATTCACTCGGTACCGGCTTATTGCCCATACCAGGAGCGCTCGAATGTATTGAGCAATTTTCTTTAACCTCGACAGTAAACATCATTACCGCCCGTCCACTGCAAAACCCTGTCTTTGACTGGCTTGATTACTACCTCAGCAAGACTGCCAGGAAGAACATCAGAGTAGTCGCAACCGGTGATCATAATGACAAGGTCAGATACATCCATCAACACAAACTGAAGTATTTCATCGATGATCGGGTAGAAACATGCCACCAACTGGTCAATGAAAACATCACTCCCTTTGTTTTCACTCAACCCTGGAACAGAGACCGTCATACCCTGCAGATGGTTGCTGACTGGGATGAAATTTTAGCTCTTGTTTCCTCATCATAAAAACAAAATGAAATGTCCTCACTGCAACGGCGAAATTGAAAGTCATAGGAATCCGACTCCGACTGTAGATATTATTATCGAAATTGGAGATCAGATAGTGCTCATTGAGCGAAAGAACCCGCCATTTGGCTGGGCACTGCCAGGAGGATTTGTTGATTATGGAGAATCCTATGAAACGGCGGCATTACGGGAAGCTGAAGAAGAAACCAGCCTGAAAGTTGCCAATCTCAGCCAGTTTCACACCTACTCAAATCCTGGTCGAGACCCGCGTATGCACACTGCTTCAACAGTTTTCATCGGCAAAGCCGACGGTGCCCCCTGCGCGGGTGATGATGCAGCCCGGGCTGAACTCTTCACACAGGACAATCTCCCGACCCTGGCGTTCGATCATGCCAAAATCCTGGCAGATTATTTCAAGAGCAGAAAGTAAAGCTAGCCGGAAGAATTGAGATACAGTTGCAGTTCAGGGCGAAAATCTCATCGACCTGAACTGCAATCTATAAAAAACTTCGTAACAACCAATAGCTGAAAAGACCCATGCCTATGGATCCATAGAGCATTATTCAGGGAGTGCAGTTGCTGCCGTATTTTTTGGCTATAATACCGAAGGTAATAAGCCCGATCAAACCAGCTCCCGCCAGAATAATAAGTTCTTTCATAAGGAATTATCCCCTTACTTTTGTCCCAGCCCTCTTGCGCAGTCGGATTGAAGCCGGTGTCACCTCCACCAGTTCATCGTCATTAATATAAGCAATACATTCTTCCAGGGACATTGTGACCGGTGGGGTCAGAATAACCGCATCATCAGTACCTGAAGCCCGCATGTTAGTCAGTTTTTTGCCCTTTGCCGGGTTAACAACCAAATCAGACGAGCGGCTGCACTCCCCGATGATTTGCCCCGGGTACAAAGGATCGCCGGGATGAATGAACAGCTTCCCTCTTTCCTGAAGATTAAAGAGCGCAAAAGCTACAGCTGTGCAAGGCTCCTTGACCAAAAGGACACCATTCACCCGATTGATAATATCTCCGGCGTATGGTCCATATTCAGAAAACACATAGGACATCATCCCCATTCCTTTAGTATCGGTCATGAACTGGGAGCGATACCCTAGCAGCCCGCGGGTAGGAATATTAAACACCATCCGAACCATGCCATTGGCACTGTTCATTTCCTCAAGCTGACCTTTCTGCTTGCCAAGTTTTTCAATAACCGGTCCCTGATACAACTCATCGACGTCGACGGTGAGTTTCTCATAGGGCTCAAAAACCTTGCCGCCCTCTTCCCTGTATATAACCTGGGGACGGGTCACCTGAAACTCATAGCCTTCCCTTCTCATTTTTTCGATGAGAATGGAAAGATGTAATTCGCCACGGCCGGAGACTTTAAAACCAACGGCATCCTCCAGCGGAGCGCATTGCAACGCCACATCGGAAAGAATTTCACGCTGCAGGCGGTCATTGATATGTCGGGAGGTAACAAATTTTCCTTCCTTACCGGCAAAGGGTGAATCGTTGGGAATAAAATTCATCGAGATAGTCGGCGGATCGATGGAGACAAGCGGCAATGGACGAGGATTATCCGGATCGGTAAATGTTACTCCAACAGTCACATCTTCCATTCCGGCAACCGCGACAATTTCACCAACACCAGCGGTTTCGACGGCAATTTTTCCATCACACTCAAACCGAAAAATCTTTGAGATCCGTACAGGCTTGATGGTACCATCCCGGCGAGCCACAACTATAGGCTGATTGAGCTGCATGGTACCGTTGACCACCTTACCAATACCAAGTCTACCCAGATAGGGTGAATAATCGATGGTCCCGACCTGCATCTGCAAAGGCTCTTCACTTGAACCTGTAGGCGCCGGCGTATGGTCGACAATCATCTGAGAAATGTGAATCATGCTTCCACCGTTTTCTACAGGATCTTCAGGATCAAGCAGCGAATAGCCGTTCTTGGCGGAAGCATAAACTACCGGAAAATCAAGCACATCATCCGGCGCATTGAGCTTTACAAATAAATCGAATACCTGATCCACAACCCAGTCGCAACGGGCAGCCGGTTTATCGATTTTATTAATAACAACGATGACCGGCAGGTTGTTTTCCAGAGCCTTCTTCAACACAAAATAGGTCTGTGGCATTGGACCTTCCTGGGCATCGACAAGCAGCAGGGCACCATCCGCCATACGCAGGACGCGCTCTACCTGGCCTCCGAAATCGGCATGTCCCGGAGTATCGATAATGTTGATCCAGTAATCCTTAAAATTATAGGACCCGTTTTTAGCGGTGATAGTGATTCCACGCTCTCGCTCCAAATCCATGGAGTCCATTAATCGCTCGGAAACTTCCTGGTTGTCACGGAACATTCCGGATTGTCTAAAAAGCTGATCCACCAGCGTTGTTTTACCATGATCAACATGGGCGATAATCGCCACATTACGAATTTTACTCTGTTCCATCTTGTGCCTGTAAGGCCTCCAAGTACTGCGGCTTTCTTCCTCACCATATGAGTGAGGTCTTACTGCCTGGTTATATAAACAAAAAAAGCACTAGCTCCAACAAGCAGTGCTTTGAATACACATTTTTCGAGTTGAAAATCTTTAAACTTACCCTACAATCATTTTAAAAGCAAGGAAGGACATCTAGAGTGACATTAACCATGTTTTCGACATAAGCCACTAAAGTTGCGATAAAACAAGAGACCGAGCCCTTGCCGAGCGCAACAGGGCAGGAACATTTTCATCGATATAATCGAAGACCCGGGCTCTTTTATTTTCCGCCGGACGCATTATTCGACCTATTACCTGGAGCAGCCGGCCTTCAAAGCTAATGGGAGTTGTTAAAAAAAGAGTAGTAAGACCAGGACAGTCAAATCCTTCACTGATCAACTGCAGGGTTGCGACAAGTACCTCAACCTTCCCTGTCTGGACCGCCTCGACGATTTCATGTCTGCTTTCAGGGGCAAGTTGTCCATGCAGTAGTTTTACCCCGACATTATGTTGCTGCAATTTTTCTTCAAAAAACCGGCAATGATTCAATCGGTCGGATACCACCAACACAGTTCCACTGTCCGGCTCTCTGACAACCTTGAGGATATCGTTGAGAATTTGCAGGTTTCTTCCCTCATGGTGCACCAGGGTTTTAATCAACGCCTGGTAATCTCCACGATAACGATAGCTGAAAGAAGTGACGTTGCGGATAACTTTGGGCGCAAGAATTGCGCCGCTTGCCTTCAACTCGTCCTGGTCGACCTGATGAAGCCGGTCACCCATGTAAAAATAAATCAACTTGGTCATTTCGGTATCGCTGCGATAGGCAGTTGCCGAAAGTCCCAGCAGGTAATGACAGTCAAATCTGGAAACTACATCGGTAAAGAGAGTTGCCGGAACCCGGTGGCATTCATCGACGATCAGGTGCCCGAAATGCGGTACGAGTTCTTCAACACGTTTTCCGGTACTGTTCACGATACCTATGGTGACAGGAGCAAGGATAAATTTCCCATCCCCGACCAATCCGGGCTCTAAACCGAGAAACTGCCGGACTCTCTCCTGCCATTGGTACAATAACTCCTTAGTGTGAACAACGACAAAAGTCGGCTGGCGTCGCTTTGCTACAAGTGCGAGCGCCATGACCGTCTTACCGCTGCCGGTCCCGGCCTCAATCACTCCGAAAGATTTATTTTCAGCTGCGGCTAAAGCTTCATGTTGGTAAGGCCTTAATTCACCGTTAAAAACAAAATCAACCTCCGGCAACAATCTTCTTTTGTCGATTATTTTCGGATCTTTGCCTGTAATTTGTCGACACAAAAGCACCGCTTGATTAGAAAATCCCCGAGGAAAATGTAACCCGCCCGGAACAGGATCGTAATATTTCAGCTGTGGTTTGAGTTTTTTCCCTACCCAGCGACCATATTTTTTGGCGGCTGCGTACTGCGGGTTATCGATAGTCAGCCTGTTTTTAATTTCCTCTTCAAGCTCTGTATCAATACCCGCCAGAAGACAGTCTGAACTAACCGTTAGTGTCGTTTCCATGGCAAGTATCGGGCAAGTCTTTATTCAAAAAAAAGGTGAAGTGTATTTGCATTATCTTTTGTTACCAAAGGATTCCTCCATTGCCTGTTCAAATAAAAAACAGTAGAATGCGCGGTTGGTTTCCATCGGATTAACGCTGTTCGACAACAGGTTAACACAATTTCAGGGATGGCTGTAAATACCCCCTGCAAAAAGTGCAGTCAAAAAATTCAACTGGGATTACTTTCAGAAATGGTGCAAAAATCTTCCTTCTTCTATCTCCTCACTCTGTTCTTTTGGGTAGCTTTTTCCAGTACGGCGAGCATGGCTGCTGCCGAAGAATTCATCACCCTTAACTTACCCGAAAAGGTAATAAACAGAGCCACTGCAGCAGTTCTTCCCTTACGCATTGATGCCCATTCAAAATCCATTGAGGGAGAATTACACATTATCGACATCAGTGAATTAGAGCTAACAGACGACCATCTCGCCTGCCGCCTCCATTTAGCAGGCAACAACCTTGTGCTTCTTACTGAAATTGCCGGACATGAGATAAGACTAAAGGTTGGAACCGTAGAAGTTGATTTTAAAACCGATTCGGTCATTCGTTTTGATGCGAAAAGCCAGACTCTCTTTATCAAGCCAATAATTAAAGATGTTTCGTCAAATGGCACCGATCCAAGTGCCGATATAGGTCAACTGTTGGTGGGAGTGTTGAATGGCCAGGAGTTCCCGATATCTATACAGGATCTGGATCCTCTTATTGCCAGAGCCGGCTCCAAAACGCTCACCATCAACACAACAATTGCCAACATTGAGGCAAAACCGCAATCGATTCAGCTCAGTTTACTTTCAACGATAGCCACTCAATAAAAGCATTAAAAAAAATACGGGATGATTCCGTCTGACGCGAGTGATCACCACACCAGATCATCCGGCACCTCGAAACCGGCATAAGGATCATCCGGGTCAGACGCCTTATCTGAAGTTGCGACGTTGATATTGACAAAGACCCTCTTGCTTATCTCCTGAATCTTCTCGATAATATTTCTGGGGATCACTTCATACTGCCCGACAAGTCCGACGATACCAAGTCGGCCATCACTCAATTGGTCGGCAACTTCCTTACTCACATAGATTCTTTGAATCTTACCTTCAACAGGGAAGCGATAGGCAATTCCGCGGTCATCTTTTTCCAGCCGGTGTTGTTCGACCAGCTGCTTAATTTGAGCATCTTCAGCTCTCTTTTGCAGCTTAGCCTCCCGCTGCAGATTCAGTTTTCTGGCTCGAGCCTTCTTTTTTTCTTCAGCCTGTTGAGCGAGAAGTGCGTTTTCATCGACAACAACATGCTTTTTACCTGCGTTATCGTTCTTTTTTTTATTTTGATGCTGCTGTTTTTTAGTCTGACTCGCTTTCTTTTTATCGACCAGTCCTAACTGCAGCAATTGTTCCTGAAATGTTTTTTTCATGAAATTTACACCAAATTATTTGAACGAAAGAAATGGATTTTTTTTCTAATCAACTTACACCGAAACATTGTAGCTGACTTTAATCACGATTGCAAAATTGATATGTTCGTAAAAACCTTAACTATTCGGTTTACGTCATTCCGGGACTTTTTACGTGTTTAGTTAAAGGGAGGTACAATATACATGAGAAGTGCGGGTTAATTCTTATCAACAGTTATTTCCTGTTGTACAAGCAAATCTCTTCCTGTTTTAACTAACTCGCTGAAAAAATTATCTATATCCGCATATTCTGCTGCGGGATTGGAAATCAAAAAACGCATTACTAATCGTCCGTCTATATATGCCACCCCGACGAGGCTTTTCCCGTCCTGATGCAGCCTGTTTCTCAATGTCAGATTAAAATTATTGCTCATTTCTTCGGCGACCTTGAAACGAAAACACGTGTTAAACGATGTCCGAGGGACCACCATTTCGAGCTCGGCACTTTGTTTTACCCAACTCTCTGCATATTCGGAGAGTTCAAGATATTTCTCTACTCTCTTCCCAAGGCCTTCTTTGCCAAAGAATTTCCAATCCAAAAACCATTTCAGACTATCAACCCGCCGTCCACATTGTAGAGAAACAACCCCGAAGTCTTCAACTTCATCGGTAAGTTCATCCCGGAAGAGATAACTTCCATCACCTGCGCTGAGGACAGTTCCCAAAGTGTGATTCCTCTTATTTATCAAGAGAATGTTACACATCAACGAAGCCCCAAGCATCTTATGGAAATCGCAGGTGAATGAATCAGCTTCCTCAAGACCGTTAAGGAATTTTTCTTTGAGCGTGGGGCTGAGCACTGCAGCTCCACCCCATGCACCATCCACATGGAGCCAAAAACCATACCTATCCCGAAGTTCCAACAACTGTTCAATGGGATCATAGGCACCTCGTACAGTTGTACCAGCGGTTGCCGAAACAAAAAAAGGCAGCCCCCCATTGACGAGAACCATATCAATAGCCGCTTCCAGTTTTTCCGGCTCCATAATGCCGAGGCCGTTTAGAGGCACCTTGATCAACTGATCTGTACCAATACCAAGGATATTTGCCGCCTTATCCATTGAATAATGAGCATCGGCCCCTACAAAAGCAAACAGCTTCTTCTGGCCGAAGAGTCCGGCTTTCTTTATCGAGTCGTTGCTGAGATTTCTTGCTGCCATCATGGCGATCATGTTGGCGTTGCTTGAACCTGTGGTCATCTGCCCTTCCCCATTTGAAAAACCGACAAGATCAAGCATTTGCCTAATCATATATTTCTCAAGGAGGGTTGAGACAGGAGCAGACTCAAAGGTGCAGGCGGAAGTATTAGTTATTGCAGCAATAATTTCGCCGACAATAGAAGGCAGATTAGCCCCCACCCACATTCTATTGACAAATGCAGGATGATGAGTTTTCACAGAATAAGCCAGATATTTATCAACCCAGTGAAATATCTCCTGCCAGTCACCGGGTTTACCGGGTCGATCAAGGTCTAGAATCCTGCCCAATTCTGCAGGACTGTGGTAATCGAGAAATTTACCGCTCCTTTGTGTAGCTCGATATTGCTCAATCACTTTCAGGAGATGCGCAAATAATGTTTTCTCATTCATGTCTGCTTATCCAGGTACAAACTGTTATTAATTCGACTTTAATATTTAAGGAAGAGTCTCGCCTCAATCGCTCCGGCGCCACCTTCATTTTTTCCCCACTTAAATCGGAATTCAGAATTTATCAAGGATAAAATCGGTGCTAACTTCTCAATGCGAGCGCTGCATTCGCTGCAAAAATGAGTAGAGCACCAAACCAGCCAACGAGAGTCAAATGCGGATCAGCAACCAGAAGAGGCCCAAGGAGAGCGGCCAGCAATATCCTGCTGGAGGAAATTATCGAACCATTCACCGCAGTCACATAGAGGAAGCCATACGTAAGCAGATATTGTCCAAGCACACCGGCAGCAGAACAGCTTAGAAGAAAAAACAATTCTGTGGAATTGGGCAAAAAAATTGCCTCGTGAAAAAATATCAGCATAAGAATCATGCCTAAACCAAACATAAAGAACAGGATGGTCTGTGAATCATGATAACGCCGACTGATATTGAGATAAATAATTGCAGCCGCAGCAGTAATACCGGAACCAAGTCCCCAAAGATTTTCCCACCTCAGTTTTATTTCACCGGGTGACAGCACCATCCATATTCCGGCAAAAGCCACGCCAACTATGAGGAGGGAAAGTACATCTCTCTGATTCTTGAGAAAAAACCATGAAAACAAGGCAACGAAAAGAGGATATGTCATATTAAGGATATTGGCTTCAGCCACCGACCCAACCTCAACTGCCTTATAGAAACAGAAGACCGCAACGGTATTGGCTACAGTTCTTCCTATAAGATAATGATATTTTTGTGGATGCAGTCGTTGTCTCTGGATAATCATAGTTGTTGAGACGATAATGAATCCAAGCAAAAATCTGCTGAAGACAAAATAAGCGGATGAAATATCAACATGGGATCCAGCCCAGCGGATAATGAGTGTGGCCAGATAAAAGAAGAAAGCGGAACCGAAGACCGCCAGCCATCCGATCGCTTGTCCGGAGACAACGGAAGGAGTATCAAGAGTTCGATTATTCATGAAGTAGAATACGAAGAGGTGAAGAGTTTATCAACGCTATCATTATTACGGAAACACTACTCTACCTCCCATACCTGTATCAAACAGCATTTTTTTCGTATTCAGATAATTTTTCCTGACCTAATATCTTAAAATACCTGTTGTCTCAAGCACATGTCTATAGCAATCCCTATAAATCGACATCATTCTTCATAGCCCATTTTTTATTTCATTGAAACCTGACTCATCTCTGCTTAGACTACAAACATATGGAGCATATTCGCACTCAAGCAATTGAAAGTCGATTATTACTTTATTTACCTGAGAGGGGGGAGATATGAAAAGTAAATGTCGTCCATTTTTTACTGCCGTGGTTCTGGTTCTGTTTTTCAGTCCAGCGAGTATAGCCCTGGGGTACAGCTCCATAGTCAGTCTTGGAGATAGCCTCTCTGACAACGGTAATGTCAGTAGATTCACTGACGGACCATTATGGGTGGAACTGTTGGCAGATCACTACTCTGCACCTCTCTTCGATATAGCCCATGGTGGTGCTACCACCGGCTACGACAACCCCAGAATAGGCTCACCGATCACCGGGCTCCAATGGCAGGTTGAACAGTTTCCGTCTTTACCCGGTGACAGTTTGGTAACTCTTTGGGCCGGAGCCAATGATCTGCTCCAGTCAAGATCACCTTTGAATGCAGTGTATAACATCGATTTTGCGCTGGAGAATTTATATCTTGCCGGAGGCCGTAACTTTCTTGTACCTAACCTTCCGGATATTGGCAGTTCACCTTCTCTTGTGTCTGAACCTGTCGCTTCGGAAGAGGCGACTTTTTGGACACTCATTTACAACTCTTCACTCGAAAATACGCTCCATGATTTCAATGACCGCCACACCGACGTCGAACTCTATCTCCTGGACGTGTTTACCATTTTTGAGCAGTATCCAGTTGGCACTCCAGAATGGCTGGAATTATTCTGGGTTGATGGGTTTCACCCATCGTCGCTGGGCCATCAAAAAATTTTCGAAGCTGCTCTCGCAACAGTTGAGCCAGTACCCGAACCATCGACTCTGTTGCTTTTTGGAATAGGTATAGTTGGGTTAATTGGGGTGAGGCTCGGTCGACATATGTTGTAACTGCCATGAGTTGCTGGGTCAGCGATACAGATTCATCCTCAAAGCGAACATCCAACTTGAGCGTTCCATTATCCGTCACAAAAAACTGGCCCTTAGATGATTCCAATTCATGCTTGTCATGTTCCAGCATTTCTATCAACATCCTGCAGGTCTTTGATGATTTCATCATAAGAGCCGGTCAACTCTGTCCAGACTTCAGGAGGCACATCAAAGGTTTCCAAGCAACGTTCGAGCACGTCGTTTATGTTCAAATCATCGAGTGCTTCATCACCTTGAATCGGGCTGATAACCCTATCGATGAACCGTTTGTTTTTATCCGACGAATCTCCATGGGTGAGTCAGCCAGGGTTTTCGTTTCGTCGAGCATCATAGCTTGATTCTTGAACAATGGATAGAGTTTGTTCCAGAATATAGGTAGATTAAGAATTCAGAGTTATAGGAGTTATCGTGACTATTGATTTTTGAGGATTAAATGCCAAGGCGAAATCCCCTTGGAGAATATAGACTGCGGCACCGGCAAAGCAGGTGATTCCAGACGATATATATTGAGATATGTAATTTATCCAGGGCAGAAAACTAACCACTTACCGTCTTGGGTCAATGGTTTTCTGTATATACATTTGCTGCTTGAAGCTTGTTCTCAGCTAGAAATTTGAGATAGGAGGTTGATGAAACTTATTGCCATCATTTTGTGCCTGAGTACAGTCGCTGCATTAACTGGAGCAGCTTTGCTGAGCCAGTACAAACTTCATGAAATACGCGAGAAATGTTCGCCGGCAGGAGCTTTTGTGGAAGTCGACGGCCACGCTCTCCACTATCTGGAAAGATCGGGCGGCAAGGATACTATCGTCTTTCTCCACGGTGCATCGAGCAATGCGCTGCAGTGGCAATATTCCATCTTTGACAAAATTCCGGAAAGATATCATCTTATCGCTCTGGATCGCCCAGGACTAGGCCATAGCGAGCGGCATGGTCCCATGTCGCTGCTCGAACAGACTCGACTGATCCACAAGGCTATCGTCAGCCTTGAATTAGAGCGTCCCATCCTGGTCGCTCACTCCCTGGCCGGAGTTATCGCTGCACGGCTGCTCACCGATTATCCAACGAAATACCGCGGTCTGGCGCTCATCGCCGGAGTAGTCTACCCGGTTGGATCCGGAGAATCCTGGTACACCAGGCTGGCTACCGCCCCATTGCTGGGCCATATGTTTCGCTATGCCGTTGTCCCCGTCTTTGCACCGTTTGTAGCGCCGTCCATGGTGGCGACCACGTTTGCACCGAATCCAGTTACCGACAATTATGCAGAATCCACCTGCCTCGATTTGCTCTTCACCCCGGAAAGGTTTCTAGCCAATGCCTCCGACCTGAACCAGGTCCGACCATTTCTCGATGAGTCATACCCAAAATTCCATACGATTAACGTTCCTGTCAGTATGCTCTATGGTGCGGATGACCAAGTGATCTACCAGTTTTCACACGCGGGGGGATTTGCTTACCAAGTTCCTCATGCCGTATCTATCATGATTCCCGACATGGGGCACCAGCTGCAGTATTTTCGAACTGATCTCCTTGTTCGGGAACTGGACAGGATCCGGCAACTGAATTGATATTTACGAGGTGCTGCCCATACAGCGATCGGAAGATTAACAGACAGCGCTAACTTTGGCGTGTAATTCATGCCAGTATTGGAGAAGAAGCGGTGCGACGAATGAACACAATGGAAAAAATAAAACCATCAGGTAAGAGGATTATACTGATCCGGCATGGAGAAACCGAATGGAACAGACTTCATCGTTTTCAGGGGCGAAGCGATATACCACTTAACCAAAAAGGTAACGACCAAGCGTCCGCCCTGGCCTTGGCATTAAAAACCGAGAACATCACAGCTATTTATTCAAGTCCTCTGCAGCGTGCTATTGAAACGGCATCCCACATTGGCAAATTTCACCCTTCAGCTCCTTTGATTAAGGAATCGGGACTGATAGAGATGGATCTGGGCACCTTTGAAGGAATGGAAGCTCAGCTGTGGGCATTACAGCATCAGGATTTCCGGAAGGTTTGGGAGAAAAATCCGGCCGCCTTGTCCATGCCGGGTGGAGAAAGTCTTCAGGACGTGCAATATCGAGCAATTGAAACTTTGAACCGGATTTCAGAGCCCTGCGCCCCGGATTCTACTCTGCTGATCTGTTCGCACAATTTCGTCATCATTTCCTTATTATGCTTCGCATCAAAAATTCCCTTAGACCGATTTCGGGAATTACGGCAGGGTACAGCGGCACTGAATATCCTTTATAAGGATGGGACGGATTTTCACGTTGAAACAGTCAATGACCGCGGGCATCTCCAGGAATCCCTGCAAAATTGAGATAAAGAAGTGGTTCGAAAAACTTGAACAAGCCCTTAAGTAATAAATCTACCACCTCAGAGCTTGCGGACAGTTAAACTTCAGGGCTTATTTTTTCCTGCAAGAAACTGGTATACAGCAGCAAAATCTTTCCGGCCAAGGCCCTGCTTTTCCGCAAGACCATAGATCTCCTTGATCAAGTTCAAAGCCGGCAGGGCAACTCCGCTACTATAGGCGGCATCGGCGGCGAGATGGAGATCCTTGCGCATCCAGCAGAGGGGGAAATGTTCTTCAAAATTGTTCTCGGCGATGAGCGGATGCTTCAATTTGATAAAGGGAGCGGTAACCGGGGCTTCAAGAAGCACCTTACCGACATCCTCTTTGCTGAAGCCAAGTGCCTCACCCAGCACAAGCGTCTCGCTGTATGCCTCCATTGTAAAACCCAGCATCAGATTAAAGAGCATTTTCATGGAAGATCCCATACCGGCATCACCGAGATACACGGTTTTCTTGCCCATGCAGTCAAACAAGGGCCGGCATCTGTCAACATTTCCGCTTTCGCCGCCCACCAGAAAGACAAGGTCGCCGCTTTCGGCAGGCCCCTTGGTACCAGCCACCGGAGCATCAAGATAACCAATGTTTTGTGCTTCTGCCAGTCCGGCCATCTGCCGGGCGAAATCCGGATCAACGGTTGAGCAGTTCACCCA